>JAKVKZ010000018.1 GCA_022484565.1 Muribaculaceae bacterium
GTCATTGATTAAAGGGCCACTAATATAATCATTCACTAATTAATTTCTAAAAAGGAAAAGAGAACCAAGTAATTGAAAATCAACGACTCGGCCCTCTTTTGGTACCCAGAGACGGGATCGAACCGTCATGGAAGTGAATCCACTGGTGTTTGAGACCAGCGCGTCTACCAATTCCGCCATCTGGGCGATTGGTGGTGCAAAGATATATCATTTTTTTCAATTGGCAAGTGAATTGGATAAAAAATGGATTAAAACACAATCGGCACGAGGAAATAACTGTAAATCGACACAAGTATCAAACCGATGATATTCAATGCCAATCCTGTCAATGCCATTTCCCTTATGCGAATGTACCCGAAACTGTAAACGATTGCGTTTGGCGGGGTGGAAATCGGCAGCATGAATGCGAACGATGATGAAATGGCTACCGGTATGGCTATCATCATCGGATTTGCTCCAAGACCGGCGGCCACACCGATGCTGATTGGTATCAACAGGTTGGCAGTGGCTGTGTTCGACATCAATTCGGTCAGTACCACAGTGGTGAGAGAAATTATCACGATGAAGAACATCATGTCGAGATTATGCAGCCCGCTCACATAAGTTGCTATGGTGCTGCTTAATCCCGACGACAGAAAGCCTTGCGACAGTGCCAAGCCACCGCCGAACAGGAGCAGAATGTTCCACGGCAGGCGGGCAGCGTCCTTCCATTCAAGCAGATGTTCCTCTGATTTTTTATCGCAAGGAATCAGAAACAGGGCTAAAGCACCGGCAATGGCTACCGTGGTGTCGGAAATTTTCGTGAAAAATTCAATGTTGATGAGTCCCCTGAAAATCCATAATGCCACAATGCAGACAAACACCACAGCAACGCGTTTCTCATGCGTGGTCATCGGCCCGAGATTGCTAATCTCCGCCGTGATATTGGCGGAGTTTATTTTCATGTTGCGGGCTTTCTTCGTCATCAGCACTTTGGTGAGATACAGCCACACTATTGCCATGAAGATCACCGCTAAAGGAGTGGCGAAAATCATCCAGTGGACAAAAGTCAAGGTCACGTTTGCCTGCCCCAAAATCGAGGCCAGCACTATGTTTGGCGGAGTGCCTATCAGGGTGCAGATACCGCCTATTGATGCTGCGTAGGCGAGCGATAGATACAGGGCCTTTGAAAATTTCTTTATTTCACCTTCCTCGTCGGGACGGGCCTGGGCTTTAAGACGGTCGATTACGGCTGTGCATATCGGCACTGTCATCAGCACTGCCGCTGTGTTGCTCACCCACATCGACAGCAGAAAGATGACGATGATGAATCCAAGTATCACTCGCGACGGCGTGCCACCTATCAGCCGGATGCAGTGCATGGCAAACCTCTCATGAATTCGCGACCGCTCAAGGGCTATGGCGAGCATGAAGCCACCCATAAACATGAAAATCGTCTCGTTGGCATATTGAAGCGTCACTTTCTCGAATGGCGTTATTCCAAGAATCGGGAACAGCACAATAGGCAGCAATGCTGTGATGCCGAGTTCAATTGATTCGGAAATCCACAGAATTGTCATCAGTGTGGCAACGCAAATCACGTCCCATGCATCGCCGGGTAATCCTGATGGCGATCCAACGATTTGCATTATGGCAAACACTATAATTCCAATCAGAAGCCAGACATATCTTTTCATTTGTTTTTAGATTTTGATGAATTTCATATAATTCGATGTTCTTAATTAAGATTACACTGTCGATGCCATCTACTGATATTTTTACTGACGGCAATCAGAAAAAGGGTAATTCACGATTTTTTGTAAAAATATCATTTATATGCTTTTATGAGTGCATTCCGATGCCGTTTTAACAAAATTTTAACACAATCAATTTCGTATGCCTCGATTTTAGCGTTTCCCCAAAAATGAAATGCATAAAATTCAATGGCACATTGTGCAGGAGGAAAGCATAAATGTTAATGTCTGCAACCGTGCCGGCAGCGGGCTGCGCAAAGTCAGGAGAGCACTGCCCCACCAAAAATGCGTAAAACTGAACAAAAAGAGAGAATTAAAGGACATGAAAACGAGATAATTTGCTTAACGAGTGATAAAAAAACAAAACATAAAATAATTGCGGAAAAATTTCTTTAATTATGTATGGCGTATTAAAAAAATGCGTAACTTTGCATCGGTTTAAAGGACTTGTTTTAGGTTTTTCCTTGAAGTGACGGGCTTCACTTCAGTATTGTTCTAATTTGATTCGTTAGTTTTTGCTTAACATCAAGACTTTAACGTAAGTTTCTATTTCGTAATTATTTATTTTTTAATTATAAGAAGATGACAAAAGACGATTTAAAAAAGTATGGTATCACGGGAACTCCCGAGATAGTTTACAATCCTTCTTACGAGGATCTCTTCAAAGATGAGATGGACCCGACTTTGACGGGCTACGACAAAGGCCAACTCACTGAACTTGGCGCTGTCAACGTTATGACTGGTATCTACACAGGACGCTCTCCTAAGGACAAATTCATTGTTTACGATGAGAACAGCAAGGACACCGTTTGGTGGACTTCCGACGAATATAAGAACGACAACAAGAAAGCAAGTGAATCCACTTGGGCTGCCGTTAAGAAAATCGCTCAAAAGGAACTCTGCAACAAGAAGCTCTATGTGGTTGACGCTTTCTGCGGTGCCAACAAGGACACTCGCATGAAAGTTCGCTTCATCATGGAAGTTGCTTGGCAGGCTCACTTTGTAAGCAACATGTTCATCAAGCCTATCAGCCAGGAAGAACTTGACCAGAAGCCTGATTTCGTTGTTTACAACGCTTCTAAAGCTAAAGTTGAGAACTTCAAGGAACTCGGCTTGAACTCAGAGACTGCTGTAGTTTTCAACATCACTTCCCACGAGCAGGTTATCATCAACACTTGGTACGGCGGTGAAATGAAGAAGGGTATGTTCTCAATGATGAACTACTTCTTACCTCTTAAGGGCATCGCTGCCATGCACTGCTCTGCCAACACTGACCTCAAAGGCGAAAACACTGCTATCTTCTTCGGTCTCTCCGGAACTGGCAAGACCACTCTTTCAACCGATCCTAAACGTCTCCTCATCGGTGATGACGAACACGGCTGGGACGACAACGGCGTCTTCAACTTCGAAGGTGGCTGCTACGCTAAGGTCATCAACCTCGACAAGGACTCAGAGCCTGACATCTACAACGCCATCAGGCGCGACGCTCTTCTTGAGAACGTCACTGTTGATAAGGACGGCAAAATTGATTTCGCCGACAAGAGCGTTACTGAAAACACTCGTGTTTCTTATCCAATCAATCATATCACCAACATCGTTAAGCCGATTTCCCACGCTCCTGCTGCAAAGCAGGTCATCTTCCTTTCAGCTGATGCATTCGGAGTTCTTCCTCCAGTATCTATCCTGACTAAGGAACAGACTAAATACTACTTCCTCAGCGGTTTCACCGCTAAGTTGGCTGGTACAGAGCGCGGCATCACCGAGCCTACTCCTACTTTCTCCGCTTGCTTCGGAATGGCATTCCTCGAATTGCATCCTACAAAGTATGCTGAGGAACTCGTTCGCCACATGGAAAAATCAGGTGCTAAGGCTTATTTGGTCAACACTGGCTGGAACGGTAGCGGCAAACGTATCTCCATCAAGGACACACGTGGCATCATCGATGCTATCCTCGACGGTTCAATCGAAAAGGCTCCTACAAAGAAGATTCCGTACTTCGACTTTGAAGTTCCTACCGAATTACCTGGAGTTGATCCTAAGATTCTTGACCCACGCGACACTTACACCGACGCTAAGGTTTGGAACGACAAGGCTCTCGACCTCGCTAACCGTTTCACCAAGAACTTCTCCAAGTTCAGCGGCAACGAAGCTGGCAAGGCACTCATCGAAGCTGGTCCAAAAATCTAAGAATCTCCAGCGTGCTCTAATCTGAGGCTATAATAAAACAAGATCAGATATTTTCCCAAACGAAGACCGTTTGCAGTTGTGCAATTTCGGTCTTCGTTTTTTTATGTCCTAAATTCAAGTCGGGCCTTACGGAATTAATGATTTCCATATTGCAAACGCATTTCGCATTTTCACCACAAACTACGCTAAAGTCATTATTGCACTTGCGGACCAACGAAATATAAGATTAGCCCCTGAGAATGCCATTGTAGAGGCACAATAGTTGCACATTATCTTCCCTACATTCTCCTATATCTATTCCAATTCCAAATTTGGATTGCGTGGACAGAATGGACAGAATGAATAAAAGCGACAAAAAGGATTATTTGGATGATACGTATTCCAATGAATATGATTATATTTGCGCGTAAAAAATTATTAGATATTTTTTCTGAGGGAGCCGTTAGCAGTGATGCTTCGCGGCCCCCGTTTTTTATCAACAAAAATAAAGGACTGCTTCACGCGGTCCTTTATTTTACATATAACCCAATTTTGCTTTAACAGTACTAATTCAAAGTTTACTGTTCATATAAATAAAATTTCCATTAATCCATCAAAAATTACACAAATTTTCTCGATGCAAAATTAGGCAACCACTGGCATGAATTTAGTGCCAATGCGTAAAAATATCATATTATTCTGTAAAAATTCAGCGTGTTTCCACTGCTTCCGGCTGCATTTTTTCCGCTTCAAGCTTTTTTGCATGAATCGTGCGGAACTGGGTCGGGGTGCAATGATGCTTATTTCTGAACACCCTGTGGAATGTCGATAGCGAGCAGAATCCTGACGTCTCGCTTATAGTAGGAAGTGTATCGTTAGTGGTAGTCAGCAAATTTTCAGCATGTTCAATTCTTTTGCTGTTCACATAGTCATAAAATGTC
Organism: Muribaculaceae bacterium; assembly: GCA_022484565.1. Taxonomy (GTDB): domain Bacteria; phylum Bacteroidota; class Bacteroidia; order Bacteroidales; family Muribaculaceae; genus JAKVKZ01. The sequence continues at coordinate 4,841 of JAKVKZ010000018.1, forward strand.
ATGTTCATGCAGTCGTTTATATATGTCGATATATACGTCCTGTTTGTCCCCAACTCTGTAGCGACATCGTTAATGGTCAAATTCGGATTTTTGAACAGTTCCTTTTCAGCAAACTCGTCCTCAAACGAGCCTTTGAAATGGTACTTATGGGCCAGTTCCTGCACGCTCACGCTCTCAGGCACTATTTCCTCTTCCAGCCGTTCTTCCGCCTGCACTTCTGCCTCTCCTTCAATTTCTATCGATTCAGGCACTGTCTGTCTTTCCACATGATAGCACACCACTACCCAAAGCACTGTCGAAACAAAATAGTCCAAAGCGTCAATCAGTGGATGTTCGTAGTAGAACGACAGCGTCCAAAACGATTCAACTATAGCAAAAAGCACTGTCGTGATTCCAAGCCAACGCAGGTTCAAGGTATCAGTACTTGAATACTCATTTTTGATGGCGCGGTCATACTTGCGTTTAGCCCCAATGAAAATGAAGCAGTTGTATGCCACATACACTATTGTGCCAATCACTGAAATCACATACAGGAAAGTGCTGTCAGCGTAACAATCTATCACGCCTATCAAAAGGAATGGAATTTCATGCATCATCACCCGTTTAGTGTTAATCCATTTCGGGTCCACAAGCTCATGCAGGATGAACACGCACGTCGGCGCCACTATGAAGTCCAGCGACGACATAGAAAGCATTATCTCCCTCTCACCTATTATATTGTGGAAATACAGCAACAGGTCTTTCAAGTCAAGCAACATCCAGAGCAGCAACACCCATCCTGTCACTTTCTTCAGGCGACTGCCCTTAGAAGTTACAAATCTTATCCCCAATAGTGCCCAGATTCCGCAAGAAAAGCCCAAAGAAAAAAAGTCTATTATATATTCATTGTCCATTTTTGGCTATTGTTCTTAGTTTAACATGCAAAAATAATTCATTTTCCCTTATATTATAACAAAAAACCGCCGGAATTTTTTAATTCCGGCGGGGTAAGCTTAATATAGCCTTGATCATTTCAATTGAAAAGCGCCTTATCAATTCTCAGTTTGAAGGCGGTTCTCGTTTGCCTTAATAAATTTATTTTGGCCTCTTTATGATATTAGTGTGTAACAAAAGAATATTATTTCATAATATATAATGTCTTCTTAAGTCGTTTTGCAATGCAAATTTATCGCATTATGGCAATTTTTAAAAAATCATAACGTAAAAATTAATGCCATTCCGTAAAAATATTGATTGAATTTTATCAAAATCAAGATTTATGATACTTTTTCTTCAGTTCATTATCACTTTTTGGCGTTCTGCATTAAATTCCGTTTTCACCGCCACGTGCAATTATTCTCCTCTTTTATTTGAATTATCCTTGCCGTTATTGTACTTTTGCCGAATAATGTTACAGATGAGAATCGACATACTCACAGTTTTGCCGGAGATGCTTGAATCCCCGCTCAACTGCTCAATCGTTAAGCGTGCACAGGACAAAGGCCTTGTGGAAATCGTCGTCCACAATCTCCGCGACTACTCCTTGCGCAAGCACCGCAAAGTGGATGATTACCCATTTGGCGGCGAAGCCGGAATGGTGATGCAGATTGAGCCGGTTGACCGCGCTATATCCGACCTTAAAAGCCAGCGCGACTACGATGAGGTGATTTTCACCTCTCCCGATGGTGAACAGTTCAATCAGCATGTGGCCAACGACCTGTCCATGCTCCACAACATCATCATCCTTTGCGGGCATTACAAAGGCGTTGACTATCGCATCCGTGAGCATCTCGTAACACGTGAAATCTCCATCGGCGACTACGTCCTCACAGGAGGCGAAATCCCTGCCATCATCATTGCCGACTCAGTGGTACGCCTCATCCCTGGCGCTATCGGCGACGAGCAGTCAGCCCTCAGCGATTCATTTCAGGACGACCTTCTCGCTCCGCCCGACTACACCCGCCCTGCCGACTACAAAGGCTGGAAAGTCCCCGACATTCTCCTCAGCGGCAACTTCGCCAAAATCGACGAGTGGAAGCATGAAGTGTCGCTTGAGCGCACGCGCCGCCTCCGTCCCGACCTGCTGAAATAGCATTTCCGCCACGCATCAAAAGTGATTTTGGTAAATAATTCAGTAATTCGTGTAAATGCAGTCACGATAATTCCGCCTATCTTTGCCACAACAAAAAATTCAGGCAATAATGAAAAAGCAAATTCCAGTCATCAGTTCTTTCCCCGTAGGGAATGAGCTGCCGCAACAGTTCTCACAATTCTTCATCGGGCAGGCCTATCTTGCGCCGCTCACATCGAACGCCGATTTGAACTGTCCCGTTTCCAACGTCACCTTCGAACCGGGATGCCGCAACAATTGGCACAGCCACACCGGCGGACAGCTCCTAATCTGCGTAGGTGGACGCGGATATTATCAGGAAAAAGGCAAGCCAGCCCGTCAGCTCATGGCAGGCGACGTGGTAGAAATCGCCCACAACGTCGTCCATTGGCATGGTGCAGCCCCCGATTCCTGGTTCTCCCATCTTGCGATAGCCACCAACCCCCAAACCAACGTCAACTCTTGGCTTGACCCGGTAGATGATGCCCAGTACAAGCAGGCCACATCCAAGTAGCCGCTCAAATCCATAAAATTCACTATCGAATTCCCCAACTGGGGTGCATCTGAATAATGCACCTCTTTTTATTATGCATAAAAAAAGGATGTGCCGCTAATGGACACATCCTCAGGTCAAATTTCAGCCTAAAGCAAGATTAATAATTTTCGGCCTTAATTTGGAAGTATGCTTTCGGATGTTTGCAAACAGGGCAGAGTTCCGGAGCCTTTTTGCCGATAACAATGTGACCGCAGTTTGAGCACTGCCAAATGCAATCCTCATCACGCGAGAAGACAACTGAATCCTTAACATTCTTGAGAAGTTTACGATAACGCTGCTCATGTTCCTTTTCGATTTTAGCAACGCCTTCCATAGTGGCTGCAATAGCTGTGAAGCCTTCCTCACGAGCTTCTTTGGCCATACGGGCATACATATCGGTCCACTCATAATTTTCACCGCTGGCAGCATCCAGCAGATTCTCATCAGTTGCAGGGATGTCACCACCCATGAGCAGCTTGAACCATAGTTTAGCGTGCTCTTTCTCATTATTAGCGGTCTCCTCAAAAATATTAGCTATCTGAACATAGCCATCTTTACGTGCTTTAGAAGCATAGTAAGTGTACTTGTTACGGGCCATTGACTCGCCGGCAAAAGCCTCTTTCAAGTTAGCTTCTGTCTTTGTTCCTTTTAAATCTTTCATATCAAATAATTTTGTGGTTTAAACATGAAATATATTGGTTCTTTCAAAATAGCCTACTAAGATACATTATTTTAATTGAAAGCGCAAACCAGCTCCATTGAATTAATAAAATTTAAGCAGAATGAAAGCTACAATCCAAATATGAAAAACTGACAATTCATGCTGACCTGAACGCAGACAAAGCCGTCACGTTAAAGGATTAAGGATAAAAAAGGGAGCGACCTTAGGCACTCCCCAAAAAATCATACAACAAACAACACACTAATCAGGCGTCGTTCTCGTCAGGATTGGTGCGCACGCGATAAAGCTGCTCTACACATTCAACGACGTTGATGATGTAGTCGCCAAGTTTTTCGCCCTCGCACACAATATCCATATAGAAAATACCCGACTGGTAGTCGTATTTCTTCTGATTTACATTTTCAATGTTCTCGGTACGCAGGAGGTTACGGTAATTATTGATTTCACGCTCCTGATTGAAGTTCTTAATCAATTCCGTTTCCGTCACGTTTTCAGTGTTGCGGAGTACCGTAAGCATATTTGCCATGGCAGCGCCGAGATAAGAGAACATGGTGTCGATGTTATCGTAAATTTCCTGTGTGAAGTGGCTGTGGGCCTCCTCCTTGCGGACAAGGGTACGGGAAATATTGAAGCAACTGTCGGCAATGCTTTCAATTTCACTGATTTCGCTTAGCATCTGGGTGACCTGCAATTTACCGCTATTACTGAGCCTGCCCTCAACCACCTTGTGCAGATAGTTGGCAATCTCAATTTCCATACGGTCAGAAATCTCCTCATATTTTTCTATGCGCGAATATAGCTTATTGAACGGTTCAGTGCCATTCTTGGTGTGCACCAGGTCATGCACCATATTCAGCATTTTATCCACACGTTCGCCATATACGACAATTTCCCGCTGCGCCTGGGTTATGTTGAGCTCGGCTGCATTCAGAAGTCCGTGGGAAATGAATTTCAGTTGGAATTCATCTCCGCCGTCTTTATGCTTGCTCTTGAGCAGGAAGTTGACCATCTTGACGTACGTCTTGGTGAACCAAATCATGATGCAGAGGTTGACCGTATTGAACACTGTGTGGAACATCGACATACCGAACGACACCGAGAACTGAAGCACCGCAAACTGCTTCATAATGGCAGGCAGCGCCTTGCGCGTCAGCACCTCAGGATGCTGGTCGATAAATCCATAAAGCAGGTTAGGGTCGTTCTGGCCAAGGTGAACAGTAATCCAAGTGATTAGCTGCATGAATGGGACAAACAGAATCACAGTCCAAATCATGCCGAGGAAATTGAATAGGAAATGGCCGCAGGCAGCACGTTTCGCCGCCAAGTTGCCGCTTAATGATGCCAGAATAGGAGTAATTGTTGTTCCGATGTTGCTGCCGAGCACCGTGGCGCATGCCATGTCGAAAGGAATCCATCCCTTGCTGCACATGATGAGCACGATGGCGAATGTGGCTGCTGACGATTGGATGACCATTGTGACCAACATACCGAAAGTCATGAAAAGCAGCACTGACCAGAAACCGTATTGAGCATAATTGGTGAGGAACTCGAAAATCTGAGGGCTTGACTTGAGGTCAGGAACGAAATGGCTGATGTATTCAAGACCCATGAACAGGAAGGCAAATCCAACCAAGAATTCACCGGTTGACTTATACTTGTTAGTGAAAATCAGAGGAACAGAAATACCGATTAACGGGATGCAGAATAACGCGATATTGACCTTGAAGCCGAATACGGCAATAATCCATGCTGTGAAGGTAGTACCGATGTTGGCACCGAAAATCACCGCCATACTTTGCTCGAGCGTCATCAAGCCGGCATTCACAAAGCTGACCACCATGACAGTGGAGGCGGAAGAACTCTGGATTAGAGCAGTGATGAAGATGCCCGTTACAACACCCATAAACCTATTCTTGGTCATCACCGAGAGGATGTTCCTCAGCCTGTTACCAGCGGCTTTCTGCAAGCCTTCGCTCATGACCTTCATTCCATAGAGGAAAAGGCCCACCGCTCCAAGGAGCGACAAAAAATCAACAAAAGAGTAGTTCACTTGCTCAAATATCGTTTATAGTTAAAGAAATCGCCTCAACAAGGGATTCAAAAAAATCATCAAGCCAACATCCACGTCGCCGCAGAAGTTTATTGGCACAAAGTTACAATAAAAACATAAAAACAAACAAAAATAATATAAGTTTTTATAAAAAAACCGACAGGTAAAATTATCAACACGTGCCAACGTGGATATTAAGCCTGCAAGCGAGCAAATTAATGAAATTACCATCCGAATTTATTACTTTTGCAAAATGATTTCCTACACACGCCACAGCACTGCCCTGATGAAATTAGGTTTTCCCATAATTGTGGGTCAACTTGGCATGATTGTGATGGGACTTGCCGACACACTGATGGTGGGACATTACGGGCCTCATGAACTTGCGGCAGCCGGATTCGTGAATGCAATATTTGCGCTTGTAGCAATATTTTCGATGGGATTCTCCTACGGGCTGACGCCGGTGGTTGGCTCACGGTTCGGTGTAGGCGACACTGCTGGCATCGGCAAGGCGCTGCTTGGAGGCTGGACTGCCAACACGCTGGTGGCAGTGGAGATTTCAGCCGTGATGACAGGCTTTTATTTCTGCATTCCGTTCTTAGGACAGCCCGAAGAACTTTTGCCGATAATTGGGCCTTATTTTTTGGTGCAACTCGCATCAATTCCATTCATATTATGGTTCAGCCTATTGAAGCAGTTCAGCGACGGAATTGCCGACACAAGCACACCGATGTGGGCGTTGCTTATTGGGAACGGGCTGAACATTTTCGGCAATTGGCTGCTGATATTCGGCAATTGGGGCTGTCCGCGTATGGGACTGCTTGGTGCAGGAATCGCCACACTGATTTCAAGGGCGGCATCATTCGGGATAATGGCGTTCATCTTCTTCTGCACGAGCCATTACGCCAAATTCCGCAAGGCGCAGCATGAAGCGCATTTCCAATGGGATGAGTTCCGCCTGCTCAACAAAATGGGCTGGCCCATAGCCCTGCAAATGGGCATGGAGACGGCATCGTTCAGCATCGCCTCAATATTCGTGGGATGGATAGGCACTTCAGCCCTTGCCGCACATCAGATTATGGTGAACGTGGGAAGTCTGTGCTACATGCTATATTACGGAATCGGAGCGGCTGTGGCCGTAAGGATAAGCCATTTTCGGGGCAGAGGCGAGGCGGAAGAGGCAAAGCGTACAGCCAGTACGGGAATGATGCTGATTTTTGCCGCGGCAATAATTTTGGTTACGGTGGTAACGGCATTCCGCACGCACCTTGGCGGCTGGTTCACCGACAGCGACGACGTGAATAAGGTGCTATTGACGCTGATTCTGCCGTTCATAGTTTATCAGGCAGGCGACTCGATTCAAACCAATTTTGCCAACTCACTGCGCGGAATAGGCGATGTGAAGCCGCTCACAGCGTATGCATTCATAGCTTATATAGTGGTGTCGCTGCCGGCAAGTTATCTTTTCGGAATTGTGCTCGGATTCGGGGCTGAGGGAGTGTGGTTCGGATTCCCTTTGGGGCTGACCACAGCAGGATTGCTCTTCATGACAAGATTTTATAGGTCGTACAGAAAGTTCTGCCAAAAGACTAACGATTGTTGTAGTCCTTCAAAAATTCATTGAGCACATGGCATTTACTCTGAGCAGCGTTCACGGCAGTGGTAGCGTCAAAATAATTCACGCCGTAAGTATCCATAAGTTCCGATTTTATATGCTCCTCTTTTGCATAAAGGGAATTCAGCAGTTTGCCGGCCTCAACGCGGTTGGTCTCGTTGATTGTGGAATATTTCGCCAAAGGCGCGAAATTTGAGTTAATCATCACTACGGCATCACGTTCAATGCCACTATGCTTTTCAGCTGCAGGTTGCTCAGCCTGTTTATCGGCTTTCACCTCGGCAGGCTGTTTTTCCTCTGCCTTTTCCTTATCATTTTCTTCCGATGCAGTCTTCTTTTCAGTAGTTTCTGCCTGCGGCAATTTCTTGGCATTAGTGTTCAGCGAAGAATCATTGGGAGCCTGACGTACGGTAACTGCTTGTGGCTGAACTTGCACCACTGCCCCATTTTTATCTTTCTGCAACAGCAATGCACCGGCGACAAACAGAATGACAATGACCAATGCTGCCCACCAAACAAAGGCATACGACTTTTCAGCACAATGTTCATCACCTCATCCACGCTGCGTGGACGGTCGGCCGGATTTTCATTGCGGCACCGCGCCACAGCACGACTCCACTGACGCGGAAGCAATTTCATCGCCTCCTCATCGGTTCTTCCCGTTAAAGCGTATTCAAGCACAAGTCCAAGTGAATAAATATCAGTGAGTTCGTTGATTTCTCCACCTTCCGCGAGCTGTTCAGGAGCGGCATAAGCCTCCGATTTCCCGCTTGTCTCAAATTGATAGCAATCGCTGTAGGCAAATCCCAAATCAATAAGTTTCACATCATGATTTATCTTGGTAATCATGATGTTGGAAGGCTTCAAATCAAGGTGAAGCACTTGACGGCCATGAAGATACGACAAAGCCGAGCAAATCTGGGTAACAAATTTGCGGCGGTTGGTTGCATCCTTAAAATAATCAGGATTTTTGCGGATGAAATCTTCAAGCGTGAAGCCATCCACCCATTCTGAAAGCAGATAAATGCCTTGCGAATCATTGCCTACCGACTCATAACGGCTTATGCCTGAATGATTGAGCGAATAGCCTATGTCAAATTCCTTTTTAATTGCTGAAATGAACACTGGATGCGTGGAGAATTCCTTTTTTGGACGCTTCAGAAAATGCCATTTCCCGTTGATGCGCACCTTGAAAACGTCGGAAATCGTGCTTTTTGACTCCACAGGAATAAGGTCGATATCAGAGAAATCGACAGAATCAAGTTCGGTATGGGTAAATTCGGACGTTTCGCGCATAATGTTAGCAATTAACCGCTCTAAGACAAGGTAAAAAACTGACATAAAAGCCTCAAACAATATTTCGCAACAAAAAGCTCATCTGACAAAATCGGGTAAAAAAGTCGGAAACAGTTAAGGCATCAGAAATGCATATTTTTTCTACCAGCATTGCAAAGTTAGACAAACATGGCGGAATAAACAATAAATAATTGCAAAATCCAGCTAAAATACAAGTTCAATCGGGGATTTAGCTAATTTCAGAGCCAAAACAGATGTGGAATGAATTTCCCAAAAAAGCATAACGACGGCAAAATCTTGGTAAGCACTGTTGCAGAAGTAACGGAGAATAAATATCTTTGCAGCGTATTTAAATGTGGAAAAATTTGGCTGCTTGCAACCACACTAAAAAAATGCTAAAACTGCGAACCCAACTTAATTTTTGTTGTGTCAGTATTAGCGTTTTTCCCACTTAATTAATTTATAGTCGGAAAAATGAAAAAAAATTATCTGTTTACGTCGGAATCGGTGTCTGAAGGACATCCCGACAAAGTCGCCGACCAAATCTCGGATGCTGTGCTCGACCAGTTTCTGGCCTACGACCCACAGTCGAAAGTAGCGTGCGAAACTTTGGTTACCACTGGTCAAGTGGTTATTGCCGGCGAAGTGAAATCGAATGCGTATATCGATCTTATGGACGTTACACGCGAAGTTATCAACCGAATTGGCTACAACCGCAGCGAATATAAATTCGATGCCGACGCTTGCGGAGTGCTGAGCGCGCTTCATGAGCAGTCGCAGGACATCAACCGCGGAGTGGAACGCGCCAAAGCTGAAGATCAGGGCGCGGGCGACCAGGGAATGATGTTCGGCTACGCCAGCACAGAAACCGACAATTATATGCCGCTCCCGCTTGACCTTGCCCACGCGCTTCTGCGCGAACTTGCCGAAATCCGGCATGAAGGCTCGGCGATGCCTTATCTTAGGCCCGACGCAAAGAGCCAAGTAACTGTGGAATACGATGGAACCACCAACAAGCCGGTACGCATCCACACAATCGTAATCAGCACCCAGCATGACGAATTCATCCCTGCTGCCGACGGAAGTAAGGAGGCTCAGGACAAAGCCGATGAGGCGATGCTCAGCAAAATCCACGACGATGTTAAGAATATTCTGATTCCGCGTGTAAAGGCAAAATTGCCTGAAAGCATTCAGGCTCTTTTCGACGACAAGATTATCCTGCACGTTAACCCAACCGGAAAATTCGTGATTGGCGGGCCTCACGGCGACACCGGACTTACGGGCCGTAAGATAATAGTTGACACCTACGGAGGCAAAGGAGCACACGGCGGTGGCGCATTTTCGGGTAAAGACCCATCGAAAGTTGACCGCTCGGCTGCCTATGCGGCACGTCACATAGCCAAGAACGCAGTGGCGGCAGGCATAGCCGATGAAATGCTCGTGCAGGTGGCTTACGCAATCGGCATTGCAGAGCCAGTGAGCCTCTATGTGAACACTTACGGCACAAGCCACGTTAAGGAAAGTGATTCGGAAATTGCCGAGAAACTGAACAAAATTTTCGACATGCGTCCAAGCGCCATTGAACGCCGTCTGAAGTTGCGCCTGCCTATTTACGAAGAGACCGCCGCCTACGGCCACGTAGGGCGTCAGCCACAGACGGTGACAAAGAAATTCCACTCGAAATATGAGGGCGACAAGGAAATCACAGTAGAACTTTTCACGTGGGAAAAGCTCGATTACGTCGACACTCTGAAAAAGGAATTCAACCTATAATTTCAGGCCACTAAACGCATCGTCAGGGCTGCTTCCCATTAGCGGGTTGCAGCCCTGATTGATTTTTGGAATTACAGCCAAAAGCACCTATTCCATTAATAATTTTCGAGTATTGAAGAATATCTCTTAAGAAGATAGTAATGCAAATTTATCCACCGCTAAATTAGCGGCTGATAAATTCATAAATGAGTTGACATACAATTATATATCCATTTACATATCTTTCATGCTTAGGCATCTGCTCTTGATTTTATACCCAAATAGGGCCTTCTTTCTCAACGCCTCAATCTTATTGCCGAAAACTTCAGGCTTGAAATTTTTCGATTGTCGCTTCACCTCAGCGACCAACGCAGTCTTTGAATCAGCGTAAATGCCCACAATATCTATTTCATTTTGGTTTTCAGCATTCTTGCCTTCCCACCATGAGCCTATTTCGCTAAAATCATGGCTTTCCCTCATTTTATCCTTGAAATATCTTTCAAGCACATAGCCTGAATATGTCAAGTAATCAACCGTAATGATATTTTCCAACTTGGCTAAATTATTCGATTCAATTAAATTGCTGTAGCGGTCGATATATCTGAACCAAAATCGCAAAAAATTATCGTTGATTTCATATCTGACGGTTTGACTTGCAGGCTTAGCAAAAATCGGACGCTTCTTCTCAATGACCGAATAATCCTCCTCAAGGCGCTTCAGCAAACCGCCAATTTCAATGCCGCCCATAGTTGACATTATCTCCGAAATCGTGTTTTTACCTGAAGCAATAGCGGAAAGAATTGAGAAATAATTTCCATAATTCTTGCCAAATTCCTGAACCAGCATTGCTTTGCCTTCGTCAAGGAAAGGCATATCGCGTCTGAGAATAAGCTTAATCATGCCCATCAAGTCCATCATTCCACTATCAACAAACATCTCAATATATTTAGGCACTCCACCAGTAAAGTTATAAAGAGCCAAAAGGTCCTCATTGGTGTAATCAGGCTTATAGTCAGTCAGAACCTTTCTTAAAACTGACGGGCCAAACGGCATTAACTTTATTATTCTGTCAGCGCGCCCATAAAGCGGCTCGTGCGCATCTCGGAAAATTTTATGCATCAATGTGTTAACCGAGCCGCACACAACTAAATTCACATGCGATTCCATTCGGTATCTGTCCCATATATCCTGCATCTCGCTGAACACAGCCGGGTTCACATAAAAGAACTCCTGAAATTCATCAATAATTAGCGTGAAGTGCTTCTGAGTACCAACGGTCATCAGAAAATGAAAAATTTCAGAAAAGGCCGTCACACCGGCTGGTACATACGCATCAATGGAATTATTGATTTCCTGCGCAAATTTCATGCAAAGAGCTGATTCATTATTACGGCTGACGTAAAGATACACACATGGTGCGCCTTTAAAGCGCCTGAGCAGCAGGCTGGTCTTTCCGATTCGCCTGCGACCTGTCACTACCGTCAGCATCGAATGATTTTGCTGTGACTGTCTGTCAGCCTCTTCAAGCGAGGCCATTTCTTCATCCCTGTCGTAGAAATTCATTTCCTTAAATTTTTTCTTTAAAGATATATTTAAAATTTATTAGCGGCTAATTTAGCCACTGCTAAATTTATAATGCAAAGATATACAAATATTTTAAATTCATAAGCATAAGTAATATTAAATTTATCTGCCGCTAAATTAGCGGCTAATAAATTTATGCAAGGAGCTACATTGAGAAAATTTTCAGCGACATATTATTCCACAAATTTTCTAAATTGGAAAATTCATTGAATTTGCCATAATTCCGTATATTTGCGGAGTAAAACAAAAAAATAAAGATATGAGCAACGAAATAATTGAATCGATGAAATCACGCCGCAGTATTCGCGGATACGTGGCCGACAAAATGCCGCCTGAAAGCATCATAAATGAAGTGATTGAGGCAGGCACTTACGCCCCGACAGGAATGGGCGCGCAGTCACCAATCATAGTGGCAGTAACCGACAAGGGCACCCGCGACATGCTTTCAAAAATGAATGCTGAAGTGCTCGGCACGAAGTCCGACCCGTTCTATGGCGCGCCTGTGGTGCTGATAGTGCTTGCCGACCGCAACCGTCCGACGTATCTTTACGATGGCTCTCTCGTGATGGGCAATCTGATGAACGCAGCACACGCCGTCGGGCTGGGAAGTTGCTGGATTCACCGCGCAAAGGAGGTATTCGACTCGCCTGAGGGCAAGGCTCTGCTGAAAAAATGGGGAATAGAAGGCGACTACGAAGGCATTGGCCATTGCGTAATCGGCTATCCAGCTTCCGACAAGTCTCCCGCAGCCAAGCCGCGCAAAGCTGACTATGTGCATTATGTGAAATAACTCATTGCAAAAAGCAATAATAATTGCCGTTTCCACGATAATGTGAGGAAAACGGCAATTATTTTCTCATTCATCCGCATCACAGCCGCAAGAATGCAAAATGAACATCAAAATGCGTTTCAATTGCATAGTTTAACACTAAATAGCAACCGCAAGTGCAGGAAAAACGCTGAATTGTATTACTTTTGCATCTAAATAATTGCATCGCCGGTTAGGCCGACGGAAATTGCAGATTTCAACGTGAAGTAAGGCGCAAAGCTCTGCTTCATTTTGTGTGCAATTAATTTAGATTATTTGAAAATAATGCGAAAATTAGTAATATACTTTTTATTGTTATTCTGCTTTCAAGTGGTTTATGCGCAGCACATTGAGGATTCTGGCATAGAGCACCGCAACGGGTCGAATTATGACGGAATTGATGTGTCGAGCTACCAGCAGGACATCGATTGGGAGGCCGTGAGCAAAGACCACAATATTAAGTTTGCCTATGTGAAAGCGACTGAGGGTGCATCCTACACTTCGCCGCATTATATTAAAAACATTCGCAATGCACGCCAGCACGGTGTGAAAGTGGGCAGTTACCACTTCATGCGCACCACTTCATCAATCAAATCACAATTCGAAAATTTCCGCAGGTCGGTTAACCGCGACGAGCAGGATCTTGTGCCGATGATTGACATTGAAGTGAAAGAGCCTTGGAACAGAAAAGAACTGATGGACAGCGTGGCAGCTTTCGCGCAGATGATTATCGACTACTACGGCTGCATCCCGATGATATATGCCAGCAGTTCATTCTACAATAATTATCTGAATCCATACTTCAACAAATTCCCGCTTTTCATAGCCCGATATTCCTCTACTCCTCCAACGCTGAAATATGACGCAAAATATGCCCTGTGGCAATTTTCATCCAACGGCCAAGTTGACGGAATCGACCACCGCGTGGATCTGTGCTGCTTCGGCCCGGGTGCTTCGGTGAAAGATTTTGCTTTCCGCCGTCAACGCCATCACAAAACCATTTCAGAACTTGTGATTGATGCCGGAGGCGTGGCAAATCATGAGGTGCAGATGCAGGCACCGCCGCAATTCAAGGCCACAAAGAGCGACAAGAAAAAGAAGAAGGAAAAGGACGAAGAAAAGGAAAAGGATAAAAAAAAACAGCAAGATTCGGAAAAAGATTCCAAAAAACAGGACAACTACAAGCAAAAAGTGGCGAACGGCATCGGGTACGACCAGACTCAATACCCCACGCGAAGAATAAAACGGGAATCTACAAAAATCATCGACTACAGAGCAATTACCGACTCAATAGAAAACGCCAAGAAACTGGAAAAAAAGAACAAGAAGAAGAATAAGGACAACGACGAATAATGAAAAACCTTTATAAGACAGTATTGATAGTCCTCATGTCGGCGGCATGCGGCATAATCATCACATCCGTGTCGTGCACACGAACCGAAACTGGTTATGTGCGCCACAACATAAATATTGCCCGCGACGACAGCAAATATCAGGGCATCGACGTTTCGAGCCACCAGCAATATATCCAGTGGGACAAAATCAAAAAGGACAAAAACATTCACTTTGCCTACATAAAAGCTACCGAAGGCGCTCACTACACCTCGCCCCACTATGCCTACAACGTGAAAATGGCCCACAGCAACGGAATGCTTATCGGCAGCTACCACTATTTCAGCAGCTACTCGTCGGTACAGGAGCAATATGCCAATTTCACCCGCACCGTGATGGCGAACGAGCAGGACATCATTCCAATGGTCGATGTGGAGAAGCTCGGCCAATGGACTCGTCAGGAACTTATCGACAGCCTTTCGCTTTTCATGGATATGCTGACCGAGCATTACGGCATCCAGCCGATGATTTATTCGCAAATGTCGTTCTACAACGATAATCTATCTCCCTATTTCAACAAATATCCTCTCTACATAGCACGTTACAGTTTCCGCCAACCAAAAATCAAATGGAACGGACACTATGTGCTTTGGCAATACACTGAAAAGGGTGTTGTTCCGGGTGTCAGCTCCCACGTTGACCTTTGCCGGTTCTCGTCCGACAAATGGTTCGACGACATAGAAATGCCATCATCGAGCAGCCAGAAATCTTCGTAGAAAGTTCTTGTTCAAGCCAAAAAAATATTGGGCGGCAATAGTGCATTTCTGCATTTTGCCACCCAACTTATTTTTCAAATGAACTTAATCTTAGTCCACTTCCAAATTGCAATTGAAAATCTCATGCCACGGAAGTCCCTGATGATTCAGTACATCGAGGAACGGATCCGGGTCAAATTCCTCAACATTGTGCACACCCGGCTTAACCCAAAGACCTTTCAGGAACATCATCGCGCCAGTCATTGCCGGCACGCCGGTGGTGTAGCTCACGGCCTGCATTCCCGTTTCCTTGAAAGCCGCCTCATGACTGCAATTATTGTAGATGTAATAAGTTAGCGGTTTGCCCTGTTTGTCTTTTCCGCTGATGCGGCAGCCAATTGACGTTTCGCCATGGTAATTTTTGCCGAGTTCCTTAGGATTCGGCAGCACAGCCTTCAGGAACTGTAGCGGAACAATCTCGTGCCCCTCATAGAGTACAGGCTCAATGCTTGCCATTCCTATATCCTGAATCACGCGCAGATGTGTAAGGTATTCCTGACCGAAAGTCATCCAGAAGCGTGCCCTCTTTATGCTTGGATAATTCTGCACAAGCGATTCAAGTTCCTCGTGATAAAGTAGATATGATTCGCGCGGACCTATGTTTGGATAATTCAGAGTTTTGTGTATTTCCTGCGGCTCAGTCACAATCCATTTGCCATCCTGATAATAGCGTCCCTTTTGGGTGATTTCCCTGATGTTGATTTCAGGATTGAAGTTGGTGGCAAATGCCTTGCCGTGATTTCCGGCGTTGCAGTCCACAATATCGAGGTTCTCAATCTCCGAAAAATGGTGCTTGGCGGCGTATGCCGTGTAAACTCCCGACACTCCCGGGTCGAAACCGCAGCCCAGTATAGCCGTCAGTCCAGCCTTTTCAAAGCGGTCGCGGTAAGCCCATTGCCAACTGTATTCAAAGTGTGCCACGTCGCGCGGCTCATAGTTGGCTGTGTCGAGGTAATTCACTCCACATTCCAGGCAAGCGTCCATTATTGTAAGGTCCTGATATGGCAAAGCGAGGTTCATAACCATGTCGGGCTTATGCTTTTTCAGCAGCTGCACCAGGCTATTCACGTCGTCGGCATCAACATAGTCAGTGCTGATGTTGTCCTTGCCGATTGACTTGGCCACAGCATCGCATTTTTTCTGATTATGCGACGCAATCACAATCTCATTGAATACTTCGGGATTCTGGGCGCATTTCCAAGCAGCAACAGTGCCGACACCGCCCGCTCCGATAATTACGACTTTTTTCATCTTATAAATTATATGTATTAACGGTTAGTTTCCATTTCTATTGGCTGCCACCAGATTGGTCAAAGCCACAAACTGCTCCACGCTAAGCTGCTCGGGACGCTTTGAGAAAATCTCGTCGGCAAGAACTTCGCTGCCGCTGCTGAACATTCCGCGCACGGAGTTGCGTAGAGTTTTCCGGCGCATTCCGAACGAGGTCTTCACCACCGTTTTCAGCAGCTTTTCATCGCAACCTATGTCGGTCACGCCGTTGCGAGTCAATCTGATTACGCCCGATTTCACCTTTGGCGGCGGATCGAACACATTTTCATCCACAGTGAACAGATATTCAGGAGTGTACCACGCCTGAAGCAGCACCGACAGAATTCCGTAGGTTTTGCTCCCGGGAGGAGCGGCAATCCGCTGCGCCACCTCTCGCTGAAGCATTCCGCTGATGCACTTCACCTGATTCTTCATTTCGAGCGCTTTGAAATAAATCTGGCTTGAAATATTGTAAGGATAATTGCCGATAATGCAGAATTCCTTGTCGCCATACAGCTCATTTAGGTCAAGCTTCAGAAAATCCTTTTGGATAATCCTGCCATCGAGCTGCGGAAATTTCATGCTCAGCAGTTCCACCATGTCGCGGTCGAGTTCCACCACCGTAAGGTCGTGCCCCGCATCAAGCAGAAATTGCGTGAGCACCCCCATTCCAGGACCCACTTCGAGTACCGGCATTCCGCGGTAATCGTCAAGTGTGGCCGCAATTCGGCGGGCTATGTCCATATCGGTCAGGAAGTGCTGCCCGAGTGATTTTTTGGCTTTAACATGCTGCATTATCGTAGTCAGTATTTACGTTTTTACTCCTTATATTTGCCAAGTACGGATAAAATCTCGTATCTTTGCAGTCACAAAGTTAGCAATAAATATCTTCAATTTGTCAGTAGTGAAAAAAATTCTTCAAAAGCTGTTGAAATATCTCATCCCGTTGATTATTGGCGTAGGACTTTTCTATTTCCTCTATAAGAATGTCAACTTCAACGAAATGATGAGCATTCTCCGAAGTGATGTAAACTATTTTTGGATAGGTGTGATGCTGGTTATCACTGTTTTCAGCCACATTTTCCGTGCTTATCGCTGGAGACTTCAACTTCGTGCAATCGACATTGATGCGCCTATTAGCGCGCTTATCAACTCCATATTCGGAACTTACGCAGTCAATCTGATTTTCCCGCGCCTCGGTGAGGTGTGGCGTTGCGGCTATATTGCCGAAAGGCAGAAATCATCGTTCACTAAAGTGGTTGGCTCAATGGTTGCCGACCGCATGAGCGACACCATCATGGTGCTTTTCCTCACCGTCTGCACATTTTTCATTGCTCAGGACGCTTTCTATAAGTTCCTTTACACTTATCCGCAAATCAAGGACGGACTTTGGAACATTCTTGTTTCGCCAATCACTTGGATAGGCCTATTAGTCATAATAGGAATTTTGGTGTGGCTGTTTACCCATAAGACCGAGAACAAGCTCATCAACAAGTTAAAGACGATGTTCGCCAACCTGTGGCAGGGCTTCTACGCAGTGACTAAAATGAAAGGGAAATGGTGGTTTTTCATCTACACCTTCCTCATTTGGGGCTGCTATTTCACCCAGCTCTACGTGGCAACATTCGCATTCGACTTTCCCGACGCGTTCACCGACGTGCGCCTCAAAGCCACTCTCGTGCTTTTCGTGTTGAGCAGCATAGGAATGGGAATCCCAACCAACGGCGGACTTGGAGCATGGCATCTTGCCATTATCTTCGGCCTGTCGCTCTATGGCCTCGGCCCGTTCGTTATGCCTTACAATTCAAGCGCCACAGCATTTGCGATGCTCGTTTGGGGCATCGGAGCCGTTCTGCTGATTCTGCTCGGCATCTACGCCTTCATCTATATGGAAGTTGACCGCCGCCACATCAAGGAGGGCAAAACCATCGTACGCACCAAAGGCACAGGCATAAAGCTTTAATTCACAAAGAAAGAACTAAAAAATATATAGATTATGGCCAGCGACAATAATAATGATGATTACGATTACTTCGACGGTGATGACATCGAGGAGCCTAAAAAGCCTGAGGAAACTCCTGAGGAAAAAGAGGAGCGCGAACTCGCCAAGGACACTATAGAGGTCGGGCACAACAAGTACAAGATTATCCTGTGGTCCTGCGTGGGCGTCGTGGTGCTGATTCTGCTGATTTTCGGCTGGATGCACTTCTATCATCCCTATGTGGCTTTGGCTGAGCAGCCCGGTACTGTGTGGGAATTCAACCTTCAAGGCAATATGTTCAAGACCTATGAGGGCAAACTTGTGCCTGAGGACCACTTGACCGACACCCGCCTTTATCCAAGCGACAATTTCCTTTACTCGGTTGTAGATGATTCAATCGCCAAAATCATGTTCAGCCTGCAAAAGTCAGGCAAACGGGTGATTCTGAAGTATAAGCGTTACAGCGGAACTTTGCCTTGGCGTGGCGATTCAAAAAACATTGTTTACGGCGTAGTGCTTGCTGACACAGTCACCTTTGAAGGCGTACACGTCTGGAACAATAAGCCTCAGGATCAAAAGCATTAATCTCCGGGCAAATCCCGACAATATCACTTGCCTGCCGCCCACCTCGGGTTGGCAGGCATTTATTTTGCCTACGCTGCAAGGCGATTGCGGCGCACCTCCAGCTGCATAGTGCTGAATCGCCGATTATCTAATATAATAAGGTATTCCACCTGCCGCAGCCGGCGCTGCCGCACAAAGTCTGTGCAATAGGCCTCCATCGTTCCCAAATGGGCATAAAAAAAAGACCCTTCTCACGAAGTGCCTTTAAATCGTTGCCGCGTTAGCGGCTCCTTACTTATAAACCTAAAACTTAACCAATCTTTTCTACCTAACTTACTAAACCTAATTAATAAACCATTTTCGTACATATCACATGCACTACTTTCATTGTAAACAATCGAATTATATTAGAGTACCTTTTTCATTAAACCATTGTGAATCATAAAATATCTTTGTGAACCATCGGCGGTCCCGCTGGACCAACCTTAAATCTTTTCCACCTTTCCTGATTCTCACCTTTCCTTTGGAAGGATTATTTCCAAACCAAAGGAAAGAGAAATCATTCATAGGTTTTATAAAAACAACAACATAATAATCGCCAATCGCATAGGCTAAGAATCCAATGACATTGCCAGAAATAATCTCAATCACTTTCAAGCGACCTACCAAAAGGCTTAGCCAATTGCTTTCGCATATATGCCTTTTTCTTTCTGACAATGCAAAGATATATCGTTGTTTTCGCCAAAGTTCACCTGTATAAACTAAATATAAACGATTAAAGAAAAAATATAAAGCCATCTACTTAAAAATCAAGTAAATGGCTTTTGCGAATTTAGGGTGAAATATAAATAATGATATTATGCCTCACTACCGATTTTCATTACATTTTCTTCAAAATGGTCTCTGTCGAGAGCTTTATTTTTCATCTTGTTGCGGTAGGTGTAGATTGTGTTCACTGAATAATGCAGGAAGCTTGCTATCTTGTTGCTGTCCTCAACACCCATCCTCAGGAAGGCGAATATCCTCAATTCTGTGGTTAGCCTGTTGGTCTCCTTCACGGTTATTCGCTCTTCAGGCACAAGAAGATTATTGAATTCATCGATAAATGTCGGGTAGATGTGCAGGAATGCCGCATCAAAGTTCTCGTAGAACTGCTTGTGCTGGTCCTCGGCAAATCGCGGTGATTTGGTCATTCTCACGAGGTCCTCGCTCTGTCCGGCTGTCACTTTGCGCACCACGAGCTTGCACAGATTGTCGAGCCTGTCCATATAAATTGAGCAAAGGTCGAGGAACCGGCCTATGTATTCCTCCTTGATATGGTTTGATTCCTTCAGCCTTGTACGCGCCAGATTCAATTTCTTCACCTGCTTCATCACATAGATGATGGCTATTATCAGGCAGATAGCCAGCAGGCTGACCACTACAGTGGTAAACAGCAGCAACTTTCTCTGATGCTCAAGCTGCTTCTTGTACGCGCCGTCGATTACAGGCATAATCCTCGACACAGCCGTGGTTCTGAGCCTTGCGTTGCAGAACACCGCATCCGACAGCGAAGCAGAGATATAGCTGTAGGCATGGTCTATGTCACCTTTCTTATATAGGTATAGTGCAAGCTCCTGCAGCGACATATTTTCCTTCACAGCGCATTTCACGTCGCTTATTGCCGACAGCGACAGATAGTAGGCTGCCACGTCGTCTTGACCCTGCTTGAATTTTATTTGCGCCATATTGTTGGCAGCGCGGGCGAATGTATTGGTGTTGTCGGGAATTGTATTGATCAGCTGCGACAATATCACCTCAGCCATGTCGATATTCCCGAGCGAGCTGTAGTGTTCGGCAAGGAATTGGCGGTAAATTGGTGACTTTTTGTCCAAAATTTTCAGCTGCTCATCGCGGTAGAAATTCAGCATCGTGGCATATTTGGAACTATAGTAGTCGTTGTCCTGGGTGTACGATGCCATGTAAGAGTATAGTTGCCTTCCGCTGTCGAGCCATTGCGCCTTCAGTTCGGCAGGTATTGGGCGTTTCTCCAAGTCCTTTAGTTCGGCGAGGCCTTCCATAAAGTAGCCGAGAATGCCGAGCACCTTCACTTTCCCGAGGCGGGCCTTAATCACATTTGTGGAATCGCCGGTCGACTTGGCCATATTGATGGCATAATTATAATATGTGAGCGCAGAATCGGAAATGAATGTCTCATATTCATTTCCAAGTTCTATCATTGCCTCTATCCGCTTTGCATTTGACGATTTGCCGGGCTTCAGCACGGCTTTTAGCGCATCTATAGCCTTATATTTAGCCTTATCATATTTGCTGCTTTGCGACAATTGAAAATCAAGATTTTTCAAATCCTGAACTGATAACTTGTTCTGAGCCTCAATCCCCAAGCCTGAAGCAATGCATATTAATAATATTAATGTCTTTAGCCTCATCTACGTCGTTTTATGGTTTGTTTCAAAATGGTTTGTTACAAAGGTATGAAATTTTTCGCATCATTCTTGCATTTGTCCATAATTTTAGTGTTTTTTTCACGAACAATCGCCATTTGTTCCAATTCGTATACGACTTTAATCATCTTAGCCGCCCATTTTGGCACACTTTCTTCAATAACGTGCATAGCACGGAAAAATTTATGCCGCAAATCAGTCGGCATAATAAATAAATGGTGTTTATTCCTTAAATCCACCTTATCGGCTCATTTCAGCAGAACTGCAAAAATATCATTTTCCTTATGCAAGTCCCACTTGTCTTTCAATCTGCTTTCCGTTCAAGTACATTAACCACAAAAAGTTGGCGCTATTATTTTTGCGCTTTACAAACGCCATTTCACCAACCGTATGCCCATGAAATTTTTATTGACTTTTCATCAAAATTTATACGATTGATTCATTTTTTATCACTATATTTGACCCTAATTTCCCTTTTTCGGAGGGGTCATTAACATTTAAACTTATATTGAATTAATATTAACAAAACAAACATATAACACTATAAAATTAACCTGAAATTATTTTTATGAGACTCAAACTGTTTTTATTCGCTATGATTTTCGCCGCCCTGCCTTTGCTGGCACAGCAAACGGGCGTCCGAGGCATCGTAGTCGATTCGGAAAGCGGATTGCCTGTCCCGGGGGCCACAGTGCTGCTTGATAAGCAAGGCATCTCTGTCACTACCGGCTCAAGCGGCGATTTCCTCATCTCTAATGCCGCACCCGGCAGCGACTTGCTCACTATCGTCTGCTACGGCTATCAGGATTGGACCAGCGATGTCACTTTCAACTCCGGCATCGTCAACAATCTTGAAACTATTAAAATCAAAAAAGAATCTGTTTCCACCACCGTCGGTAATTCCGAGTTGACAATTTCCGAAAACCAGCTTGAGGATGAGGAAGGCAACGACCAGGCGGTAAATGCCTTGACCGGCTCTTCCGACAACATTTTCTATCAGGCGTCAAGCTATGATTTCAGCACGATGTACTTCCGCCTTCGCGGTTACGACACCCATTACACTGAAACCTACATCAACGGCGTTAATTTCAACGACCCAGCACGCGGACGCTTCAATTATTCGATGCTCGGCGGCATGAACCAGGCATTTAAGAACAAAACAATAGGTTACGGACTCGACGCCACTAGCTTTGCCCTCGGCAAAATCGGTGGTGCCAACAACATCCTGACCTATGCCAAGGATTATGCACCGGGATTCCGTGGCGGCGTTGCTTACACTAACAGCAGCTACTACCTCCGCGGCACTGCGATGTACTCCACCGGCCTCAACAAGCACGGCTGGGCTGTCACTCTTTCAGCTATTGGCCGCTACAGCGACGAGGGCGTGATTCCGGGCACTTTCTACCATTCATGGGGATATTTCCTTGCAGTGCAGAAGGTTCTTAATCCTGAAAACAGCATCTCGCTCGTCACTTTCGGCGCTCCCACTAACCGCGCTTCAAGTTCTCCTACATTTCAGGAGGCTTACGATTTGGCCGACAACAACCTGTATAACCCCAACTGGGGCTACCAGAACGGTAAAAAGCGCAGCGCACGCGTCATTGAGAGTTTCGACCCTACCACAATCCTCAACTGGGTGTGGAAGCCGAAAATGGGAACTACTCTCAACACTGGCCTAGGTTTCCGCAAGTCCTACTATTCAAGCTCGGCTCTCAACTGGTACAACACAGCTGACCCGCGCCCTGACTATTACCGCTATCTGCCGTCGTTCTATTCCGACAATCAGTCAATCGCTGATTTCTACACCAGCCTTTGGGAGAACAATGAGCAGACACGCCAGCTGAATTGGAACCACATGTATCAGGTCAACTACCTTAATAAGATGCAGGCACAGGAGGAGGGCAAGGAAATAGGTGCTACCTACATCCTCGAAAAGCGTCACAGCAATCAGCTGAATCTTCAGTTCAACAGCAATCTGGAGACTCGCCTTTCCGACATTCTCACCCTTCAGGCAGGCTTGAACGCCAATTACACTCAGGCTTCCTACTACAAGACTTTGAAAGACCTTCTCGGAGCTGATTATTGGCTCGACATCGACCAGTTCGCCGAACGCGACTATCCTAATCAGAAGGACCTTTTGCAGAACGATATCGACAATCCTAACCGCCACGTTGGTGAGGGCGACCGTTTCGGCTACGATTACAACATCAATTCAGTCACCGCAGGAGGTTGGGTCCAGAATATGATTACCCTGCCCCGTTGGGACTTCAACTATGGCGTAAGCCTCAGCTACACTGGTTTCCAGCGCGACGGAAAGATGCGCAACGGACGTGCCCCCGAAAATTCTCTCGGCAAGGGTGCAAAGCACGAATATTTCAATTATAGCGGCAAAGTCGGCGTGACTTACAAAATCGACGGACGCAACAACGTCGTGCTTCACGGCTCTTACAGCACTTACGCTCCGCTTTTCGATCAGGCTTATGTGTCACCGCGCATCGAGGACAACGCAATCGTCAACCTCGGCAACGAGAAAGTCTTCTCGGGCGACATCAACTATATTTTCAATTATCGCCGCTTCCGCGGCACCATCACGGGCTATTTCACCCGCATGACCGACATCACCGAGCGTTCTTCATTCTACGACGACCAGTACAACACATTTATGAATTATGTGCTCAGCGGTGTCCGCAAGGAGCATAAGGGCGTTGAAATCGGCGTGGCTTTCAAGCTCACTCCTTCCATCACCCTTTCGGCTGCCGGCACTTATTCACGCTATCAGTACAAGAACCGCCCTACTGGCACGCGCTCTTACGAGAACGGCATGAAGGCCGACACCACGCAGACCGTTTACCTGAAGAACTATTACGTCGGCGGAACTCCTCAGCAGGCCTACAACTTCGGCATTGACTGGGCTGCTCCACACCAGTGGTACTTCAATATCAACGCTTCCTTCATGGACGACTCTTATGTGATGCTCACTCCAGTGCGCCATGAGGCTATGCCTAACTTGTGGAAAGTTTGCTCCACCGAGGATGAAATCCAGCAGAAGATTGACCAAATCACCACGCAGGAGAAGCTGAAGAGCGCTTTTGTGCTCAATGCCAGCATCGGCCATGTGATTTATCTCGACCGCTCTTCTTCGCTCAACGTCAATCTCAGCGCAAGCAATCTGCTCAACAACCGCAACATCCAAATGTACGGCTACGAGCAAGGTCGTTTCGACTTCACTAACTACACCATCACTAAATTTCCAAATAAATACACTTATGCGCAGGGCATCAGGATTTACCTCAACCTCGGCGTGAAATTTTAAATAACAATTAATCAGTAAACTTTTAATAATAACATAGATTATGCGACACTTTAAATTATATTTCAGTCTGTTGATGCTCGGCATCCTCGGTCTCGTGAGCTGCGAAGGCACTTTCGACCAGCCGCCGGTGGTTGTTCCTGTGGCTACTCATACCGCCAACACCACTATCCTCGACTTAAAGACAAAATATTGGAACGACGCCAAAAATTATATCGACACTATCGGCCTCACCTCTGCTGGCGATTCCATGGTGATTCATGGACGTGTCATCAGCAGCGATGCCACTGGCAACATCTATAAGAGCCTTGTCATTCAGGACGAGACTGGCGCGATGGCAATTTCCATCAATGGCACAAGCCTTTATTCCACCTATCGTGTGGGTCAGGAAATCGTTATTCCTGTCACTGGCCTGTTCATCGGCAAATACAATTCTTTGCAGCAGCTCGGCTATCCTGAGTACACTGCCCAATTCGGCTGGGAAGCCACTTTCCTGCCATTGGCAATGTTCCAGGCAAAGGCCGAACTCAATGGTATGCCTGAGGTTTCTTCTCTCGACACCATCACCACCACCATCGCTTCTCTGCCTACCACGCCCGACGGCATCCGCAAGATGCAGAGCCAGCTGGTTCGCCTCGACAATGTGAAGTTCAGCGAAGCTAACGGCACTATCACTTATTCCGAACCAACCGCTACCACCAACCGCACCCTTCAGGACGAAAGCGGCAACACCATCATCGTCCGCAACAGCAACTATGCCACTTTCAAGAGCGACATTCTGCCGAGCGGTACTGGCAGCGTTGTCGGCATCCTCAGCTACTACGGCACAGCTTGGCAGATTCTCCTCCGTTCCACTGAGGACTGCATCGGCTTCAACGGCACTGATGAGGGAAGTGAAAAGAACCCTTACACCATGGATAAGGCTATCGAACTCCAGAATAGCGGCAAGAGCGGCTGGGTCACTGGCTATATCGTCGGTGCGGTTGCTCCTGAAGTTTCTGCCGTTAAGAGCAATAGCGACATTGAATGGAAAGCTCCTACCACACTTGCCAACACCCTCGTTATCGGTGCTTCTGCCGACACTAAGGATATCAAGAACTGCATCGTCATGGAACTTCCGCAAAATTCAGCTCTCCGCACTGCAGCCAACTTGAAGGACAATGCAAAATTGCTCGGCACTCAAATTTGGGTTAAGGGTAAATTGGCCACCTATATGGGAACTTACGGACTTACCGGCAATGGCGGTACGTCTTCTGAATACAAACTCGCTGCTGCCACTGGCGGTGTCACTTCGCTCAAGCAGGATTTCACTGGCGTTACCGACTTTGCAGCTGCAGGTTGGGGCAACGTTCAGGTTGCCGGCGACAAGGACTGGTTCCTCAAGACTTTCAGCGGCAACACTTATGCTTCCATGACTGGCTACAAGGGCACTGCTCCGTTCGATTCTTGGCTCATTTCGCCTGCTATCGACCTCGACAACTCACCTACAAAGAAACTCTCTTTCAAGAGCGAGGTTAACGGCTACGGCAGCAAGACTTCCACAATGGAAGTTTATCTGCTCTCCAATGCCGACCCGAAGATTGCCACAAAGACCAAGCTCAACGCCACTTTCGCCACAGCCCCTGCTTCAGGTTATTCTGATTGGGTTTCTTCTGGCGTTATCGACCTCAGCAAGTACACCGGCACTGTTTATATCGCGTTCCGCTATGCTGCCACCGCCGACGACAATTATGCCACTTGGTGCATCGACGATATTGTCTATGGCGAGCAGGGAAGCACTCCTTCTCCGTCGGCTGTTGACCAGACACGCGGCGACTTCGAGACTTTCAACTCCAGCGCAGCTACCGCTTATTACGGCACTTACACCTCAACTTCTGGTTGGACTGCTGCCAACAGCCTCATTCTAAGCGGCGGTGCTTCCGATGTTGTTCCTGCATTCCAATTTATCGGCTATGCCACAGGCTCCACTTCACAATTCGCATTCGCTCCTTGTCTTCGTGGCAAGGTCGGTGCTGAAGGCTCGCTCATTTCGCCTACCATCAGCACAGGTTGCGGCACATTGTCGTTCAATTATGGCATGCCTTACACTGAAAGCAATGGCATTTCATTCCGCGTTGACATCAAGCAGAACGGCTCTGTGGTGAAGACTTTCACCGTCACTGATGCGGCTGCTAGTCAAAAAACTGCTTACGCCCACAGCGAGGAAATCAACGTTAGCGGCAACTTCTCAATTGAGTTCCACGCCCTCTCGCCGTCGAATGTAAGCACCGGCAACAAGGACCGTGTGGCTATTTGGAATGTCACTTGGACCAAACACTGATTTTCATCTGAATTTTTTAATATCAATCGGGAAAAGCCCCATGGCATCATGTCACGGGGCTTTTTCTTTGTTGTCTGCTTCCGGCTGCGGTAATCATGTTGCCACTCACAAGCGAACTGTCATAAATATAATTTTGGACAATGAGTTTTTCCGTTTTTGTCGCATCAATGAATTGATGATAAATTATCTTCGCTCCAAGTTCTTTGATATGTTGTCAATGGTTCCGTACGATATGCTTCACCCCTAAATGATGCATCCCATTCTGTTAAATTTTCATGGCAGATTTTAAGAAATGCCTGCCTAATCCTTAATTCACCTATTTAGGCGAAAACCTTGGCACTTGTGTGCAACCCCTAACCGTGAACACCTTTGTAACCCAACTATGATTAAATGCCTTAGAAGCCGTTTGGGTGTCCAGACCCCTTTTGGTCCTGCCTGAGTTTCCCTCCCGCAAATGTTAACGCGAGAGCATAAAAAAGTCCCGCAGGCAAAATTTGTCGCAGGACTTTTCTTGAAAGAATCTTATCGATTCGTTATCTCTTTATGAACTTCACGGTCGATGTGCCGCTTCCGGTTATCACCTTGGCGATATAGAATCCGTTAGGAAGTGTTGACAGGTCAAGCGAAGTGTTGCGCACCGTGTTGGCATACACCATTTGTCCGCTTGTGGCATACACGTAAGCGGCTTCGATGTTGTCGTTGCTGATGATTGAATATGACGATGCGTCGAAATACACGTTCTGATGAGGCACTGTGATTGGCGAAATGCCGGTCTTGCGCGACATGTACACCACTTCACCAAGTGCTGAATTGTCGGCCACGTCGTAAATCACTTTGGATATTGCCACTGAATCGGCCTGATCATCCACATTCCAAGTGTTGCCCTGAGCATACACAGTGTTTGATGAATTGTTGAAAAGGTCGAACAGATGGCCTGCTGTCAGATTGTAGCCGGTTGTGTCGTTGCCGTTGTCCTTGAAGATATTGTTGCCGGGATTGTAGTCAGCTGCACTCACACCGTCGTCAGTCTTGCCGAGGTTCACGTTGCCGCAACCGATTACGGTTATGCCCCACAGATTGCCTTCGATGCGGTTGCCCGTTATCATTGCTGTCTGCTTGTAGTTCGGGTCATAAAGGCTGATGCCGCTGCCGCCGCTCATTGAGCTGACGTCGTATCTGTCATCGATGAATGAATTGTTCTTCAATATCACATTCATTATGCCGATCGAAGTAAATCCGTATCTGCAATCCTTTACGATGTTGTTTTCCACATCAACTTTGTTGGTGCCACCTATTCCGGCCATGTTTCCCAAGCCGATTCCGCCTACTTTCGTGCGTTTTGTGCCAGTCACCGTGTTGCCTGTGATTGTCACATCATAGTCGCCGCCTGAATTTAAATTGATTTGTGGACGGTTGGTATTTTTTGTATTGTTGTCATAAAAGATATTATCCTTTATTTCTATTCCCAATTCCAGTCCTAAACCGCTCTGAATACCCGAACCGACATTGCTTATAAAGCGGCAATTGCTGACTGAGTTTCCGTCCGACGACCTAAAAAAGCTCAATGCGCTTGATGTGTTCACCACATTCTGGAATGTGCAGTTGCTCATTGTGAGCGGTGCGGTGCTGCCGTAGCTCAATGCGCAGTAGTCAAATGTCACATTGTTTATAGTCACAGGCTGGTCGCTGTACATTTGCAGGCCGGTTGGAGTAGTAGCCGTGTCAATCTTTGTGATGGTGGCAGTGTCAACTGCTGAAAAGTCAGCCACGCCGGCTACCACAATCTGCACCTTATCACCAAGTTTCAGCGTCACGCCGTTATCCACACGCAGTGTGTCGCCGGCTGAAATCGTGAAACTTTTTGCCACAGAGTAAACATTTTCGCTTTGCTTCGTCACGCCGGAAGTGTCTATTTTGCACAGCGAGTCAAATGTGTAAGTTGTCTTATCACCTGCCGATTTAAAGTCGTTCGCATAAGCAATTGCGCTTATCACCGCGGCTCCGATAATTGCTAATGTAATGATTTTCTTCATTCTTTGTAGTTTTAATATTATAATTGATGTTTTACGGGGCAAAATTACGCATTTTTGTCAACTAAACAAACATTTCCCTGCCATTATGCAATTTTAATATTGTGCTTTCTCCGAATGGTGCATTTTTCAGCATGTTCTTCTTCATTCTGAATAAAATCATTACATTTGTATGCAAAATCTTTCATCATGTCTGACTCATCCCATATTTGGAACCTTTGGCACGGATGCCACAAAATCAGCGAAGGCTGCCTGAATTGCTACGTCTATCGTGGCGATGGGCTTCATGGAATCGACAGTTCCGTTGTCCGTAAGACGGAGAGATTCGACCTTCCAGTTTGGCGCAGAAAGAATGGCGCTTACAAAGTCCCATCAGGCACTGAGCTATGGACTTGCTTCACCTCCGACTTCTTCATCGAGGAGGCCGACGAATGGCGTAAAGAGGCATGGAAGATGATTCGCACGCGTAGCGACCTTACATTTTTCATAGTCACAAAACGCGTGAGCCGCATTTTGCAGTGCCTCCCTCCAAATTGGGGCGATGGCTACGACAACGTGACAATTTACAGCACAGTCGAAAGCCAGCGTCAGGCAGAACTTCGGTTGCCTGTCTTCAAGGATTTGCCATTAAAGCATAAAGGAATTATCTGCGAACCGCTCCTTGACGAAATCAGTCTGAATGAATGGCTTGGCGATTGGGTTGAACAGGTTATTGTTGGCGGCGAATCGGGCGACAATGCACGCCCCTGCGATTTCAGCTGGGTGATGCATATCCACGATGATTGCGTAGCCCATGGAGTGCCATTTCATTTCAAGCAGACTGGCGCAAACTTTATCATGAACGGAAAAAGTTTCAAAATTGCCCGCCAACTTCAAATGCTTCAGGCAAGAAAAGCCCGCATCGATTTCAGTCCTGACTCTTAAACCGACATTTTCAGTCACGCTCGATTCAATTGCTCAAAATCACTGATAATAATCATAATTTTATCATTATCTTTGCAGCATATTATTAACGCACACTAATCTTAGATTTAAAATACACTTTATTTATATGAAAACCATTCTTTCACTTCACGGATTGATGTCTTCAGGCGAACATGGCACAGCAAAGGCCCTAAGCAGCCTTAAGAATGTGACGGTTATTGCCCCCGACATTCCTCTTGATGCGCATGAGGCTATAGCGCTGATTACTGAACTTTGTCATAGGCATCAACCTGATTTGATTGTGGGCAATTCCATGGGATGTATGTTTGCCCATCAGATGCACGGTTTCAAAAAATTGCTCATCAATCCTGCATTCCATGTCTCACAATCCATCCGAAAGAAAATTGGCGAGCATAAATTCCTGAAAGCGCGGGCCGACGGCGCCACCACATGCTTTTTCACTTTGTCGCTCAGCGATAGTTACGAGGAAGTCGAAAAGCATCAGTTCGATGACATCTCTGCTTCCGACCGCTCCAATACTTATGCGCTTTTCGGCGGCTTGGACACAGTGGCCAACTGTTATGAGGAGTTTTGCCTCTATTACGATGCCTCCAATGCTGAATTTTTCAATGGAACACATCGGCTAAGCGAAGCGCAGAAATACACAATTCTGCTGCCTAAGGTGAGGCACATTTTGGGCATTTAGCGCCATTTTTCCTTTTTAAGTTGGCACCAACTTGATAATTGCGCAGTTTCAAAATCAGCAATAAGCATTTTTTAATTGAAATGTTATTGCCAATCTGAAAAAAGGAAGTACCTTTACAATCGCAAATTTTTAATACCTTTATTTGATGAGAAAATTAGTGTTCTTCCTCATGATTTTCCTGCTCGGCGCCATCTCAGTGCAGTCGCAGCAGAAAGGCAGGCAATTCCAGGTTTTCGGGGTTTGTTTCTACAACCTTGAGAACTTCTTTGATACAATCAACAACAACGGCAAATACGATTTGGAATTCTCTCCGCAAGGCTCTCGCCAATGGAATGGAGAAAAATATCGCGCAAAGCTGAAGAACATGTCTTTCGCCATCAGCCAGATGACGTCGGAGGCCACTCCTATGGGGCCTGCCGTTATCGGCGTCAGCGAAGTTGAGAACCGTTCCGTGCTCGACGACCTCGTTAAGCAGGAATCCATCCGGAAATGGCATCTACAGATTGTCCATCACGACACTCCCGACCTTCGTGGAATTGACGTGGCTCTGCTCTACAATCCCCGCTTTTTCCGCGTTTTGAGCGTCATCAACACGCCGCTTTTCATCCCAAGTAATCCCACGTTCCGCACCCGCACCCAAATGTGTGTCACCGGTATGCTCGGCGACGACAAGGTGAGCATCATCGTCAACCACTGGCCTTCAAGGCTCGGTGGAGAGGAACGCTCGAGCTATCTTCGCGAGGCTGCGGCTGCCCGCGCTAAGCAGACTGCCGACTCATTGCTAAAAATAGATCCGAATCAGGGCATAATCATTATGGGCGACCTCAACGACGACCCGCAGAACAAAAGTTGCTCCGAGATCATCGGTGCTAAGCGCGACAAAAAGGATGTCACGGAATTCGGCTTCTACAATCCGTGGTGGTCCATGCTCGATAAGGGTATCGGCACTCTTTGCTATCGTGGTTCATGGAATCTTTTCGACCAAATCATGATTTCCGGCTACTTCCTCAAAAATGACAAGAAGCATCTCACTTTCCTGAAAAATGAGGTTCTCAACAAGCAATTTCTGATGAATACTGAAGGCCAATACAAGGGCTATCCGCTCCGCACCTATGCCGGCGGTGTATTCCTCAACGGCTACAGCGACCACTTCCCCACTGAAGTGTTCTTTTATAAGGAAATTGGGCAGTAACTGCCCGATTTGAAAAAGTTTAACAGGTTTATTATGCACAAATATAAATAAATCCATTATATTTGTGCAATTACAGCGTTTGAATACAACTTATTATATTACATAAACATTTTAATTATGAAGAAATTTTTACTCTCTTTGTTGGCTATCGTCGCCGTCTCGCTTACCGCAGGCGCTTCAACTGCCACAATCTTGACCAATTCGTCTGCCTCCACGTGGACTGCTGGCACTAAGATGTACAGCACCACCATCAATGGCTTCAATTTGTCCTACGAACAGAACACGTCAGGCACTACTCCAGTGGCTCCAAAGACCGACCACATCCGTATTTACAAAAACTTTCTTTTCAAAATTTCACGCACCGATGGTGCTGCCATAACTAAAGTGGTTATGCACACCACTTCTAGCTACACTGCCGACATGGCTGTTGGTTCAGACACTGCTAAAGCCGATGAAACTGCTCTCACCGTCACTTGGACGGGAAGCACCACCGCTTTTTCTGCCGTAGCTGTCAACGCTCAGGTGCGCATTAAGTCAATTGATATTTCTTATGGCACTCCAGCTGCCGTTGAGGACCCTGCTTTCTCTCCTGCTGGAGGTACTTTCTATGCCGACCAGAATGTCACTATTTCATGTGCCACTGCCGGTGCAAGTATTTTCTACACCACCGACGGCACTGCTCCTACCACTGCTTCCTCTGCCTACACCGCAGCTATTCCTGTCACTCTCGGCACTACCACTATCAAGGCTATTGCTTCCAAGGGTACAGATTTAAGTTCAGTCGTTTCTGCCACCTATGTGGTTAAGCCTGTCACCTCTGTCAGCAACATCGCTGGCTTCGTAGCTCTCGACAGTGCAGCAGCCGGCAAAATCACCAATCCGATTACGGCTATTTTCCAATCTGGCTCTAACCTTTATGTAAAGGATAGTTCAGGTTATCTCCTCGTCTATGGTGCAATGAGCAACAAATACAACAACGGCGACGTTATCCCTGCCGGTGCTTCTGGCGTAAATTCTCCTTACAACGGCATTCCTGAAATGCAGTGCGATTCCACCACTTTCGATGCTGGCACAGCTGGCACAGCCGTTGAGCCTACAGCTATGACAATCGCCAATCTCAAGGCAAATCAGGCAAGCATCCTCAGCCACTACATCGCCATCACTGGCGCTACTCTCACATCAATCTCCGGCAAAAACTTCCAGATTCATGTCGGCACTGACTCTATCGCCGGATACAACAATCTTAGCGCAACGATTCCTACCAACGGCGGCACTTACACCGTGCAAGGTTTCGTTTCACAGCACAATGGCGTTATCCAAATCGCTCCTTCCGCATTCATCAACGAGGGCGTAACTGTTGCAGCTCCTACTTTCGACCCTGCTGCCGGCACTTACACTTCCGCTCAGAGCGTAAGTCTTGAAAGCGCTACCGACGGTGCCATGATTTATTACACCACCGACGGCACTGTTCCTTCTGCTTCTTCCAAGGCCTTCACTTCAGCAATCGCTGTTGACTCCACTATGACCATCAAGGCCATCGCCATTCTCGATGGTTCCAAGAGCGACGTTGCTTCCGCCACTTACAAAATCATCATCACGAGCGATGTTGCCAGTATCTCTGATTTTGCAGCTCTTGCCGACAATGCAGGCGCCAAATTCACTAACCATGTAATCGTCACTGCTCAAACTTCCGATAAGAAGTACACATTCGTCAAGGACGACAGTGGCGCCATGACCATCTTCGGCACTCTCGACAATGCTTACACTCTCGGCAACGTAATTCCTTCTGGTTTCATCGGAACTAAATCGACCTACAATAAGGTTCTCGAACTCGTTCCTGTCAGTGGATTCTCTGCTGCCACAAGCACAGTTGAAGTCACTCCTGAGATCAAGACCATCGCTGCTGTCACCAACGCTGACCAAAGCAAATATGTGAAATTCGAGAATGTCAACCTCGACACTGTAGTTTCTGGCACCAAGACCACTTACTTCCTCGTTTCAGGCACTGACTCTCTGGAAGTGTTCAACAAATTCGGCATCACAATGCCTGCCGACCTTTCAAAGAAATTCGATGCTACAGGCGTTATGACAGTTTACAGCAAGAACCTCATCAACGAGTTCTATCCAACAATATTCGAAGCAAAATCCGGTGTTGCTGCTGTCACATCAAGCGATGTTAAAGTCATTGCAGGTGTTGGCGAAATCAACGTTATCGGCCAAGCCAAGAAGATTGAGGTTTACACCGTTGGCGGTGCTCTCATCAGCCTCGGCCAGAGCAAAATCAGCTGCGCTCCGGGTCTCTACATTGTCCGCACCGACAACAAGGTTGCAAAAGTCATCGTTAAATAGTTTCTATTTAATCGAATAGCATAAATCATTCCGGGGATGGCTGCTTTAATCGGGCAGCCATCCTTTTTTTATCTGTCCCGCTCCATTTCGGGTGATGCTCAACACAAAATCGCCAATAAATCAATCAAAAAGTTTGATAATTCAGAAGTTAGAGTTACATTTGCATCGTTAATGGCTCTTTTATTGAATTATTAATGGCCTTACAGCGTACCTTATTCGTTAATCTTGAAGCATTACATTTCTCTCACATTATTTTTTTCGTTACTCTTTGTCTGCACAACGAGCTTCAGGGCTTTTTCCGCAAATGATTCCATATCTTCCATTTCCGGCAGAGTTATTCAGATTGAGGGCGACTGCGCTTTCCCGCCTTACGAGTTCACCAACGACGACGGCAAGCCCGATGGCTTCAATGTGGAATTGACCAAAGCCATCATGAAGGAGCTTAACATGAACTATGAAATCAATCTTCATGAATGGAACGTAGCAAAAAACGACCTCTTGTCGGGTAAGGCCGACCTGCTTATGGGCATGAACTACAGCAACAGCCGCGCCAAGACCTTCCTTTTCGGTCCTACTCACAACTATATTCTCCAATCCATCATTTATCGCAAGGGTTCTCCTTACTCTTCCTCAGTGATGCTGCTGAAGGGGAAAAATGTGGTGGTTGAGAAAGGCTCGTTTGGCAATGAATATATCGCGAGCGAACTAAAAGGAATTAAAATCATTCCTTACGTCAACATTACTGAAGGCCTTCACCGCCTTTCCGAGGGCAACTATGATGTGGCTTTTCTCGATTCCGAGGCTGCGCGTTACATTATCCGTCGCGACCATCTCACCAATCTTGAAGTTTCCATTGCCGATATTCCGCCGCAGGATTACCGCTTTGTAGGGTCGAATGAACTGCTTCTTAATCAAATCAACGATGCCCTCTACAAGCTGAAAAAGGACGGAACTTACGATAAAATCCACTCCAAATGGTTCAGCGATAATAAGTCCGCGCATAATTCAGTCGTAATCTACATTATTCTGGCTTTCTTCGTCATTCTTGCCGCTGCTCTCTACTTTCTCAATCAGATGCTCCGCAGCAAAATCAGCAAGGCCAATAAGTTGCTTGAAAAAAAGAACCGTCGCCTCGCTCTCGCCATCCATGCTGGCGGCATTTTCGTCTGGCGTTACGATGTGGCAACCGAAACGTTCAGCAACCTTGAGGACGAATTTCTGCCGCAGGAAGGCATTAAATTGGAAAAGGCTTTGGAAACTGTCCATCCCGACGACCTCGAATATTACAAGCGTCTGTTCACCAACCTCCTCAACGGCGTTGTCCCCAAAAAGCCCATTGTCATCAGGCATAAGATGAAATCATCCACTTGGCAATATTATGAAAAGGAATTTTCTGTTATCCTCGATAGCGACAACAAGGTAAGCACCATCATCGGCTCTTTGCGCAATGTCACCCGCGAAAAATCCACCCAGCAGAGCATCAATGAACTGCTCTCCAAATATCACACCATTTTCACCTCCACCTCGGTCGGCCTGCAATATTACGACAAGGATGGAATTATGGTTGAGGTCAACGACGCTTCCAATAAGATTTTCGGCATCCCAAGCGGCAACGAGCTGATTGCTGCCCACATCAGCATTTACGACGACCCTTATCTCAAGAAATATGTGCAGCGCGGAAAGAAAATAGAGCCTTTCCACGGCATTATCGAAACCGATTTCGACCTGTTCCGTAAATTCGACGGCATTTTCGGCACTAAGCAAAAGGGCATACGCAGCATCGACACTCGCATTAATCCCATCTACGACAGCGACGACAATCTTAAATGCATAATCGTCACTTCCAATGATGTCACCGACATCCTCCAGATGCAGAAATTGCTTGAGGAGAGTGTGCGCAAGCAGGCTTTCGCCATTAAGTCCGCCAACCTCACTTTCTGGGAGTACGATTGCGCAACACGCACCCTGAAGTGCTACAATGAGCCGATGGCCAATTACGACGACTCGGTCCAGATTAGTCCTCAGACCTATTTCGGCAACATTCATCCCGACGATATTCCGAAGCTCAAAAAATTCGGCGAGATCATGCTTAACGGTCGCGATGAGAATTTCAAAATTGAGGCACGGCTCAAAATTCCGCAAAACAAGGAATGGCGTTATTGCTCAGCGTCGGGCACTCCTTTTGAGCGCGACCCAAAGACTGGGCGCGTCACCCGTTATGTGGGCATTCGCCGCGACAACACCGAGCTGGTGGAACTTGCAAAAAAGAATCAGGTCTATGCCACCCGCCTCGATTATGTTCTTAAATCAAGTAAAATCCGCGTTTGGGACTATACTGTCTCCTCACACATGATTACTATCTATACTGGTGCCAACGACATTGTGGAGACCATTACCAAGGATGACTTCCTCAAACGTATCGGCCCGGGCCAGAACAAGGAAATGGCTGATATGATGGAACGTGTGGAACTTGGCAACGACTCACCGGCTACTTTGCTTTGCGAATGGCATCAGCAGGACAATCCTGATGAAACTTTCTATTATCTCTACAATGGCATTCCTATCAAGAACCATGACGGCCAAATCACCAATGTGTTCGGACTTCGACGTGATGTCACCGACCTTATCAAGGCGCAGAAGAATCTTGAAAAGGAGAAGGAAAAAGCTCAGCAGGCCGACAAGCTGAAATCTGCTTTCCTCGCCAATATGAGCCACGAAATCCGCACTCCGCTCAACGCCATTGTCGGATTCTCCAACCTTATGGAAGATGCCGACGAGGACGAGCGCAAGGAATATGTCAAAATCATCAACACCAACAATGAATTGCTGCTCCGTCTCATCAGCGATATTCTCGACCTCGCCAAGATTGAATCCGGCGTGATTCAGCTTGAATTCACTGAATTCGATTTGGCGCTGTTCTTCAATGAGCTTTATTCCGGTTTGCGCCAGCGCGAACGCCGTCCGGGCGTTGAATTGCTTTGCGAAAATCCTTTCAAGAAGTGCATCGTTTGCACCGACCGCAACCGCCTTGCTCAACTTATCACAAATTTCACGACTAATGCTATTAAATACACTCCAAGCGGACATATCCGCATGGGCTACGGATGTATCGACAACGGTATCCACGTTTATGTTGAGGATACTGGAATCGGCATCCCTAAAGAAAAGCAGAACAGAATTTTCCATCGTTTTGAAAAACTTGATGATTTTGCGCAGGGAACGGGGCTTGGGCTTTCCATCTGCAAGGCCATCACCGACACTCTTGGCGGCCGCATCGGTTTCGATTCCACCGCCGGTAAAGGCTCGGTATTTTGGGCTTGGATTCCAAGTAAAAAGGACATTTCGCATATTTAATTTTAAATTAATTATCAAAATTTTGGAATGTCACGCCTATTTCCTATTTTTGCGTACTATTTCATTAACTGATTTAATACAAGTTTTTTTCTGCTGCGACTACCGTGAAACATGCAATTATTTGTAAGTCCAGGCAATGTAGGAATTTATTTTTACGATGTACCACCATTACAAAATTTTGAACCGAGTATTTGTAATCATTTGCTTATCTCTTTTCGCTTCGGCAGCCTGCCACGCCTTTGCAGCCGGCAGCGAGGCTACCTATGTTTCGCATGGTGCGGGAAAAGCTCTCGTGATTGAAGGTGATTGGGCCTTTCAGCCTTATGAGTTCATCAACTCTAAAGGAAACCCTGACGGGTTTAACATTGAGCTGACAAAGGCACTCATGAAGCACCTTGGCATTTCCAATTACGTCATCCGCTTGCGCGACTGGACCAAAGTCCTCGATGATTTCAAATCTGGTAAAGTGGATTTGATTATGGGCATAACTTATTCCAACGACCGTGCCAAAACTTACCGTTTCGGTCCTATTCAAAGTTATGTTTTCCAATCGTTTATTTACCGCAACGACAGCAAGCCGTTCACCGCATTGAGCCAGTTGAAGGGCAAGACTGTGCTTGTCGAAAAAAATTCCATCGGCTATGAAATTATCCGTGATTCAAAAATCACGCCTCACATTGTGGCTGTGTCCAACATCACCGAAGGCCTCCGCGAACTTGCTGCCGGAAAATACGATGCGGCCTTCTGCCATGAGGAAGTGGCTCGTTTCATCATTCACACCGACAAAAGTCATGGTCTCGGCAATCTCGTTGTGAAAAATGCCAATCTCGCTCCGCAGGAATATCGCTATGCGGGAACTGACGACTCTCTGCTCAATAATATCGATCAGGCTCTTTACGACCTGAAGGAGAACGGCACCTTCGACACTATCCACAAAAAGTGGTTCGATTATGCCGCTCCGGGCCACATTTCCTCTTACGTCTATATCATTCTCATCATCCTTGCTGTCGCTCTTGCAGTGCTCTATTCGTTCAATCGTATTCTGCACATCAAAGTGCGCAAAACTAATGAACTGCTTGAACGTAAGGATCGCCGCATGACTCTCGCTCTGCGTGCCGGCAATATCTCCGTATGGCGCTATGATGTGGCTTCGCGGCATTTCTATAATGTCGAGGGCAACTATCTTCCGTCCGAAGGTATTTCCATGGAGCAGGAGCTTTCATGCGTCCATGAGTCCGACAGGGAACGCTTTGCTTCTGTTCTCAACAAAATCATCACCGAAGGCACTATCCCCGCCGATCCTGTGGTTATCCGTCAGAACATGGATAAGCATAGCGATTCCTACCAATACGTTGAAAAGGAATTTTCTGTTATCCGCGACAAGCATGGCAAAGTCACCACTATTGTCGGCACCGTCCATGTTGTCACTGACCTTATCAACATTCAGAAAAGCCTTGAACAGGAAAAGGAGAAGGCTTTGCAGGCCGATAAGCTGAAATCGGCTTTTCTCGCCAACATGAGCCACGAAATCCGCACTCCGCTCAATGCCATTGTCGGGTTCTCCAATCTTCTGGATGAGGCCGACGATGATGAACGCAAGGAATATGTGAAAATCATCAATATCAACAACGAACTTCTTCTGCATCTCATCAGCGATATCCTCGACCTCGCTAAAATCGAATCGGGTGTTATGCCGATGAATTTTGAGCAGTTTGATATGTCGATGTTCTTCAATGAGCTTTATTCGGGTTTGCGCCAGCGGCAGCGCCACAGCAATGTCGATTTGCTTTACAAGAATCCTTACAGCAAATGCATCATTTGCACTGACCGCAACCGGCTCGCGCAAATTATCACCAACTTCACCACCAATGCCATAAAATACACTCCGAGCGGCCATATCCGTATGGGTTATTATTGCATCGACAACGGCATCCACGTTTATGTTGAGGACACTGGCATTGGAGTTCCCGAGGAAAAGCAGGACAGGATTTTCCATCGCTTTGAAAAACTCGATGATTTCGCTCAGGGCACTGGCCTCGGACTTTCCATCTGCAAGGCCATCACCGACACTTTCGGCGGGCGCATCGGTTTTGATTCACAATCAGGCAAGGGTTCAGTGTTTTGGGCTTGGATTCCCAGCAAGTCCGATATTGTGCTCGAAGAGGCTGATGCCTCCGATGATGCTCCGCACAACGTCTGATTTCATTTCCGCAATCATTTTTATTCAATTTTTCTTGGTCACTAAGTGTAAATCAAGTAAATTTGTATTTACATAACTCTATCTTTTTGAATCATGAGAACAAAATTCAATAGAATATTGCTTAAACTCAGCGGTGAATCGCTGATGGGCAAACAGGGCTACGGCATCGATGCCGTCCGCGTGGGCGATTATGCCGCCCAAATCAAGGCTGTGGCGCAAAGCGGCATTCAAGTGGCTATCGTCATCGGCGGTGGCAACATCTTCCGTGGACTTGCTGGCGCTGCTAAGGGTGTTGACCGCGTTAAGGGCGACCAGATGGGTATGCTTGCCACGGTCATCAATTCTCTTGCCCTCAGCTCTGCTCTTGAGGCAGCTGGCCAGCCAGCACAGGTATTCACAGCCATCAATATGTTCCCAATCGGTGAGCATTACAGCAAATGGAAAGCTATCGACGCCATGAAAGCCGGCAAAGTGGCTATCATGTCGTGCGGCACTGGCAATCCGTTCTTCACCACCGACACTGGCTCTGCGCTTCGTGGCATCGAGGTCGAGGCGGATGTGATGCTGAAAGGCACTCGCGTCGACGGCATTTACACTGCCGACCCCGAAAAGGACCCGTCAGCCACTAAATTCGATGAAATCACTTACGATGAAATCTATTCTCGTGGCCTGAAGATTATGGACCTCACAGCCACCACACTCTGCAAGGAGAACAATCTTCCAATCATTGTCTTCGACATGGACACAAAAGGCAATCTCGAAAAAGTGCTTGCAGGCGAACCAATCGGAACTTTAGTGTATCAGAACAAATAACAACAAAATAAAACCAATATCATTATGAACGACGTTAATCATTATCTGAAGCCGGCAGAAGAAAAAATGGAGATGGCTGTCGAATTTCTCGACGACGCTCTTGCTCACATCCGCGCCGGTAAAGCAAATCCGAAGATTATCGACGGCATTCGCGTTGATGCCTACGGCAGCAAAATGCCTATCAACAATGTTGCCAATGTCAGTGTGCCTGATTCTCGCACCATTGCCATCACGCCTTGGGACAAATCTCTCTTCAAGGTTATTGAAAAGGCCATCATCGACTCCGCTCTCGGCATTATGCCTGAGAACAACGGTGAAATGATTCGCATCTGCATCCCACCTCTCACCGAGGACCGTCGTAAGCAGCTTGTAAAGCAGTCGAAAGGTGAAGCTGAGCAAGCCAAAATTTCAGTCCGCAATGCCCGTCGTGAAGCACTTGAAGGCCTCAAGAAAGCCATCAAGGCCGACGGAATGCCCGAGGACACTGAAAAGGATGCTGAGGACACCCTCCAGAAGAAGCATGATCAGTTCATGAAGAAAATTGATGCCATCTTTGCAGCCAAAGAAAAGGAAATCCTCACCGTCTAATCTCTTCTTCCCACCCACACTTAGCCCCATTAAATCTGATGACTTAATGGGGTTAATTATTTACCCCCTCATCCAAAATTCCATCCAAAATTTCCCATTGTATGGTCGCATCCACGTATGTGCCCTCCCGCATCATGGTTGTTTCATCAAAAAATGCGAAGCATTTTAAATCCCATCGGGCTTATTGGCCTTATCAGCCCCATCAGCCCCAAATTCCCAAATCCCAATCCCCCCCAAAAAAAATTCTCAATTTTTCCGTTTTCCTTGCATCTCCCATCTAATCCCCCATTAAATTCGTGTAATTAATCAAACTAAAGAGAGGAGAAAAATTATGTTACCACGTGGAAATGAACGTTGGCGCAACCATGGCGACGACATCGACTACCGTCTTGAAGAGAACCGCAAGCGCCGCCACAGGGCGTACCTGAAATTCCGTCTGATCGACAGCAACCGCGACGTGCGGCTCGGCGGTCTGCAGGGCGAGCGAATCGACCTGTGGAAGGGAATCTGGTTCGACGGGGATATCAGCTGCCTTTTCTCCGACACCAACCTCGGCAAGAGCATCCTCGCCGTCCAGATTGGCGACGAGGTGGCGCACCGTTTCGGTCGCTGCGTGCTCTACTACGATTTCGAGCAGTCGCACCGCCAGTTCCACATGCGCTATTCCACCCCCGAGGGTTCCTATCCGTTCTCGCCCGCCTTCAAGCGGGGCACTCCAATTTACGACGACGGCGTTTTCGACATCGAGGACGCCCTCTATTCCATCAAGAATTCCGTCCGCATCATGGAAGCCCCGTTCCTGATTATCGACAACCTTTCCTCCCTTTGTTCGTCAGCATACTCCTCAGCCGCTTTCGGTGAGTTCATGACCGAGCTGTGGAAGATGCAGCACCTCTACGACTTGTCGATTCTGCTGCTCGCCCACACTTCCAAGCACAGTCCCTACCGTCCGCTGAGCCTCAACAATCTTGCATTCTCCCGCTCTTTCATCAATCACTGCGACTCCGCATTCGCCATCGGCCAGTCGGTCTCCGACCCCGAGGTGCGCTACATCAAGCAGATTAAGGACCGCACCGGCCATCTGGTTTACAACACCAACAATGTCATCCCATGCACCATCCAGCGTGTCAACAATG
>JAKVKZ010000019.1 GCA_022484565.1 Muribaculaceae bacterium
ATTGTCAATTAGTTAAAGGCCCAAAACTGTCCCACGCCTTTGCCCCATGTCCCACATATTTTCATGCTGTCCAGCCCTTCACAATAGTACTGAAAAGTATAGTGAAAAAATTTGTGGGACACTTTCAGAACAATTCTGATTGTCAATTAGTTAAAGGCCCAAAACTGTCCCACGCCTTTGCCCCATGTCCCATTTGCAAAAATCACGTTCCAGTTAATGATTCATATTTGGCACCATCACAATGGGATATAGTAAAAAATGACCCAATTGCATTCCTTTCTCCAAAATTATTCTTAACTTCGCAAAATATTATATAATGGCGTGTCGTGCGCTTTCATGATTTTTTCTCGAAATCGCTCAATGCGTCAATTTAATTATTTGATTTATAATGGCAAACGAAAAGAAAATACGCGTTGGCATTACCCACGGGGACACCAACGGAATTGGTTTGGAAGTTATTCTGAAAACTCTTGCCAACCCTCAAATGGTTGAGCTTTGCACACCTGTGCTTTACAGTTCTTCCCGCATCATGACTTATCATCGCAAGGCTATCGAAATGCCTGCTGTGCCTTTCACAAGCGTACGCAGTGCCCAGGATGTCCGCGACGGTGTGAATAATATCGTTGAAATTTTTCCCGATGAGGTAAAAGTTGAAATCGGTACTCCAAGTGAAATTGGTGGACGCGCCGCTTTCATTTCTCTTGAACATGCGGTTGCTGACCTCAAGGCTGGATTAATCGACGTTTTGGTTACTGCTCCCATCAATAAGAGCACTATCCAAAGCGAAGAATTCCAATTTCCGGGACACACTGAATATCTTGAGGCTGCTCTCGGTGATGGCCGTAGTAAGGCTCTGATGATTCTCTTCAATGAATCCATCAAAATAGCTCTTGTCACCACTCACCTTCCTGTTTCTAAAATAGCTCAGGCTATCACTAAGGAATCGGTTCTTGAAAAGTTGACGATTTTCAATAATTCTCTCCGGCGCGACTTTTTCATCGAATGTCCTCGCATTGCAGTTCTCGCTCTTAACCCTCATGCGGGCGATGGCGGATTGCTCGGCACTGAGGAGCGCGACATTATCACTCCTGCCATTAAGCAGGCTAACGATAAGAAGATTGTATGCTTTGGGCCTTATCCTGCCGATGGGTTCTTCGGAAGCCAGCAATACAAGCATTTTGATGGTGTCCTTGCTATGTATCACGATCAGGGACTTGCTCCGCTCAAGACTTTGAGCATGGCTTCGGGTGTGAATTTCACTGCCGGACTGCCTTTTGTGCGCACTTCTCCTGACCACGGCACTGGTTTCGATATTGCCGGTAAAAACATCGCTGATGAATCTTCTTTCCGCGAAGCCATCTATCAGGCCATCGATATTTTCCGCAACCGCCGCCGTTTCGACGAAGCTGCTCAAAATCCTCTTCGCAAACAATATTTCGACCGGAGTAATGATAACGTTGTCCTCGACCTTACAAAAGACGATGACGACGATCCGGCTGCCAATTAATTCTAAACTCTGTCTTTATGAATTTTGCCATCATAGCAGCAGGCGAAGGCTCACGACTGGTACAGGAAGGCGTGAAAAAGCCGAAGCCTCTCGTTGAACTTAACGGTGAACCGATGATTGGTCGGCTTATTAGCATTTTCCGTCGCTGCAATGCCACTTCTATTAGCATTATCGTCAATGAGCAGATGACGGAGGTCCGCGAATATCTCGATTCTCTTATTCTGCCTGTTCCTCTGAAAGTCGTGGTAAAATCCACACCAAGTTCAATGCATAGTTTTTTCGAACTTAGCAAAGTGATGCGCCCGGGCAAGTTCTGTTTGACTACGGTTGACACCATTTTTCGCGAGAACGACTTTGCACGTTACGTCGCTTCTTTTGAGGCCGATGATGATTACGACGGCTTCATGGCTGTAACTCCGTTCATCGAGGACGAAAAACCTCTTTACGTGGATGTGGACGACCATTTTGCTATTAAGGCGTTCC
This sequence comes from Muribaculaceae bacterium, assembly GCA_022484565.1. Classification (GTDB taxonomy): domain Bacteria; phylum Bacteroidota; class Bacteroidia; order Bacteroidales; family Muribaculaceae; genus JAKVKZ01. Next base: position 1,991 of record JAKVKZ010000019.1, read on the forward strand.
GCGATGAGCCTTACGAAGGCGCTAAATATATCTCCGGAGGCATCTATGCACTGTCCGAAAAGGCTGTTGCCGTTCTTGACGACTGCATCGTCAGGGGTGTTTCCCGTATGCGTAATTATCAGCGTGCTCTTATCGAGGCTGGGCTTAAACTTAAAGCCTACCCTATTTTCAAAATAATTGATGTTGACCACGCATCCGATATAGCGACGGCTGAACAGTTTATCAATAGTTAATTAACAAGTTATTTATGTCAGAAATAAAAATTGCAGGCATCATGCGTGCGGGGGCATATTCGCCTAACCACATCGGTAACGATGCCGCTATTTTCAATGCTGTGGCCGAGCAACTTCGCAAGCGTGGTTGTATTGTGAACGTTTACAGCGAAGAGCAATTCAATGCCGACAATATCAGTGAATCCATCATTCTTAATATGTGCCGGGAAATGGAGTCCGTGGCCAAGTTGCAGAAACTTGAGGACGATGGCCGGTTGGTGATTAATTCGGGCTATGGTATTGAGAACTGTACCCGTGAACGTATGACTCGGATTTTACTGGGAAGCAAGATTCCTTATCCTGAAAGCATAATCGTCAACACTAATGAGGTTGTGAAGGAAGCTCTAAAAAAGCACGATTTCCAAAGTTGCTGGATTAAGCGCGGAGATTTCCATGCCATGCATAAGGAGGATGTCAGTTATGTCCGCCATCCCGAAGAAGCGCAGGAGGTTCTGCAGGAATATTTCTATCGTGGAATCAAGCGTGCTGTCATAAGCCGTCACCTTGTCGGCGACCTTGTGAAGTTCTATGGTGTCCGCGAATCCTCATTTTTCTATTGGTTCTATCCTTTCGATGTGGGACACAGCAAATATGGTTACGAGGCCATTAATGGCAAGTCGCAAGGCATCCAGTTCGACCTTAAGGAAATGAAGCGTATATGCCAGCGTGCAAGCGAAGAACTTAACGTTGTGATTTATGGCGGCGACTGCATTATCTCGCCTGAAGGTAAAATCCAGATTATCGACTTTAATGATTGGCCTTCTTTTGCTCCTTGCCGTAATGAGGCGGCCCCTTACATAGCTAAAAATATTATCAACACAATAAAAAGCAAAAGCTGATTCACTGTTATAGCACAGCACTTATAATATGAGTAATTTCTCGGAATTTAAACAGAAATACAAGAGTTCCCTCAAATCGATGGACACTGAAGAAACCATCGACCTAATGTTTTATAGGCCTATCGGCTATGCATGGGCCACTCTTTGTGCAAAACTTGGTATTGTCCCTAACGTCATAACTATTGCCTCGATATTTCTTGGCTTTGCTGGTGGCGTACTGTTTTACTATAGCGATATGTGGCTCAATGTGATTGGAATGTTTCTTATCATTTGGGCCAACTCCTTTGATAGTGCCGACGGTCAATTGGCAAGGCTCACCGGTAATTATTCCCGTCTTGGGCGCATCCTCGATGGTCTTAGCGGTGATTTCTGGTTTTTCGCCATCTACTTTGCAATTTGTTTCCGCGAGAATGTCACAAGCGCTTTCTTCTCCATGGACGGACATCACTGGATTATCTGGACGGTTGCGATTATTACGGGCATCTGCCACGCAAAGCAGGCTGCCAGTGCCGATTATTACCGCCAGTTCCATCTATTTTTCCTTAAAGGCAAGGATGGCAGTGAACTCGACAGCGTGGCTCAACTCGACGAACAACTTTCCGCTCTTTCGTGGAAACATAATTTTTGGAAAAAGATTACTTTATTCTTCTATCGCAACTACACTGCCAATCAGGAGAAAATGACACCTCGTATGCAGCGCCTTCGTGCTGTGCTGAAAGAACGTTTCGGCGAAGTGGCTTCCGATGAATTTCGCACTGCATTCAGGGCAAGAAGCAAGCCTCTGATGAAGTACACGAATATGCTTTCTTTCAACACTCGAATCATTGCACTGTTTGTGTCGCTGTTCCTCGAGATGCCTTGGCTGTACTTCGCATTTGAACTTACTGTGCTGAATCTTATGATGATTTATATGGTTTGCCGTCACGAAATAATGTGTTTACGGTTCACTAAGCAACTTGAAAATGGAGCATATTGACATTAAAGGCATAATCTTCGACTATGGGGGCACTATCGACACTCATGGCATTCACTGGAGTGAAGTCATTTGGGACGGCTACCAATCGGCGGGAATAAAAGTCACAAAGGATGTTTTCCGTGAGGCTTATGTTTATGCCGAGCGTGAACTCGCCCGTGTGCGCCACATCATGCCTAAGGACAACTTCCTTGTTCTTCTTCAAAAGAAGATGATGATAGAATTCGGTTATCTTGCATCAAAAAATATCATCGACCTCGATTTTGTTGACATGTTTGCCCAGCAGGTTGCGCGTTATTGTTATATGCGTGCCCGCAAATCGGTTGATGAGGCTCGCCCAGTTCTTGAGGCTTTGTCAAAGCGTTTTCCTATGGTACTAGTCACGAATTTTTATGGAAATGTTGACAGTGTTCTTACCGATTTCAGCTTGAAGCGCTATTTCATTTCTGTAATTGAAAGTGCAGTTGTGGGCATTCGCAAACCTGACCCGCGCATATTCCAGCTCGGCGTGGATGCATTGCACTTGCAGCCCGCTGATGTGCTTGTCGTTGGCGACAGCTACCGCAAGGATATCGTTCCAGCTGAATCTATTGGCTGCCACGTACTTTGGCTAAAAGGTAAAGGCTGGACTGCTGAGGAAGATGCTCAAATGCACCCCTGCATTATCCAAAATCTTAACGAAGTAACCGACTTAGCGTTATGAATTATTAATATTTAATGTCCCAAAATAGCCTAAATTTATAATAATTTGGCTGAATAATATATGTATTTATAAATATTAACTATTAACTACAAATAAATGGGTAAAATATATTTTATAATTCAAATTATTGAAGTACTTTTACCGCGCATTTCCAAGAAATGGAATTACAATAACATTATAATAACTCAATTATTAAATGAACATGAAAAAAATTGATAAGCCGGAAGGCAAACTCGGTATTTTAGTAGTGGGCATTCATGGTGCCGTATCAACTACTTTCATTGCTGGTACTTTGTTGGCCCGTAAGGGTCTCGGGCAGCCTATCGGCTCAATTACACAACTCTCAACAATCAAATTGGGCGAAGGCGCTTCTGCCCGCACTCCAAAAATCAAGGACGTGCTTCCTATAGCTAAGCTTGATGATATTGTTTTCGGTGGATGGGACATCTACGAAGAGAGCGCTTATGATGGTGCAATTTATGCCAAAGTCCTTGAAAAGGATATGGTTGATGGCGTTAAGGACGAACTTAAAGCTATTAAGCCTTTCAAGGCCGTTTTTGACAATGAATATTGCAAAAACCTTCATGGTCCTTGGACCAAAACCGCTCCCACAAAATGGGACCTCATGCTCCAAATTAAGGAAGACATCGCTAACTTTAAGAAAGCCAACAATCTTGACCGCGTCGTAGTTATATGGTCTGCTTCTACTGAAGTTTACATCCCTCGCGACAAGAACGTTCACGAATCTCTCGCTGATTTCCAAAAGGCTATGAAAGAGAATTCTCCTAAGGTTTCTCCTTCCATGCTCTACGCTTATGCAGCTATTGACTCTGAAGTGCCTTTCATCAATGGTGCTCCAGCTCTCACAATTGACTTCCCTGCAATGTGGCAACTCGCTGAAGAGAAGTGCGTTCCTATCATGGGTAAGGACTACAAGACTGGACAAACTCTTATGAAGACCGTTCTTGCTCCTATGTTCCACACTCGTATGCTCGGCCTCGATGGCTGGTTCTCTACCAACATCCTCGGCAACCGCGACGGTCTGGTTCTTGATGACCCTGCTTCTTTCAAGACTAAAGAGGTCTCAAAACTTTCCGTTATCGGCACTATCCTCAGAAAAGACGAGCATCCTGAACTTTGGGGCGACATCTTCCATAAAGTACGTATCAACTACTACCCTCCGCGTAACGACAACAAGGAAGGTTGGGACAACATCGATATCTTCGGCTGGATGGGACGTAAAATGCAGATTAAGGTTGACTTCCTCTGTCGCGACTCCATTCTCGCTGCTCCATTGCTTCTCGACCTCACACTCCTTATGGACCTTGCTAAACGCTGTAACTTCAAGGGCGTTCAGAGCTGGCTCTCATTCTATTTCAAGAGCCCGATGCACCCTGACGAGAAGAATCCTGTACATGACCTGTTTGCCCAGAACATCATGCTCCGCAACAAGATGCGCGAAATCATGGGTGAAACTGGCTATGTAAATGATTACGACGAGGCTGAGTATTAAAAATCTTCCCCTCGAAGAAACATTATAGTTCCAAAATTGCAAAAAGGCGTACCGCATTTCACGGCACGCCTTTTTCCTCATTCCACACCTTGCTCTCCAGCACCCATTTCACTATCGTTACATCCCGTGAAATGTAATTAAAAAATGCGTTTAATTTCGTTTTTCCCCGTCATTGCACTATCTTTGCACCATATTTTGCATAAGAAGGTTGAGACATAACAGCATATATATAATTCTATTCACTGCTTTTGTGATTGGTCTGTGTGGATTGCTTCCAAGGGTTTATGCCGCAAATGGCAAATCGGGCAAGGCTAAATCTCCCGTTACGGCCAGCAAATCTCTTGAGCAGTCAGCATCGCTTAAAAAGAATGTCATTGTTGACTCTCCTACCGGGAAAATCAATCCTTTTGCCCTTATTGCTGATTCATTGGCAAAAGCACGGGTAAGGCCTGACTCAGTTGCAGCCCGTCGCGACACTGCGTCAAAATTCAAACTTTACAAGGTTGACCTTGACCACCAAGTGAACTTCACCACAAAGGATTCCCTCGTTTTCATGGGTAAGAACGATGCCCGAATGTATGGCAACAGCGATGTTTCCTATGGCGATATCGACTTAAAGGCGATGGAAATCAAGATGGACATGAACACTAACCTTGTTTATGCCAATGGCCGTCCCGACAGTGTAGGCGACTTACAAGGCAAACCTGTATTCAAGGATAACAGCGGCGAATATGAGTCGAAAACCATGAAGTATGACTTCAAGACTAAGAAAGGCTACATAACAGATGTGGTAACCCAACAGGGCGAAGGCTATCTCACAGGCGGAATAACTAAAAAAATGGCTAATGATGAATACTATATTCAAAATGGACGCTACACCACCTGCGATAATCACGATGACCCGCACTTCTATTTCCAGCTAACAAAAGGCAAGGTGAAACCTAAAAAGAATATTGTCACTGGCCCGGTATATATGGTGTTTTGCGGAGTTCCTCTACCTATTGCCGTTCCTTTCGGTTATTTCCCGTTCAGTTCTAAATATTCTTCAGGTATCATCATGCCGACCTTCGGTGAAGACTATAATCGAGGCTTCTATCTGCGCGATGGCGGTTACTACTTCGCCATAAGCAACATGATGGACTTAGCTCTGACTGGTGAAGTATATACTCGTGGTTCATGGGGATTGACGGCGCAGTCAAACTATGTGAAGCGTTACCGCTATAATGGCAATTTCAACATCAGCTATCTTACTACCATTACCGGCGATAAAGGCGCAGCCGACTATTCCAAGCAGAAGAACTTCAAGATTGCATGGACCCATTCACAGGATGCCAAAGCCAATCCGAGCATGACTTTCTCAGCAAGCGTCAACTTCTCCACCACTGGCTACTCACGCAACGACCTGAATAGCTATTACAACAGTGCCTTCACCGAGAACACCAAGAGCAGCACAGTGAACATGACCTACAAGATTCCGAACTCCAAATGGAACTTATCCACCACGGCAAGTGTGGCACAGCGTTCTTCCGACTCCACCCTTTCAGTATCATTTCCAAACCTTACAGTTACTATGTCGCAAACAGCACCGTTCAAGCGTAAGCATGCTGTTGGCGATGAGAAATGGTACGAGAAGATTAAGCTTTCCTATTCAGGCTATTTCCAGAACTCACTCACTGCCCGTGAGAATGAGTTCCTCCATAAAAGCCTCGTAAAGGACTGGAAAAACGGTATGCGGCACACTGTACCGATTTCAGCCACTTTCAATTTGGCTAAATACTTCAACATCACTCCAAGCATTACGCTCAACGACAGGATGTACAGTAATAAGATCCGACGAATGTGGGACCCTACGGCTGCCGATGGTTCAGGTAAGGAAATTCAGGATACCACTTATAATTTCTATAACGTATTCGACTTTTCAGCTGCTGTCTCAATGGACACCAAGATATATGGCTTCTTCAAGCCGTGGAAAATCTTTGGCGACAAAGTCAAGATGATTCGACACGTCCTTACTCCTACCATCTCTTATTCCGCCTCTCCTGACTTCAGCTCATCATTCTGGGGATACTATGGCACCTACGCCTACACAAAGAACGGCACTCTCTACAAAAACAAGTATTCATACTTTTCACAAGGTTTGTTCGGCACAGCAAGCCAAGGAAAAACTGGCGCAATCAATGTTTCTCTTGCCAATAACCTTGAAATGAAAGTAAAGAGCGACCAGGATAGCACAGGAGAAAAGAAAGTGTCGCTTATCGAGAATCTCACGCTCAGTCAATCATATAACTTTGCAGCCGACTCTATGCGCTGGAGCAATATCAACTCTTCTATTCTTATTCGGTTAGTAAAGAACTTCAACCTAAATCTGTCGGGCGTGTGGGACGTATATACTTACAAAGTCTTCAACGGCACTCCTACCCGCGTCAACACGACTCGCCTGCAAGCAGGAAAAGGAATAGGACGCCTTTCAAGTACAGGCACATCATTCTCCTACACCATAAACAACGCGACATTCAAGCGCAAGAAGGACACTGAGAAGACTGATGATGAGAACGATAAAAAGCCGGAAGAAATGGCAAAATACACACCTCCTACGGATGACCAAAATCAGCAGGATAAGGAGAAGGGAAAAGAATCCGGAAAAGCCGATTATGTGCTTAACCCCGACGGATACATGAAATGGGATTGTCCTTGGAGCCTTACTTTCAACTATTCAGTGAATTATGCCTATAGTGACTTCAATTACCAGAAATTGGAATATAACCGCAAATTCACACAGAACCTTAGCTTCTCAGGAAATATCCGCCCCACCAAAAATTGGTCGTTCAATTTCTCAGCGAGCTACAACTTCGATCAGCACAAAATAGCCTATATGAACTGCTCGATAAGCCGTGAAATGCACTGCTTCTCAATGAGCGCAAGTTTCGTACCGGTAGGACCTTACAAATCATATAACTTCCATATTGCAGTGAAATCATCGCTCTTAAGCGACCTGAAATATGATAAGCGCAGCAGCTCGAGCAACGGAGTAACTTGGTATTAACGCCATCAGGACTAATCCGTTTTTCACTCGGTATTAATCCCGTAATAATTTAAATCATTTACCGTCAGATGCGGCATGCTTCACTCTGATGCTTGTCAAGCCACCTGCTTTGCCTGCAACAAAATTTCCAAGGCACGTTCCATCACGGAACACCTCAGAAACAATCAAAGGATAATTAACGACAAAAAAGTTTGCTCTGATTGCATCTCCAACCTGCAACTTGCTGTTTTCACTACCAATTACCCTGAACTTGCTGCACCCCAAGCAACTTAATGTTACCTTCCTGTTGGGGGCATATTCAAAAACAATCATATCGCCCTCCTCAAGAGTTGAGCCTATAACTTCATCCTTTGGATTGAACAGCGATGATTCAATGTGGTCAGTACTTGCTGCCAGACTTTCCCAATTATCAAAACCGAGATATACGGAAATAATATCAAGCGTGAACAGACGTGGAGTGAATTCCCCTCCAATCATGCCAAGCATACGTTTAATCGTATTGACACTTATATTTTTACCAGTAGCTACAGATATTTCAAGCGATAATTCTTCAGCATCGGATGAATATCTTATCTGCTTGCCAAATTTTGCTTGTAGTTTGTCAATTATCTCCGGAGGTAACATGGATTATAGCAATTTTTGAATCGTAATGCGAATATAGGCAATTCTATTCAATCAACGATATCCAACTCAAAAAAAAATCACAGATTATCCTTTATTTGCTGATTCCTTTCAGTTGAGCAACTTTTTTCCTGTTCTTTCCCTCCAATTCCAGAAAAGTAATACCACTTACCCTGCCAGCAAGATAGCTGCCAATATCTTTACCTCTACGAAACACTTTTGAAACCATTAAAGGGCAACTTTTTGAGAAACGCAATACCTCCAACTCATCACCAACATTCAATTTGCTTCCCTTGCATTCTGCTATCACAAAACGGCAATTTCCAAGGCATCTCAATGTTAATGTACTGTCAGGTTCATATCCTAAATGCACCAAGTCGCCTTCATGTAAAGAATCCGATTTAATATCAGCAAATTCCGAGGCATTGTCATGGCTTTCAGCATTAACAATCAAATCGTCCCAATTTTCATAGTTAAGATAATGTGCCAGAACATCAAGTGTATGCAGTTGCGGGTTATAAGTTCCAGAAGCCATACCAAGCAAACGTTTCAAGGCGGATTTGCTTATCACCTCTCCAGTGCTTCCCTTTATTTCTATGCTGAGCGCATCTATCTCGAAAGGATAACGTAATGTGTTACCCTCTTTTACCCTTAACATATCTATCACTTTACCCGGCAACATTGTGGCAATCAACACTTATCATCAGCTTTCTTCAGCTCAATCGAAGTCAGCCCTGAAATTTTCCCGCACTGATAACTTCCAAGGTCAATACCGTCGCGTATCACTTTACGCACAATCAGAGGAAAATTCTTTATGAAGAAATCGGCCTCAACATAGTCATTGGCAAGCAATTTGCTGTTTTCGCTCATTGTGACTATGAATCGCCCACTATCCACATATTTAAGAACAATATGACGATTGGGTGAATACGTAAACTCCACAATATCGTCAGCATGCAGCGACGACGAGTTTATCCCATCCAAATCGGAAAATCCCGAATATGAGGAATCGCCTACATGTTCAAGCAATTTATCCCAATTTTCATAGCCAAGATATCTGGCAATTGTGTCGAGAGTATAAAGCCTCGGTTCATGGCATCCGTCATCAAGCATTCCGAACAGCCGCTTCAATGTATTAATTCCGATGTCAATACCCTTTTCCTTTTTTATATTATACTTCAGCATTTCCACATCAGAAGAATAGCGTATGCTGCGTTTAAGTTTGTTCTCCAACATTTTTATCACAACCGCTGATATCATGATTTAATCCATTTTTATGTTTTATGCAGCGAAGTTATGCAAATAATTTGAATGTACAATCACTTGATGCAAAATGGATTATTTGGATAAAATGGACAGTATGGACAATGTGAATATTGTGGATATTCCCAACCAAAAGGATTATTTGGATCATGGCAAATTGGATTCTTTCGCATATATTTGCAAACAACAACAAGCTATAATGCATAAATAAACTAATAAATAATCACAAGGCTATTTCAAAAGTTGGAAATTGCATCAATACGGGAGCAACGACTCTTCTGTGTTTTATACCACCAACGAAAGTTTTGTTATATATTTATTATGCATGTAGATTTCGTGAAAAGAATTTATACTTATTAAAGTATAGGAGGAGGCTGAAAAAGCCAATTAAAGTATGTAGGCAATTTTATAACTATAACTAGGGGGTTCTTAAAATATGAAATTGAATCTAAAGTTAAGAAGTATCGTTTTGGTTATTTCATTTAATTCAGTTGTTAAATGTCCTATCAAATATAAATTTTTGATAAAGATCAATTCCTAAATTCCCCATAAAAGTGGCACAAGCTGCAAACACTATTGGTATAAAATTTTATGGGAAGCATCTTTTATCAAAGTCTTAAAATAAAATTACTCTGCTAATTGACAATTTCACATTGACACAAGTGGATAAAAATTAAATTAATAACAATATAAAAAATTCTAAAATGGAATCAAAAGAACTTGAAGGATTGAACTTTGACTATTCATCAGTCAATCCAAATGATTTTGTTGAAATATTAAATCAGATTAGTCCGCAAATTGGAGGTGTAACAAACTTGGGAGTATTTGCTGATATTATAAAAGTAACGCCAGGTTATGCTATTAAATGTATCTCGACAGAAGAGTTCATCAATGTAAATGTATTACACGGGGAATCTCCTGAAATGAAATTAATTAATGATGGATCTTCATCGGAACCATACGATTTTGATTTTTCATATCTTCTTAATAAAGAGCATATAGTAAAGGGCAACGAATAGAATCTTCCAGATTTTTAAACAACAATATCCAATTAAAATGTTATGGAACATATTACGAAGAAAATATTAGGTAAAGCGCCAGGCATTCTTTACGGATCTGTACAGAATCACAATTGCGATCCTGAAGAAGACTGCCCAGAATGCCAAGGAAGCGGAAGATGTCAAGAATGTCATGGTGAAGGACAAACTATCTGCACAGACTGTCAAGGCAGTGGCAATTGCTCAGCTTGCAATGGGCGTGGGCGTGATACATGCAGAGAATGCGGAGGATCTGGCAGATGCAGTGAATGCGGAGGATCTGGCGAAATTAGATGTTCAATATGCCATGGTAACGGTTATTATCAAAATATGGAAGGTAAAACCGTCAAATGCAGAAGATGTAATGGGTCAGGGTGGGAGCCGTGTAGAAAGTGTGATAATCATAGTGGTGCTACTAGAGCAGTGCTTAGAAATACTATTGGGCTAGGTATTGTAAACAACAAAGGGAATGGGAAATGTCGCAAATGCCACGGATACGGTTATATTGAATGTAACAAATGCAATGGATCAGGGCGTTGCAAGAATTGCAATGGTACAGGAAAATTAACTTGTAAACATTGCGAAGGAAATGGAACATGCCCTAACTGTAACGGTCATGGTCGTGTAACATGCACAAGATGTAACGGCTCGGGTATATATCAAACATATTTGCAATTCGAAGCTACTCATTATGCGAAAAGGTGGAAATTCTTTGGAACGAGTGCAATTAGCAATTTATTAAATAATGCAAAAGGTAACCTAATATATCAAAACACCTTTAGGAAATGGTTGAATGCAAATTCTATCGAATTAGATAACCAAGAAGAGATGAAAGATACTTGTCGTAAATATTTAGGTGAGAACAAGAAGTACCTTTTTGAAGAGTTTTGGACAGAATATGAAGCAAATGAGGGATTAAGACTTCCAAACACACCTTTTGATAAACATTATGCAGAGTCAACTAAAATTGTAGGCATTCCTCTTACATGCATTGAATATAATTTGAATAATCAAAATTATAAGCTTTATATTATTGGCAATAATACTTTGGTTGCCTATGATGAAGTACCATCTAATATAGAGGCTTTTAAACTTAATTTCAAGGAGAAACTTCGTATGGCTTTAACTGAAAAGAGCCGTTTAAAGGCCTATGCAACATTAGCAGCATATATCTTCTTATGCGATGGGAAATCGCCTGAAGAGTCAAAGCTATTAAATTGTATGGTCAATGAATTGGACATGAGTGATAGTAAAAGAGAGAAATTTATGGAAAATATAGCTAATATCGACACCTCTCTTCCATACGAAGATTTTCGCTCTAAAATAAAAAGATTATTTAAATCAAAAAAGACAATTTCTTTCGCATGGCAGTGTATGGCTGTTGATAAACAGATGTCTGAACAGGAGAAACAGCTATTTACTAACATATGTAATGAATATGATATTGATGAAAATGAAATAGACAACCTTAAACGCATGGCATCTCGTTTTGCCCTCTTAAAAGATGAAGAAGTGGCAAAAGAATATTGCGATATTAAGAAAGAATTCACCTCAATTAAAAAGAAATTTTGGATAACAACAATAATAGGTACTGTATCTATTATGCTTGGCATACTTGCCTGCATATTTTTACCAAAGATTGCTTATGAAAGTACAGATTCGAAATCGAAAGTTGAGAGTGTTGCCAATACAGAGACTGAAACTGTGGCAGTAGTTGATTCAACTTCAGTCAATACCTCAGATAATGACATGTCTGATTTTGATAAATTTGTGGATGAAATTGAGTCATGGGGTACACCTGCAGAATATGTAAAAGCACATCCGCTCAAATCATCCGATGACTATGATAAAATGAATGACATCGCTAATAAAATGTATGAAGATATTACAAATAGGGCTAATAAAATGTATGAATCAATAAGCGCAGATGCAAATAAGGTTTATGAAAAGGTCTCGGAAAATGCAAATAAACAATATGAAGCAAAAGAAATAGATTATGATGCATGCTCAAAGCTCACCTCAGACGCATATGATAAATATTCCAGTATACAATCAGCTGCCTACGATAAATACAGTAATATCCAAACAAAAGCATACGATTGGTATTCAGAAGTGCAGTCTTTGTACTACGATCAACAAAATGGAATGAATAACAATTAATTGAGATCGATTTATATAACTAATTTTTAATATTAATTCTATTATGAAATTTATTGTGGAACAAAAAGAAGCTATTAATAGGAAACATCAGCATTCTAATTATTTTTATAATGCTAAAGATACAAATGGCATCAATCACGTTGATGAGTTAATCTTCACTAAGAACAGTCGAATTTATAAAAATTATATCCGCAAAGATTTATTGAAAAATCCTTCTAATAAAAGTTTTATAATTAATATACGTGAGGCAAAAATTTGTTTATGTCTTATTAATTTTAAGATAGAAGATTGTCAAGCAGTAGGAGAATCTATATTTTGGAATTCTGTGAAACTGATACAATATAATCCAAACGAATATATGAAAAACGATAATAATAGATTCAGATGGGACGAAGATGATGATGACAATGATAAAGAAGAAGAAGATAATAATAACAAGGATAATAATAACGAAGATGACAAAGACGATGAAAACGGAAAGGGAGACTTTTCCATTTTCAACGATGTGGCAAATAACATAAAAAAGACATTTAAGGAAACTGGAAATGGTTTGATAGAAGGCTTTTCATTTGGCTTATTAGGAAAGAAAAACAAGAAAAATTAAATACATATCAAAACATTGACCAATAGCTATTTTTTTACCTACAAATGCTATTATTTAAAACTGACTCACACTGAAAATGAAGTCCGCACTGAGGTGAAAGCCAGAGTGCGGACTTGATGTTTTGTGGAATTATTGAGATTAAAACTCGATAAGCTATTATTAGAACTCGATAGGTTACTAGAATTCTTCCTACTATTAGAACTCTACCGGCTCATAAGGGAGATGATAGAGGTCAGCTACTGGCTTGAAGGTGACTTTACCTTCCACCATGTTGACACCGGCTGCGAGAGCTGGGTCATCCTTGCAGGCTTTCTTCCAACCTTTGTCGGCAAGCTTGATTGCATAAGGCAATGTGGCATTGTCGAGGGCAAGAGTGGAGGTGTAAGGCACTGCACCAGGAATGTTGGCCACTGCGTAGTGAACTATGCCGTCAACCACATAGACTGGCTCGGAGTGAGTGGTGGGGTGTGAAGTTTCGAAGCAACCGCCTTGGTCGATAGCAACGTCTACGAGAACTGTGCCAGGCTGCATTAGCTTGAGCATGTCCTTAGTGATGAGATGCGGAGTCTTGTCGCCACGAATGAGGACAGAACCGACAACAAGGTCAACTGTTGGAAGTTCAGCACGGATATTGCTCTCGGAAGAATAGAGAGTCTTGACATTAGCAGGAAGCACATCGTCGAGATAGCGGAGACGTGCAAGATTGATGTCGCAGATGATGACATCGGCGCCAGTTCCGGCAGCTGCAATTGCAGCATTGGCACCAACCGTGCCAGCACCAAGAATGAGCACCTTTGCAGGCTTAACGCCAGGAACGCCACCAAGAAGAATACCTTTACCACCTTGAGGTTTCTCAAGGAAGCGCATACCTTCCTGAATTGACATACGACCAGCAACCTCGCTCATAGGGATGAGCAAAGGAAGAGAACCGTCGGCAAGTTTAACCGTTTCGTAAGCCAAGCAAACCGGCTTAGCCTTAAGCATGGCATCAGTAAGTTCGGGGTCGGAAGCGAAATGGAAATATGTGAAGAGCAGCTGACCAGCCTTGATGAGCTTGTACTCAGGTTCGATAGGCTCTTTCACCTTAACTATCATGTCGGATTTGGCATAGACATCAGCAATCGTCGGCAGAATATGTGCGCCGACCGCGGTGTATTCCTCGTCTTTAAAGCCACTGCCTTCACCGGCTGTGTACTGTACATAAACTGTGTGTCCCCTCTTAACGAGTTCGGCAACACCTGCAGGCGTCATGCCCACGCGATTTTCGTTGTTTTTGATTTCTTTTGGAATTCCTACTAACATAGATTTTATGTATTAAAAAGTTGAATGAATTTTTCGGGTGTAAATTTATGAAAATAGGAAATACGTTGTTCACGAAAATGGGATTTTTTTCAAAAAAAAATTCAAGAGCAGTGATAAAGATAAAAATTGCGGCTTGACAAAATAGATATGCCAAGCCGCAAGATATTTTCAACAATAAATTTATCAGTCCAAATTAAGCCTTTACACGTCCTACATAAGAGCCATCACGAGTGTCAACCTCGATGGATTCGCCTTCGTTGACGAAGAGAGGCACACGAACGGTGGCACCAGTCTCGACAGTGGCAGGCTTGAGGGTGTTAGTGGCTGTGTCGCCCTTAAGACCCGGCTCAGTGTAAGTGATTTTGAGGATAGTCTTGACAGGCATCTCAGCGAAGAGAATAGTCTCGGTGGAAGCATCAGAAACGACCTCAACAATATCGCCTTCCTTCATGTAGTCAACGCCGGAAATCATGTCCTTAGCGATAGGAATCTGCTCGAAAGTCTCCTGGTTCATGAAGTTGTAGTCCTCACCTTCCTTGTAAAGGAACTGATAGGGACGACGCTCAACGCGAACATCCTCAAGTTTAAAGCCAACCTGGAAAGTGCGGTCGATAACGCGGCCGTTAACCACATCCTTAAGCTTAGTGCGCATAATGGTGTTGCCTTTACCAGGCTTAACGTGGAGGAATTCCACACAGAAATAGAGGCGTCCGTCGAGGCGGATACAAGTGCCATTCTTGATGTCTTGCGAATTAATCATATTCTTTTATAGTGTATGTTATAATTATTGATTTGATAATCAGAAACAAATTCGGGTACAAAATTAATAGAAATAGAGAAAAAACGCAAAAAAGATAGGCATAAAAATTATGTAAGTTTGGTAAATAAGAAAATAATGACTATTTTTGCAGACCAAAACAGAAATAAAAATAAAACAAGATAGAAATGAAAAGAACATTCCAACCATCAAACAGGAAGAGAGTGAACAAGCACGGTTTTCGTGAAAGAATGTCAACCGTGGATGGACGTAAAGTATTAGCCCGCCGCCGCGCTAAAGGCCGTACACGCCTGTCAGTTTCTTCAGAAATTGCCCACAAGTAGGAATCAATTCCTGCTAATAATAGGCAATCAGATTTACTCTCTCGTTGAGAGAAACAAACAGTCTCCGATATATCTATGATATAGACGGAGACTTTTTATTATTGTATATATCCCCTATCCCATGAAAGAGACCAAGCCTCAGGATTGTTTAGGCAATGGTTCTTTGGAACGAGGAGAAAATGCCACAAGAAGATAAACAGCTGAAAGCGCCACACAAGTAATAATGAAATACAAGCAATGCCATGGCATTGGAGTGCATAAGAAGCCAATGGAAATGGCCAGCTGAAGAATAGAATAAATGGAAGCCACCACCCGATGAGGCCAATGCCAAAGACGAGTGAGAGTCTGGTAAAGATGATGGTGATGCGGTGTGGTGATATTCTCATGAAGAATCAGCCTGCGGACAATAGTGAAAATGATGTCAACTCCATAAACCGCAACAATAGTAAGCATGGCAAAATCGCCAGTGCAGAGAATCAATGTTGACAGCGGGAAAAGGATTATAAATGCCATTGATATGGAACCCACATCGCCTGCAAAACATAATTCCTTCCTGCGGAAATTAAAAATCAGGAAAACGAAAGCCGCAATCATAGGGAAGATAAAATAAGTGCCTCCCACATAATTGAACTGGATGTCAAGCAACGTCAAAGTCAAAAGAGTAACGATGCTGTAACAGCCAGTGATACCGGCAATGCCATCCATAAAATTGTAACCATTGATAAAACCTGTGCCAAGAATAAGGAACAATACCACAAAATACCAAGGCATGGAATATCCCATAAGCGAAAGCTGATAATAAATCAGCCCTACACTTATCAGCTGCACAATCAGCCTGATACTTGGCTTAATGTCGCGAATATCATCAATAAAACTGACTATAGACACTATGGTCAGTCCAGCAAGGACAAACACATATCCATCATCGGCAGGCTTGAGCATTTCAGAGGTGACGGGCAGAAACTCATAAAGCAACATGGAGATGAAAAAGATGATGCCACCTCCGTTGACTATTTTCGTCTGCTGCCCCTTGCAATCGCGGGCATGGGCGAAAAGGCCACAATGCGCCGCTATGCGGATATAGAAATACTCACAAGCAAAGAGAATAATTATTGCAAAAAAGACTGCCATCAATGAAAAACTCATTAATTAGCGCGATACCATTCGTAGAGAGCACGCACACCATCAGTGATTTCCATGCGGTGATGCCAGCCGAGAGAATGGAGCTTACTTACGTCGGTCAACTTACGCAAAGTGCCATCAGGCTTGGAAGAATCCCACTTTATTTCGCCCTTATATTCTGTGGTACGCTTAACCAAATCGGCAAGCTGGGCAATAGTGATTTCCTTTCCGCTACCGATATTGATGTGACAATTGCGCACCTCAGGGTCAGTGCCACGCACATCCTTGAAATCGATATGCTCCAAACAATAGACAGAAGCATCAGCCATGTCCTCGCTCCAAAGGAACTCACGGATAGGAGTGCCCGTGCCCCAAAGGAGCAAATGCTTATCGGTGATGCCATATTTGTCGAGAATAGCGACAATCTTTTCTTTGGAATCCTTTCCAGTGACACCCTCAACAGGACGATGGTCAAGATCGGCACGGACAGCGTCGAAATTGCCCTCATTGAGCATTTTGGCAAGATACATCTTGCGAATCATGGCAGGCATGACGTGACTCGTCTCAAGATTGAAATTATCATTAGGGCCATAAAGGTTGGTAGGCATTACAGCAATGTAGTTAGTGCCATACTGAAGGTCGAAACTCTCGCACATCTTCAGCCCGGCAATCTTCGCAATGGCATAAGGCTCATTAGTGTATTCAAGCGGTGAAGTGAGAAGAGCATCCTCCTTAATAGGCTGCGGAGCCTCGCGCGGATAGATGCAGGTGCTGCCCAAAAACAGAAGTTTCTTCACATTGTGGCGGAAACTTTCGCCAATGACATTCTGCTGAATCTGCAAATTCAGATATATGAAATCGGCACGATAGTGCAGATTTGCCATGATACCGCCCACATGAGCGGCAGCAAGGATGACATATTCTGGCTTTTCCTCATCGAAAAAACGCTTTACAGCGACACCATCAAGGAGGTCAAGCTCCTTATGGGTACGGCCAACGAGATTAGTGTAGCCTTTACTTTTAAGGTTGTTCCAAATAGCAGAGCCGACAAGTCCATGATGACCTGCGACATAAATCTTTGAATCTTTTTCCATTATAATAATTGTCCTTTCAAATCTATTTTATCTAACATCATGAGGATTATTCTTTATGGCCTTCAAGTCGTGGTCAACCATAATGTTGACCAACTGCTGGAAACTGGTGGAACGAGGATTCCAACCGAGCTGGGTGCGAGCCTTAGTAGGGTCACCAAGAAGCTGCTCCACATCGGCAGGACGGAAGAAACGCTCATCGACCTCGATGACAACCTTTCCAGTGGCCTTATCAATACCCTTTTCGTTGAGACCTTCACCGCTCCAAGTCAATTCCATTCCAGCACGCTGGAAAGCAAGAGAGGCAAACTCACGGACAGTGTGATACTCGCCAGTGGCGATAACGAAATCGTCAGGTTCAGGCTGCTGCATGATAAGCCACATGCACTCAACATAATCACGAGCATAACCCCAATCACGGAGAGCATTAAGATTACCAAGATAAAGTTTATCCTGCAAGCCATTAACTATGCGTGCTGCGGCAAGAGTGATTTTACGAGTTACGAAAGTCTCACCACGACGTTCACTCTCATGATTAAAGAGAATACCATTGACAGCATACATGCCATAGCTTTCACGATAGTTCTTCACAATCCAGAAAGCATAAAGTTTGGCGCATGAATACGGGCTGCGGGGATAGAACGGAGTAGTCTCACGCTGCGGAATCTCCTGCACCTTGCCGAAAAGTTCGGAAGTGCTCGCCTGATAAATACGAGTAACCTTTTCGCGATGAAGAATGCGTACAGCCTCGAGCAGACGCAAAGTGCCTGTGGCATCAGTTTCAGCCGTGTATTCAGGGACATCGAACGAGACCTTGACATGGCTCTGAGCCGCAAGATTATAAATTTCGGTAGGCTGAACCTCCTCAATGATGCGAATCAGAGAACTTGAATCCGTCATGTCGCCATAATGCAGATTGACAAGACGCTTGCGCTTCATATCGCGAATCCACTCATCAAGATACAGATGCTCGATACGACCTGTATTAAAAGAACTGCTACGACGGATGATGCCATGAACATCATAACCTTTGTCGAGAAGAAATTCCGCAAGGAATGAGCCATCTTGGCCCGTGATGCCAGTGATTAGAGCTACTTTACTGTTTTCAGCCATATTTATATTCAATTAATTATTTCGATATAAGTAAGTTTAATACAATTTTCAGAAAGAACGGACATTAACGATTCCACGCAAAGCTGTGATGCTGCGAATGTTACGTTTAGCCTCATATCCATTCGGTACGGTAATGTTCTGCGGATGAATGTTTTTACCCAAATCGCGTAAACAGATAGTGGTCCAACCAAGTTTGTTGGCTACAAAGAAATCCTTTGCAGGATTATCGCCAACATACACATAATTGTAATCACCGCCATAAGTTTCGGTGAATTGGTTGAAACTATACGGGTCGGTTTTAGTGTGTCCAGTCTCCTCACTAATGAAAATGTTGGAATTGGGGACAAACTCATAAAGGCCAAGCGCAGAAATCTTGTTGCGCTGAGTGATGGAACGCCCATCGGTGATAATTCCCAAAGGAAACTCAGCAGAATAAAGGTCGCTCAAGACATTGAAAGTGGAAACGCTGAGCGAGAGCTGCGGAATGTGATAACGATACTCATGCAGCAGCCACTCAATAGGATTCTCGATTGTCACGTTCCACTCCGCAAAGTGCGGGACAAGAGCATCGAAAGCATTTTTGCCGGCAGCGAAAGCACCAGCCATGACGGAAAAGGCCGTTCCAAAAGGAATCGCATAATCGGCAACCAAAAGGCGGTCGATATGAGTGAAAGCGGAACGTACAAAATCCACTTCATGATAAAGAGTGTCGTCGAGGTCAAAGACCACAACGCTTTTCACTCCTTCCTTAAATACTTTCTTGCGAGGCATAAACAAATTATCTTGATTTCACAAAATTCTTTACAGTTTCAATAACCCGTTGCACGTCATTATCAGTGAGCACCGAGCCACTTGGTAGGCAAAGTCCACGATTGAAGATGTCCTCCGCAACGGTGCCACCATAATAAGGAGCATCCTTGTAAAGAGGCATCATGTTCATAGGACGCCAAATCCAACGGGATTCAATGTTTTGGGCTTCAAGAGCCTGACGCGCATCTTCAGGCGAAATATGCAAATCCTTATCAAAAAGGATTGTTGACAACCAGAAATTGGAATCAATTTCAGAAGAATAATCCTGCTTAACTGTGACACCATCAAAATTCTTGAAACCTTCAGTGTAAAGCGCATGGATGGCACGGCGACGAGCCAAATGGGCATCAAGAACATCCATCTGACCTATACCAATACCAGCACTGACATTGCTGAGCCGATAATTATAGCCCACGACAGTGTGATAATAGTAAGGTTTGGCTTCACGAGCCTGAGTAGCGAGGAATTTAACCCGCTTGGCAGCCTCAGGTGAAGGGCAAATCAGAGCGCCACCACCAGAAGTGGTGATTACCTTATTGCCATTGAAACTCAAAGCACCATATTCGCCAAAAGTACCACACTTATGGCCAAAATACGTGGAGCCAAGAGCCTCAGCCGCATCTTCCAAAACAGGAATATTATATTTTTTACCGACAGCCAATATTTCGTTCATCTTAGCAGGCATACCGTAAAGATGAACTACGACAATGGCCTTAGGATATTTCCCAGTAATACGTTTACGGTCAACAATAGTCTCCTCAAGAACCACAGGGTCCATATTCCAGCTATCAGGCTCACTATCGACAAAGACTGGAGAAGCGCCTTGATATTTAACTGGATTCGCGCTTGCGGAGAAGGTGAAAGACTGACAGACAACCTCATCGCCAGCCTGCACATCGAGCATAACAAGCCCCAAATGAATGGCAGCAGTGCCTGCACTTAGCGCTACGACATTAGTGCCTTCAAGATATTTGCCAAGCAATTCCTCGAAGAGGTCAACATTTGGGCCAAGAGGCACAATCCAATTATTTTTGAAAGCCTCATTAATCCACTTCATCTCACTTCCACTCGGATGTGGGAAGGATAAGAATATTCTGTCGTTCATATAATAATATATTTCAGTGCAAAGATACTGCAAGGCAAGCGAAAAATGAAATAAAACGAGGTTTTTAATTAAGCCAAATCTCACTGACAGGCTGAATACACAATTTGGGACAAAGACGGATTCGGTTGGGACACTATGAACAGCGTGGGACAGTATTTGGCATTTAACTGATTGGCAATCAAAATTATTCTAAAAGTGTCCCACAAATTTTTGCACTATACTTTTCAGCACTATTGTGGAAGGTGGGACAATAGGTAAACAGGTGGGACATGGGACAATGGCATGGGACAGTTTTTGGCTTTTAACTGATTGGCAATCAGAGTTGTGTTGAAAGTGTCCCACAAATTTTATCACTATACTTTTCAGTACTAATTTGGGGGTTGGGACAATAAGTAAACGAGTGGGACATGGGACAATGGCGTGGGACAGTTTTTGGCTTTTAACTGATTGACAATCAAAATGGTTGTGAAAGTGTCCCACAAATTTTTGCACTATGTTTCGCAGCATAGTCTGCACCATTTGTTGGGACACAGCTTGGGACAAATCTTGCGATATAATTAGCTGATTATTAATATATTGGCAAGTATACCCCACAAAATTTTCAGTGCATTTTTCAGAAATATTTCGTAACAACGACACATATTGCTGCGCAGAATCAGAAAAACATTCTACGCAAATTGACTTTGACAACGATGATTGTAAATATAATATTCCCATGCCCATTTCCATTTACTTAGCGCGTGAAGATAATACGACACAGCAGCAAAAAATCAAGGAAATGGGAAAATAGTTCATAACTGACATTTACATGTCTTTACATATGGAAAATAAAAAGAGAGCATACAAAATTAGTACGCCCTCTTCTTGATATTTTATTGTCAATATACTATTTAATAATAAACTTCTTATTTCCAATACAATAAATACCAGATTCAGAAATTGCAAAACTATTCAGGCCTTCCTTTAATGAAAGTTTTCTGACTCTTCCATCCATATACACCAAAAGTGCTATTGAATTTGAAGGAGATTCAATCAAGACATCATGGCCTGTAACTTTAATTTTCATTTCATCATTAACAATTCTACTGACAGATGATTTTTTAATTTCAATTTGAATATTGACATCAGGAGCATCCAGCTCATGCAACTCAGAATCAACAAGCTTGATATTTCTCAATTTTATTGGGAAGATGCCATTAAGATTAGAACCGATAGCCAAATTCACATTAAACAATATCCCATCTATTCCATTAAATGTCGTACGTACTTTCGAAGCAGCATTTATAATAAATGAACTATCGGTCCGCAATGAAGCATTGATACTATAAGTTGTGTCAGCGCGAGATGTCAATGCTACTTCATATCCATCATTCTCATTTTCTTTTATCGTTATGCTATCAGGTAATACCAATGTACACTTAAATGACGATATCCCAGAATTGTTTATAAGACTGACCGGTAAAGTCTCAAAAGAACCTGAATGCCCTGATAAATTGGATGCAATAAAATGGTCATCTACGACCGTCACATTACAAGTGTCTGAACAATCCAAACTGCCATTAGCTGTAACTACTATTTTGGCAACACCTGAACCCACTGCAGTAACCATACCGCTATCAACAGTTACAATATTATTATCAGTCGATGTCCAAACAATAGAATTAAGAATTGAAGAAGAAGAGATTGGCTCTACAGAGAGGGTAGCTTTAGACTTCAAATTAATTGTCAGTTCCTTTTGATTAAGGGCTATTGAAACGGTTTTGACAGGTACAGTAACTATGCAAGAATCACACATACCAGAACCATCGGCAGCCAAAGCCTTAATAACTGCGATTCCACCACTCACAGCAGTAACACTACCATCAGTATTGACTGTAGCAACCGATGAATTTGATGAAGACCAAATGCAACCATTAACATAAGGCTCTTCAACACTTATAGGTGTGCCCGAAAGACTAATATTTGCGATTAATTTTTCAGAGACTCCAGCATCAAGATTAAGCAAGTTCTTGTTCAAAGTGACAGAAGTAACTTTAGTACATGCACGTATATTTTCAAATCTATTCCAAGGGATTGTAGCAGTATATCTCGATATGGATTGTTCAGGGACAAGCAATAACACACGTGAATATAGATTATTGTTAATATCTTTAACAAAAGTAGTGTCACACAATATAGGAGTTTCAGATCGGGCTACAATTGCAAAAGTTGCATCAGACGGATATGAAGTGTCCATGCTAAAAGCCTCATTGTCAATAGACGAGATATATTTACCAATTGCAATCTGGCGTAAACAACAAGCGTAGAAAGCAGCAGTGTCTATTTTTTCCAAACTATCGGGGAGCGAGATTTCTTTTAATTCAGAACAAAATGAGAACGCATGCTCTTCTATACTTCTTAAGCTGTAAGGAAAATTAATGGACTGCAATGGACCACATCCCGCAAAAGCATAAGCGCCAATACACCTTATAGTATTAGGAAGAGTTACTGACGTGATTAAGCATCTACTAAAAGATTTTTCTCCTATTTTACTGACTTTATAATTTTTCCCATTAGAGCTCACATAAGGAGGAACTTCAATTGCATTTTCAGTTACAGATGTTCCACTGAAATTTGCATGCGCAACTTCAACTGACACGCTATCTTGCAAAATGTTATAATCAAATTTACCAACAGTGAAGTCATAGGAAAAAGCCGACTCCCCTACCGTGCATAGGAACAAAAGAATAAATATTATTTTTAATTTCATAATAAAGATATTTGTAATAATAGTTCACAATTAGAAACATATAAAAAATTGAAAGTGGATTAAGAATGCACTGACAAAGTACAATCCAATACCACTTTCAATTATTGTTAACAGCTTACTTGATGACAATTTTGCCAGAATAATTATTAATCCTTACAACATAAATGCCACTGGGCAAGCAACTGATATTAAGCTCAAAATCGCCAGACGCAATGGCTGAATTAAATAAGCGTCCATCAATGCTGAAAATCTTGATGCTACTATTCTCTTTCAGATTTTCAAATATCAGACTATTGCCTACCTGATGGTATATTGGCTTAATATTAATTAAATTGTTTACTACACCTGTAATCACAGATGTGGTAACAGGGCGGACTGACAATCCAACATACCTATCAGTATAACTAATAAAATGGTCTGTTTCATGAAGGTGCAGAGCTTCACCATAAACTCCGCCAAGAAGATTGCCACCCCATAAAAAGCATGATTCACCTATCTCATTGAATAATGTACCTTTTCTATTACCAGCTGCTGGTATAAAGATACTGTTACCATTAGGGCCTGTTGCTTTCTTTCCTTTTATACCATTGACCGTTGTCCATGCCCATGTACATTTGCTATTAAGCTCGGATAATTCATCAGTAGTTGGTAATCTCCAATTACCACCCCATTTAGCTTTGGCAATATCATATTCCGTTCCACTTATTTCAGTTGGCGGTGTGGAACTTGGATAATCATTTATATTTGTGGATGTCTTTGACCCTGTGGCATCAGCCCAACCATATAGCCCACCATATTTTTCAGGTGATGTAGCACCGATATTGAAACTAGCCCACTTAACGCTTAAACCAAGATCAATTGCTACAGGAGAAGGCATCTTTTCAACAATAATAATGCATGAATCAGATAAATTACTTCCATCGACTGTCGTAGCAATAATAATTGCCTTTCCTACATTAGCTGCGCTTACAAGACCATTATTGTCAACTTTAGCCACAGACGTGTCAGAGGACTGCCAAGTTACTGAATCGTTAGTCACATTGTCAGGAAGTATTTTGGCAGAAAGAGATTCAGTTTCGCCATCGAACAAAGTCAACGAATCTTTATTAATTGTAATTGAAGATGCTAATATAGTGTCAGTCGACACATAAACTGGACGAATAGTTCTTCCTTCGTATAAAAGATTATACCCACAATCATATATTCCATTTTGATACAAATAAATATCCCATGCCCTATTTGCATCATATAATGTTCCACTCCAATAATTACCAATAGTGGTCACTTCTGTATATTCATTACCTACACGTTTACCAGCTGCCGGCAAAAAAATACTATTGCCATTAGGCCCAGTTATTTTCATACCTACTATTCCGTTTACTGATTGCCATGTCCATGTACATTTCTTCTTAAGTTCTTGACATTCTTCATTTGTCGGCAACCGCCAATTACTGCCCCAATTAGCTTTGGCCATATCGTATTCAGTTCCACTAATATTGCTTGGATGATTAGCACTTGGATAATCATTTACATCGGTTGATGTTTTTTTACTCGTCGGGTCAGCCCAACCAAAATATTTACCATATCTTTCCGGTGAAGCAGCACCTATATTGCAATTAGCCCACTTAACGCTCAAGCCTAAATCGACTGCTACAGGCGAAGGCACTTTCTCAACAATAATAATGCATGAATCAGATAAGTTACTTCCATCGACTGTCGTAGCAACAATAATTGCATTTCCTACATTAGCTGCGCTTACAAGCCCATTATTGTCAACTTTAGCCACAGAAGTGTCAGAGGACTGCCAAGTTACTGAGTCGTTAGTCACATTGTCAGGAAGTATTTTGGCAGAAAGAGATTCAGTTTCGCCATCGAACAAAGTCAACGAATCTTTATTAATTGAAATTGAAGATGCCAATACTGTATCAGTTTTCTCATTGCTAATTGGCTCAATTGTAAATGAATTCCATGGACTATCTGCTTTATAAACACTAACAGAATTTGAGGGAACATATATCACGCAGGTACCTGTCGGGTGACTGGTGTTTAATTGAATGTTTAAATTCAATGCATAAGAATCACAAATTGGAGGCTTTGCTGCCTTGCAAATTATCGACTGAAGCCCTTGGCAATTTTCTATCCCATACCGACTTATTGATGTAAGTGTGGACGGAAGTTCAAGCGATGAAAGCCCCCCACAAGCCTCAAAAGACATTTCACCTATCGTTTTAATTCCTTCAGGAATAGAAACGCTTTTCATGTTACCGCAACTTCGAAAAGCCTGAGATCCAATAGCAGTAACAGAATAAGTTGTATCATTATAGGCCACTTCAGATGGAATTACTACGGCACTTGGTATATTGATATAACTTGGAATACCATTACCATAACTCTTTTCATTGGTTACCTCAACAGTTTTACTTAATGAACTTGTTATAGAGTAACATAAATCATTAACTTTAAAACTGTAAGGCCAAGAATCCAACGAAACCAATAACAACAAAATGGTAAAAACCATTTTTAAATTGACTCTAAAATTTTTCATACGCAATCGTTTTTAAAATTAAAAATACTTTTT
This sequence comes from Muribaculaceae bacterium, assembly GCA_022484565.1. Classification (GTDB taxonomy): domain Bacteria; phylum Bacteroidota; class Bacteroidia; order Bacteroidales; family Muribaculaceae; genus JAKVKZ01. Next base: position 27,990 of record JAKVKZ010000019.1, read on the forward strand.
TCTTCCGCATAACAAACCTTTGAAATTAAAATACCCAGTTATTAATGTTTAGAATTTATTTTATGATGCAAAAATAGGCTAATGTTTCCAATCAGCCATAATCCAAAAAATCCTTTTGGTTCGTTTTATCCATTTCATCCATTTAATTAAGATATACGCCTAATAATAAGTGCTTTATAAATATAAAAACGTGCAATACCCAAATAATGGATATTGCACACTATATATTATATCTGATAAATAGGATTCTAATTTTGACAGATATTGCTTTTAGCAATTATATCAGCGGAACAGCAATGGGACAAACTCGGTGAGGTAAATGCGCCAATTACGCCAGATGTGACCACCTGCTGATTCGTAATAGGTGTATTTGAAACCGTTACGGTCGAGGATGTCACGGAAATCCTTGTTGGTCTTGTAGAGGAAATCATCCTTGCCAATGCCTATCCAATAAAGACGCGGATGCTTGGCAAACTGCGCTTTGAGTGTGGGTTCAAAATTGTCGTAGATGGGTGATTTGGCAGTGGATTCCTCACTTTGCCAAATAGCAGCAGAGAAAAGGCCGACATAATCGAAAGTGTCGGGATTGAGACGGCTGATGTGGAGCGAATGGAATCCGCCCATGCTGAGACCGGCAATTGCACGATGACGCTTGTCGGGGATGACACGATAACGCGACTCGACAAACTTGATGATGTCGGGGAAAGAAGTTTCGAAAGTGCCTTCCATCGTTTTTGGCATCTGATAAGCAGGGACTACAAGTCCAAGAGAGGATTCGCCAGGTGCAGCCTCCTGAATGGCGTTGCCATTAGGCATGACAACAATCATTGGGACTGCCTTGCCCTGCGCGATGAGATTGTCGAGAATCTGCACTGTGCGGCCAAGAGCCACCCATGCTTCCTCATCACCTCCCATGCCATGAAGGAGATATAAGACAGGATAACGCATTTTGGTATTGGCCTCGTAGCCCGTAGGGGTATAGACCGATATGCGGCGAGTCATGCCAAGCGAAGGACTATCGTACCACACACGCGAAAGAGTACCGTGAGGAACAGAATTGACCTTGTAAAAATCGGCACGCCCACCACCGATGATGAAAATGCTCATTACAGTGGAAACATCGCGGACTTGATAGACATTGGACGGGTCGGAGACTTTGACGCCATCAATGATGAAGGAATAATAATAGAGTTCGGGAGCAAGGACACTGCTGCGGAAAGTCCATTCACCCTTTTCGTCCTTGGTTAGAGCCGCAGTATCGGGGACAGCAAAGCGGCCATAAGGTGTGTCAACCATCTTGGGCGGGAGGAAATCGCCAGTGACACCTACCGACGTGGCATTAGGAGCCATGAGGCGGAAAGTGACGGAATTGTCGGAGTTGACCTGCGGAGAAAACGACGGTGCGCTTGTCCACAGCGACTGCTGTGCAAAGGCCACGACAGACACAAACAATGCAAGAACTAAAGCGAATTTTTTCATGACTATAAACGTTTTAAATTGAACAACAAAAATAATAAAAAACGAGGGGAAATGCACGGAAAAAGGTAGAAATAGCAAAAAATGCGCATTTGGAAAAAGGCTTGACTGGCAATAAAGGCCAAAGTTAGCGGTAAAAAGTGCTGACAGACGCAGAAATTACCGCTAAGATTTGACTTGAAAGTTACGGATCAGTGATTGCATCACTCCATTTTCAGAATTTGCAGAGCAGTAAATGCGCTGATGACACCTTTTGTGAATGCAGATTATTAAAAATGAACTTGAAAAATGAAGATACAATAAAAAAGCACTATATTCGCAACACCGAAAAAACAAAGATATGGAACTACTGAACAAAAGAATACTTCAAGACGGGAGATGCCTTGAGGGAGGAATACTGAAAGTTAACAGCTTCATCAATGAGCAGATGGACCCGGAGATGATGAGCCATATAGGACAAGAATTCGGGAAACTATATGCCAACTGCGGAGTGACAAAAATAATGACGATAGAAGCCAGCGGAATAGCTCCCGCGATAATGACAGGACTATATATGCACCTGCCAGTGGTGTTCGTAAAGAAAAAGAAGCCAAAGACAATGGGTGAAACGCTGAACACAACAGTACACTCATTCACCAAGGACAGAAACTACAATGTGTGCGTAAGCAAGGAATTCCTGACGAGCAAAGACAAAGTGCTGATAATTGACGATTTTCTTGCCTACGGAAACGCAGCAAAAGGGATGCTTGACCTCGCAAGACAGGCACAAGCCAAAATAGTGGGGCTAGGATTCGTAATTGAAAAGACATTCCAAGGCGGTGGAGAAATGCTGAGGAAAGCAGGCTACAGAGTTGAAAGTCTGGCAGAGGTGACTTCGCTCGACGACGGAAAAATCACATTGAAATGAAAAGAGCGATTGACATAGCAATCGCAATTACCGCGGTATTAATGATGCTGGGATGCACTGGCAACGGGAAGAAAGCAGAAACGACCGACAGTGACACGACAACCACAGAAACGCCCGCCAGCACAACAATAGACACGACATCGTACAAACCCGACACTACCGCAACGACGAGCAGGGCATTGCCTACTCCAAAAGAGGAAAAGCCGAGAACCGCATACGATGAAGGATATGACGCAGGATATGACGACGGTGAGGATGACGGACTCAACGATGAGAGAGAAGCAAATTACTACGACAAAACAAAATATCAAGGGAAAAAGAGGAGGCAATACAAAGCTGGATATGCAGAAGGATACAGCGACGGATATGACGAAGGCATAAATCAATACGAGGAAGGGAACGGAAACTATGACGATGAAGACTATTGACAGCCCTATTCTTCGGGGCTGAAAACCCACCCCGCCCTACCGCATGAGCGGAAACGGGAATCGGCAGCACACAAAGAGCGTAAAGAAGAACTACCTATCGGCTTCTGCTCGAACATGAGACGGCTATTGTAAACATTCATAAGACTTTTTGTGGTCATAACGACACCCTTATGCTCGCTGAGAATGCGTCCTACACGAAGATAATCATAGCTAAGATACTGAAACTTTACCTGAAAATGGCGTTTGCCGACAGGCTCAAAATAAGGATGATGAAGCAAAAGCGAATGGACAGAGGAACGAGATACAGAAATGCCGTAATCGGCAGCATAAGACTTGGCCAATGAGACAGCCTCAACAAGAGTTACAGGTGTGATGTGACGCTGCATTGCAGCATAAAGGCTACGGATGCAACCATGAAAAGCGCCGCCCTTGCCACGCCCGACAATGAAACAGCGTGACGAAACCTTATCGAGAACTTTGCCGAGACCAATAGGAGCAAGCACATCAATGGAATCAGGAGTGAAAGGGAAAAGAGTTTCACGGCAAAAATCATCGACAGTGGAAAATAGCCATAAACGCGTCTCCGCCATTATGCCATGATGCCAACGGCGATTGATGCGGAAGGCGGAATAAATGGTTGAGCCATAGAAAAAGCGATTGATGAAATCAATGCGCATAATGGAGACCTTTGCAGCAGTCAAACCATACTTTGAGGCGACCAAAGAATCAGCTGACAGATTGCCTTCAAGGTAAAAAAGACGGACAGCATCGCAAAGAATCTGACGATCGGGAATCGCTGAAAGGCAGTTCACCACCTGACGGAAAAGGAAGATGTACTGCTCAACAAACGTCAATCCATCACGACCAATGTGAGGCAAAACCTCGACAGTAGCAAGTTCAACGTCGGTGGCAGACACGATATGCGGCTGCCCACTGAAAAGATTAGGAATCTCGGCATCTGGAACTATTTTCCTTCGCATCAAATGATTTTATCCGTTAGTGGCACTTAACGGTTACAAAGATAAGGATAATTGCTGAGATTCAGCATAAAGAACGGATATAAGCAAAAAGAATCTTATTTAATAACAATCTTACCAGAATAATCATTGATTCTTACAACATAAATACCCTTGGGTAAATAATCCATATTCAATTCAAAGTCGCCAGAAGCCACAACTGAATTAAACAGCCGACCTTCAACACTGAAAATTCTTATATTACTATTCTCTTTCAAATCATCAAATATCAAATTAGCTCCAACTTGATAATATTTAGGCCTAGCATCAATTAATGTACCATTTATTTCACTTTGCGAATTCAGAACAGGGCGAATGGACATACCGACTGACCTATCATTGTAACTTATAGATTGGTCATACTCATGAATGTTCAATACAATTCCATATTCATTAATGAGATTTCCACACCATAAAAAGCAAGATTTACCTACATCAGAAAAGGCTGTTCCCCTTCTATTACCAGCCGCAGGGATAAATATGCTATTACCGTTTGGACCTGTTGCCCTTTTCCCGCTTATTCCATTGACTGTTGTCCAAGTCCAAGTACATTTATCGTTAAGTTCAGATAATTCATCTGCAGTAGGTAATCTCCAGTCACTACCAAATTTTGCCTTTGCTATATCGTATTCGGTTCCACTAATATTACTTGGCGGATTGTCACTTGGATAATCTGTTATATCAGTTGAAGTTTTTGAACCTACAGCATCCGCCCAGCCAAATAACCCGCCATATTCTTCAGGCTTTATTGCACCGACATTACAACTTGCCCACTTTACACTCAGCCCAAGGTCAATGTCAACAGGATGATATGGTTCAAGCGAATTGGAAACCTTAACCTTTATAGGCTGAGGAACTACCGTTGCTAATTCAGCACGTATGTCACGACTGGATGCACCGACATGAAGCAAATAAGTGCCAGCATCGGTAAGCCACTGACTATTTGCAACATCAAACGACGCAAAGCGCTGCGAATCAATTGTAACGTCAACTATTTGACTCTCGCCCGGTTTTAGCTCATCTGTCTTGGCAAATCCGCAAAGTTCCTGAGCCGACTTTTTGTAACCGTGATTTGCAGAAGCCGTGAAATAGACCTCGACGACCTCCTTGCCAGCTACCTTACCCGTATTTTTCACCATGACAGAAACAATCAAATTACTGCTATCCTTCCTGACAGAAGCATTACTATAAGAAAAAGTCGTATAGCTAAGTCCATATCCAAAAGGATATACAACGCTCTTTTCAAAAGTGTCGAAATAACGATAACCCACATAAATATCCTCGGCATAGTCAGTGTAATCAACATTCTTAACACCATGACTGATATCGCCTTGACTACGGAACGTGTAATCAAGCGGTAAGCCAGCAACCGGAAAATTAGCCGTGGAATAATAATCATCAAGAGTAGCTGCCCATGTCATAGGTAAGCGTCCGCTTGGAGAAACCTTACCCGTGAGAACATCAGCCACGCTATTACCTCCTTCTTGACCTGGCTGCCATGCGAGCAAAATGGCATCAGGTAGATTCCGCCAAGATACCATTTCAATTGGACCGCCAATATTCAGGACTACTATAACCTTCTTGCCAACAGCATGAAAAGCCTTGCAAGTACGTTCAATCAAAGCACGCTCAAGAGGATGAATACTGAAATCGGATGAATCGCGGTCGTAGCCCTCCGAGGAGATTCGTCCAAGAGTGATTAAAGCCACATCGCTCTTTTTAACTTGTTCGGCAAGCATGGAATCGGAGATTGACATTTCCTCAGGAAGTAAATTAACATACCGAATAAGCGAGCCATCAATGCCCGAATGAATGCGTACAGCTTCAGCATAATTATATGCAGTGTAAATTGTACGCAGAGTATCATCTATCAAGAAACCAGCATTTTTGAGGCCATCAAGCAAGGAAACCACATAAGCATGATTGACATTGCCCGAACCTTCACCACCAGCTATGAAATCATAACTTTCACACCCGAAAAGAGCCACATGCCTAACAGATTTGGCAAGAGGAAGAGCGGAAGAATCATTTTTAAGCAACACCATACCCTCAGTTGACGACTGGCGAGTGATTGCAGCATGGGCCACAAGGTCAGGCTTATTACTATACTTGTAGCCACGGAAGCGTGGAGACTTCACAATCATGGAAAGTATGCGGGTAACATTATCATCAAGCACCTTTTCATCGAGAGAGCCATTCTTCACAGCAGCAACAATGGCATTAAACTGCTCATCAGTGCCAGGTTCCAACAAATCATTGCCAGCCTGCATCTGTTTCACAGGATTGGAGCCAGCACCCCAATCAGTCATTACCATACCCTTATAGCCCCAATCGCCACGCAAAATACTTGTGAGGAGGTCATGGCTCTCGCTGGCATAGGTACCATTGATGTAATTAAAGGAAGACATAATGGTCCAAGGATTTGAAGTTTTGACTATCTGTTCGAAACCACGAAGATATATTTCACGGAGCGCACGCTGAGAAATGCAAGCATCATTGTTCCCACGGTTTGTCTCCTGATTATTCGCAGAAAAATGCTTGACCGAAACGCCTACGCCATTGCTCTGTACACCAGCGATATAAGCAGATGCCGTGGATCCAGAAAGTAAAGGATCTTCAGAATAATACTCGAAATTGCGACCGCAAAGAGGATTGCGATGAATGTTCATTGCCGGCGCAAGAAGCACATCAACACCATATTCAAGCGCCTCATTGCCAATAGCCTTGCCAACCTGTTCAACAAGAGGAAGATTCCAAGTGGAAGAAAGCACAGTGGCAACAGGAAAGTGTGTGCAAAAATATGTGGCACTATCATTAGCACGGTGAGGCTCAATCCGGAGACCAGCAGGGCCATCGCTCAAGACGGTAGTAGTGATGCCAAAACGAGGAATGGCATAGGTGGCCCATACAGCACCCGGGACAAAATTCTGCTCCACACCCACAACCAAATGAGCTTTCTCCTCTAAAGTCATGGCAGCAACTACTTTGGAGACAGAATCCATGCCAAGTTGAGGGTCAGCTGCTAAGACACTGACCGAACAAAGAATCAGCGAAATAAGAGCAAAAAATGGCCTTCTCATTATATGGAGATTTAAATAATTCTCAGTACATATAATACACGCATTAATCAGTATCAAAGTACTGAAAAGCCCAAAAAATTACTGATTTGCTCTAATCAAAGCAAAAACAAGAACGTTACTTCAATTCACATGAGCGGCATCGAAAACAATGCCAATGCTGCCACTCTTGGCAAGGACTGGACGAGAGCCATTCATGCGGGCATCGGATGGAGTCGGAGTGTAAGGTTCTGTCTTCACTTTCTTGCCTTTGGCAATCTGATAAGATAAAGCCTTCATCTGAGTGATGTAATCCTTGTGGAAAATCTGCTTGGCATAAGGATAATGGCCACAGAAAATGTCGGTGATGCCAAATTTGTCCATCAACTGCTCCATGCGGACACAACTCTTATAGAAAGTCATCATGGGAACATGCGGCTTGAGTTGAAGCCAAATATAGCCACTGCCGAAACTGTCGCCAGTGAAAGCGGCATGAATCGACGGGTCGAAGAAAGCCACAGAGCCAGGAGTGTGACCAGGGAAATCATAGGTAGTCACCACTCGCCCACCGCCAAGATTGAACTGCTGGCCGTCGGAAAGCCAATGATAATTGCCAGTGAAGCGCGGATTGTGCCAAACGGCAGTGTCGGCACGGTTCATCCAAACATCGCTGAAGCACTGAATGTTGCCGGCATGGTCGATGTGGCCGTGAGTGAGCACGACAGTGACAGGCTTGCTTGTTAGGTCGAGGATTACATGATCGAGATTGGTAGGCTTACAGCCAGTGTCGATGAGAAGCGCGCCAGTGGTGCCTTCAAGTAGATACATGGTGGTTTTGTCTGTAGTCTCGATAATCCAAGTGCCTTTAGCCATCCAAGTGACAGTGAGGTCGGCATTGCTATAGACAACCTGCGCCATAGCCGTGGCTGCTACGCAAAGCATGAAGAGGAAAGAAAATATCTTTTTCATTGAAAAAAAGTTTTATAGATAAATCATTAAGTCAGTGCCTTCAAGCTGAAAGCACTGACTTGAATTTTGCATGATAACTCATGCAAATATAGTTATTTCCATTAAAAGAAAGGCAGAAACGCCTTACTTTTTCAATGAACAATTACTTTTTTAGCAGAATTGCCTGAAACAACTACATATAGTCCTTGCGGCAAAGCGACAACCGACTCGCCACGCTGCACTTTTGCCTTATAGACAAGACGGGCATCAAGCGAATAAATCTCGACCATGCGGCGGGCATCGGAAACGATAACCACAGAGCCTACACGGGAATAAGCATCCCATGAAGCAGCGGCAGAGACCGAGGAGACAGAAGAATTAGCGAAATCGGTGAGAGAAATGTCGTCGATGTTGAAGCGCTTGCCAGCCGTCTGGACAAAGCGGAAACGGATGTTTCCCTTCTGCTTAACCGCATGAGTCATCTTCACGAGCGACTTCTCGGTGACACTGTCGAGGGCAAGTTTTGTCCACGTGCTGCCGGCATTGAGGGAATAATCCACCTCGACGGCTGCATGTTCATCAGAGCCATACACGCCAGTGTAATACACGAGAGTGCCTGCGCCATTGGCCTTGTCCTCAGCCATAGTGATTGACGAAGAGGAAGTCTTGCCCATGCGGATAGACTTAGTGCCATTGAACCGGTCGCTATTAGTGCTGCTGAAAGTGCCGGCATCAAGGAGATTCCACTTGCAGGCTGCGCCCTGCACGCCAGTGGCGGCATCGTAATTCTCATGATTCATTGTGTCGAAAGTCTCAATGAAAGTGACAGTGGAAGTGACAACGCCCAACACATCAATTTCAGGGCTTTCAGTAGAGCCACTGATGAGCTGGAGAATGCCGGTGTAAGTGTCCTCGGCATCAGTAGCCTTCATGCGGACATAAAAACTCTCTCCCTGCGGATCGAGTGTGAGCGATTGCGACCAAACAGACTTGTCGAGACTGATTTCGAAATTGCCGGTGACCGAAGCAGTGACAGCATCGGAAATGTTGTCGGTGACGGCTGCGACCTCAATGGCATCGGAAGCTGCGCCAGGCTGGGCAGTAAACGTCAAGCCACCTTCAGGAACAGTTATTGAAAGCGACGGAATTAGAGCCGTAGTGGTGACTTTTACCTTATTTGAGGTGACAGTGCCGTTGGTGAGATAATAATAGTAATCGTGCGAAGGATTTAGGCCAGTGACGACATAAGAGCCGGCACTCGCTGCAACTGAAACAGGATAGCCCTGAATCACGCTTGTGCCATCAGAATCAAGAAGATAAAGCGAATAATTGCTGCCGTCACCGCTCACGTCAACCCAACGGGCAACGAATGATTCAGTAGTGACACCAGTGGCATCAAGAGCAGGAATGCCAGTGACAGCCTGAGCCTCAAGTTTGACAGAAGCACTGACTTGGCCGCTTGAAATAGTGATGGTGGCAGAATCGACTGAAGCCACTGAAGAAAGATACTGAACAGGAAGACTGAAGCCAGCCTTAGCCTGAGCAGCTGTGATGGTGGCGACACTGGAGGAGAAAGCGGAATTGCCCGATACGGTGACCGTCAAATCACTGGTGAGACCTGTACCCTTGACGGTCAATGAGCCTGTGAGGGCACGATTGACAGTGGTGGCACCGAGGTCAAGCACATCGCCATTCGACGGAGATACGAGAATAGGAGTAATCACGCCGCCAGGAGTCCATTCGTTGGAAGTGTTGTTGCCCCAAATATATTCAGCAAGTTCAGGATAATCGATGAAAGGGTTGCGATTCTTCTGCGCAGCATAGACAGCCTCGTTGCGGTCACGCTCCTTTTGGCTTACAGTGTCCTCACGACTCCATTTCAGCAACATATTGATTGCCCAAGTGGAAAAACAAGGATAGCTGTTGCCGGCAAGCATAGGACTGCTCCAAGAAGAGACCTTATTGTTGTAGGCAGCCATCATATAGAAATAAGAACGCGCAAAATCGCCCTTGTACTGGTCGTCAGGCTCAAATACGATACCTGAATAGCCCGCAAAAGTGCTTGTGCCAAGACGGCCAAGAGGCTTGTTGTTGCCATTGGCTGAAAGTTGAGTGCCATTGGCACACTCACCGTAAGGATAATTGCTGCGCTGATTGTTCACCTTGCCATCGGTAGGATAAATGTGGAAAGCGTCGCTCACCATAGGCGAAGCATCGTTGAACCAGCTTTTAGGAAATGAATGCTCACGGTTGTAGCAATCACCGACAGCCGAATAGGTGCCGCACTGGTCATCGCCAGGAGTGAACTTGGTGGTGGAATACATGTCCCAGATTTTACCATCGGGAGTTTCATCTGTTGTGTAATAAAGTTTCCACAAGCCACTGTAGCCGACATCGGTGTGAGGACCTACAATTGTGCACAAAGTGCTGAGCAACTCGCTCTTGTTTTTTCCTTTAGCAGCATCGTAATATCCAGAGGGAACGGCTGCAAAGACATAAGAGCAGACAAATGCAAAGAGAAGGAAAGATAAACCTTTTTTCATGTTGACGTTTCGAATGTATTGATTTATGATAATTGTTATTTTTCAGCTTTTTTGCCAGTCTTTCCGGCCAACATTCCACAGGCAGCAAATATGTCCTCGCCACGACTGCGACGAATGGTGGCAATGATGCCATGGGCATTGAGATTGTCGCGGAAAGTGAGCATGGCAGTGTCGGTGGCAGTGCGGAGTTTCACGCCCGGAATGGCATGGAAACGGATAAGATTGACACGGGCATCGGTGTGGCGGAGCAGGCGCACGAGAGCATCGGCATGACGCTGGTCGTCGTTGACTCCCTGCCACATTATATATTCAACCGAAAGACGACGCTGATGAGCAAAATCGTAACGGCTGAGAAGCTCGAACACGTCGGCAACAGGATAAGCATTCTCGACAGGCATCAGCGAGGCGCGCTCATCGTGTAGCGGAGAATGGACACTGATTGCAACATGCACGCTCGATTCATCGAGCAAGCGACGGAGAGAATCGAGTTTGCCGATAGTGGAAACCGTGATTCGCTTAGGACTCCAAGCGAAGCCCCATTTTGAGGTCAATATTTGAAGCGAAGCCATCACAGGATTGATATTGTCCATAGGCTCGCCCATGCCCATAAAAACCACGTTGGTGAGAGAATCGGCATCGGGAATACTGAGAATCTGATTGATAATCTCGTGAGCAGTGAGATTGCCATGGAAACCCTGACGGCCCGTCATGCAGAAAGTGCAGCCCATCTTGCAGCCCTTTTGAGAGGAGATGCAGAGAGTGGCGCGGTCATCATCGGGAATATATACGCTTTCAACAGCCTGACCATCAGCACAGGTGAAAAGATACTTCACGGTGCCATCAGCACTGCGCTGCGAGCCACTTGGAGCATAACGACCAACCTCGTAATGACGTGAAAGTTTCTCACGGTTAACCTTCGAGAGATTATTCATCACGTCAAAACCAGTGGCATGCTTCTGATAAATCCACTCAGCGAGCTGGGTCGCAGTGAAAGCCGGCATACCAAGGGCCACGACAACATCGCGGAGCTGCGGCAGCGTCATGCCCAGCAGCGGAGTCAAGCTATTTTCGTTCATAATAGAAAACCCTTACGCTAAAGGCGAAAGGGATGCAAAGATAATGGTTTTCGGGGAGATAGGAATAACAAAGCCGTGAAAAAGTGAAAAACAGAAGAATTGACTACTCAATCAGCCACGGGGTTTCCTTTTTATCATTATCAGATTCAGCAGAGGATTGGGCAGAAAGAGACTTCAAACGTTCCTCATAGAGCAAACGCTTAATTTCGTCCTTAGTCAAAGGACGTCCCAACTGCCTTTCATATTCATCCAATGAAACATTGTAAACGACAGTTTGCTTCTTATTATTACGCTTTTTGGTCTGAAACATGTAGCAGACAAATAAATTCAGCACAAAAGTAGGAAATGAGATTGAAACATGCAAACGACAATAAAGAAATGCGGGAAGCAGAACAAGTCCACTTCCCGCACACATTTATAGGATGAAAAAACTGCTATAAATCAATTGTCACCACCTGCCCACCAAACTTTCTTGGTGAAGATGTACTTGCCGGCATCATTGCCAGTGCCGAACGCAGAGGCAATGTTAGGATTGGAAATGACATCACTGTTGCCATAAGGCAAGCGGTAAGGCCAAAGGTTACCTGTGGAGCCAGAGTTGTTAGGATTGGTGAGAGTGACGAAAGAAGCACCATCGACATACATGCAGCGACGGATGTCGTTGTAGGTTTCGATTTGCTCGTCACGCGTCATAGCGAGATACTTCTGCACCATGATTTCCTTAAGAGGATTGACTTTATAGATAGAGTCAAGCGAAGTTACATAGTCAGCACCGTCATCGGCGAAACCCATATAAGCATCAGTAGCCGCAAAATCGGCGAATGAAGCCTTGACGCCAGTAGCAAAATCACCAGTGGCATCCTGACCTAAGCGAGCCTTAGCTTCTGCAAGGATGAAATAGAGTTCACTCTTGCTGAATATGTGAGTAGGAGCAGCACCCTGATCAAGCCAAGAAGGGCAATTGATAGTTTCAGTGGCCATAGCCTCAGAAGCATTACCAGGAGTACCAGGAGTGTTAGCGCCCCAATAATCCATATTATAGACAGCTACACGAGAATCAGCACGTGCATCCATCAAATCAATTACAGTGGTTGACGAGCCAGTGTACATACGGCTCATCCAATAAGCGCTCCAAGGATTGACCTTGTTGCTGCCATCAAACACATTTAGCTCAGCTCCATCAAAACCAGCATCAACAGCAGCCTGAGCCTCAGTGATAACCTGAGACAAGACACCTGGATTACGGCCAAGCATGTGAAGCAGATAGCGGGCCTTGAGTGCATGAACGAAACCAATCCACTGAGCCTTGTTGCCAGAGAAAAGAGGGTCATTGGCAGATACATTCTTAAATACGCCTTTAGTTGCAGAATATGCAGTAAGGTCGTTAAGAGCAGAATCGAGCAAAGCAGGAATAGTCTTGGTGTAGAGGTCGCTCTGCTTGTCGAGAGCAGGCTGGGTGTTGTCAAGGCCATTGAGAGCCTCGCTGTAAGGAATATCGCCAAAGAGGTCGGTCATTACGCCAACGTTGAGAGCCATAAAAGCCTCAGCCATACCGCGGATGTCAAGGGCACCTGCGTCCAAGCCACCATCGCTGCACTTAGCGATAATCTGCTTGAGGTTTTCCATATTTGAATATGTGGAATTCCATTCATTGTTGAAAGTAGTGCTGGAAGCCGTCTCGTTAGTGTTACGAAGTTCAGCATTTTTGAGCTGGTTGTTACCAGTACCGAATTCCTGTTCAGTGTAGGAAGACACATACCAGGCAAGATCACCATCAATAGTGCCGAAAGAAGTGTTGAAAATGGCATCTGTGATCATTAGATTCGCATGAATAGTGCTGACCGCAGGATCACTTTCATCCTTGTTGATGTTGTCCATAGTGTCCTCGGAGCAAGAAGCCGCAAGAAGGGCAACTAAAGCTAAAAACAAATATTTGATTTTCATTTTGATAATCTTTTAAAGAGTTAAACACTTTAATTTAGAAAGTAACCTTTAAGCCACCACCGTAGCTGGAAGTGTTAGGAACAGAGAAGCGTTCGAAATAGCCGCTCATATTATTGTTACCTTGTGAAGACTCAGGGTCAAAGTTAGGCATCTTAGCCCAAATGAGGACGTTGCGGGCGAAGCCGAATACGGAGATGTCGAAAATGCCAATCTTAGGCAGATTGTAAGTAACAGTGACATCACGGAGTTTAACGAAACTGCGGTCGTAAACGCCAGCCTCAGTAATATCGTTGTAAGCCATGTAGTAATCCATCTTATTAACCTCAACAGTGTTCTTTTGACCAGTAGCCTCATCAATACCTTCAGCCACCATAGTGCCTTCGTGGTAAGGAAGAGATTGCTTAGTGACACCGAAATAGTTCAAAGTCATGTTAGTTCCGCAATACATCTTGCCACCCTTGCTCCAATCCCAAGTGGAAGTGACTGAAACCCTCTTGTAACGTCCACCAAGGTTGAAGCCCATAGTGAAGTCAGGATTACATTCGCCAAGGTCTTCGCTATCGCTTGTACCCTGAGGAAGACCGTCCTTAAGAAGGAGGTTACCATTGGCATCACGCTTGAAAGCTACACCATAGATGTTAGGATAAGTGTCACCAGCCTGAGCGCGGATTTGCGGCTCAACGAAACCACCAAGGAAGATGGATTCAACACCAGGGGCGAGTTCCATAACCTTATTGTTGACAGTGGTGAAATTCACACCGAAGTCCAAGCTATAGTCCTTGTTTTGGAGGATAGCAGCGTTGATGGAAAGTTCGTGGGAATTAGTGCGCATCTTACCAGCATTGGTAAGCAGATACTGATAGCCCGTTGAACCTGCCATAGGAACAGAGAAAATCTGGTTTTTAACGTTCTGATAACTATAGGTGTATTCAACACGCAAGCGGTCCTTGAAGAAACGGAGGTCAGTACCAATTTCAAAGTTATTGGTGTTCTGAGGTTTCAAATTAGGATCATACTTTACGTAATAAGGAACAAATGAACTTGCGCCATTAAGAGGATAAGAGAACGGAGTGAAACCGTACATGCCTGAACCATAAGTAGGAGTGTAATAGAAGTCCTGATAATAATGTCCAGCTTGTCCAACTTGGGCAAATGAAGCACGAAGTTTACCAAAGCTCAGCACACTGTTGTTCTTAAGCTGAGGAAGTTCTGTGAAAATCCAGCCGAGAGAGACGGAAGGATAGAAGAAGTTACGGTTGTTGCGAGGCATAGAGGAAACATAGTCCTCACGACCAGTAACAGTGAGGTAAAGCATCTGCTTCCAAGCGAGAGAAGCGCTGCCAAAGAAACCGACGGTGCGGGCGTGACTGTGCGACTCACTTGAAGTGTAGTTAGTGGCATTGCTGATAGTAGGCAGGCCATAGAAATTGAAATTAGAACCAATGTAGTCCCAAGAGCGAACATTCTCATGGTTGATTTCATTACCAAGGAGAACAGTCAAGTCCCAAAGACGGTCAGCACCAAAAGTAGCATTGAAATTGGCAGTGAACAAATTGTTGAACACATTGGTAGTGTTACCAAAATTGTCGATTTCGCCGTTGCTGTTATCGGCTGAGCCAACTTCAAAAACGTTGGAATAATCGGAAGTGTAAGCATCAATACCTGCCTGCTCACGGAAGAAGAGGTTCATATTGTCGCCCCAATTGATTTTAGGATGATATTCCAAGTAAGCGTTACCAAACACGCGGTTAGTGTGCTGATAATACTGATTGTTGTCGGCCCACCAATATGGGTTATTGAAATAAGTGACAGAACGGAAGCAAACCTGATGAGTAGGATCAGTAGGAGTGCAGTAAGGAGTACCCTTAAGATTGTATTCAGAAGGGCAAGAATAGACTACATTCATGATACCGGAGTTGGCACCAGGAGCACTGGTAATCTTAGTGCTGCTGTAGTTGACAGAGAAACCAGTCTTCCACTCATCGGTGAGCTGCTGGTCAACAAGACCGCGAGCAGTCCAACGTGTCATGCCAGTGGAAGGAATGATACCTTTCTGATAAGAACTGCCAAGTCCGAAAGAATAGCTTGTCTTATCCATCTTCTGGGAAATGCCGAAATTGGTGTTTTCAGTAAAGCCAGTGTTAAAGAAATCACCGACATTGTCGTAAGTGGCAGGAGTGGTCCATCCGCTTAAGCCGGCAAGAGCACGTTTAGTGTTGTAATATTGTCCCTGATGAAGGTCAGAGCCATTAGAAGTGTAAGCATTAGCCACATTACCACCATATATAATGTCGTTAGGCAGGTCAGAAATTTTAGGACCCCAACTCATGGAAGAAGCAGGATCATACCAATGCACCAAGCCATCTTTTGGACTTACGTATTGTCCAGAGCCTTGAGCATATACAGATTGACGCTCAAACTTGCGGGATTCACGCTGGGCACTCATGTCGGTAGAAATAGTAACCACCGGCTTAGATGAATTGAGCGAGCCACGCTTGGTGGTGATGATAATCACACCATTGGAAGCACGGATACCATAAAGAGCGGAAGCAGCCTGTCCCTTGAGGACGTTGATGCTTTCAATATCTTCAGGGTTGATATCGATGCTACGGTTAGCATAGTCAGCGCCAGTGGTACCTTGACCTAAGCCAGATTCATAATCAACACCGCTTGTGATAGGCATGCCATCAACAACATACAACGGGTTGTTGTTGCCATTGAAGGAACGGGCACCACGGATAACGATTTGAGCAGATGCACCAGGCTGACCGGAAGACGGACGGACATCAACACCGGTGAGTTTACCCTGAATGGCGCTTGCCAAAGAGTTAGTACCGTTAGTGTTGAGATCTTCAGCCTTCAAATCCTGAGCAGCATAACCAAGAGCCTTGCGCTCCTTCTTCATACCCATTGCGGTAACAACGACCTCATCGAGCTGAGTGTCGGTGTTGCTAAGGGCAATCTTCATGTTGTCGGAAACAGCGACCTGCTTAGTAACCATACCCACATAGGATACAGTAATTAATTTTACTTTTGAAGGGACAGTAAGAGTGAACTCACCATCAATGTTAGTAGCCACACCATTTCCGCCACCGACAGGCAAAATAGTAGCACCTGCAAGCGGGGAATTGTCAGCGGCATAAACTACCTGCCCTTTCACCGTGCGGGTTTGAGCCGACACAGCAAGTGCGAAAGCGCAGACTGTCATGAGTAATAAAAACAGCTTCTTCATACCTTAAAATTTAAACATAAATATATAAAACTTTGAATTTAATAATTTTTGATTAAGCATGTGAGCGACAAATAGACTGTTAACGCAAACAAACTATTATCAACGGCTGCAAAATTACGAACAGAAAATGAAATTCACCAAACAATCACAAAACATTAACATTAGGTACCGATTTCGCACTATTTTGACGATAAGTTGATAATTTTATCATTATTCACGCAAAAATGTAATCATTTTGTTAAAATCCTAAATAATGAATATTTGCTATTTTGGAAGTTTACAAATTGATATTGACACGAAGAAATTATTAAATTTTCACATTGCATCAGCACAATTTTCAGTAATACAAAAGTGATTTTATAGCAAATTGACAAATATCCAAGAATATGCTAATTTTGCATATTTACTGAATAATACACACTCGACTCAAAATCTATGAGCAGCTTAAAATGTTAATTATTTTTGCCGATTAACATTGAAAAATTAACTTTTATGGCAATAAATATGTTCGACAGCAGAAATATCAGACATTTTAACATTGCCATTTTGATAAAAAAGTCAATTTTAAAGGTGCTTAATTATCAGAATACGGCCATTATTTCGACAATGTAGAGTCAACAAGCAAGTGCAAAATTAAGGAAAGTGATGGAAAAAGACTTCCTTAGGAGTTAAAAAGTTCAATTTTTGTCTAGGTCGGTTGTTGATTTTGTACTGTATTTCCTTGATTCTGCTT
>JAKVKZ010000020.1 GCA_022484565.1 Muribaculaceae bacterium
TAGGCAGCAATTCCTATGATGTGCCGCTTTTCTACACTATTGAGGCCTCTCTGCAATGGCCAACGAAAATTGGCAACAACGACATCCGCATTTTGCAGGACTCTATCCTTGAAAAGATGTTCGACAAACCTAAGCCAACCGTTGATGCTTCATTGACAAATTTCATTGCTCACCCCGACCTCTATGGTGACAAATGCCGGCTTGTCAAAATCGATTCTGTTCCCGATGCCAGTGAGGATAACAAGGTCCTGAGTTCTTCCGTGAAGAGCAATATTATATATGTGTCCGACCGCTTTGCCTCTTTCAGATTCTTTTTCTTCGAATATAGCGGCGGCGCTCATGGCAATTATGGGTCAAATTTCCTGAACTATGATGTGCAGAATAATCGTGTCCTCAGTTTAAAGGATATTTTCATCCCGGGTAGCGATGCCAAGGTTATTGATGCCATCAAGCAAGGACTTTGCAATAAGTTTAATGTCGATTCAGTTGCTCAACTTCCTGAAGAACTCTCGCTCGACCAGCTTTACATCACTAATAGTTTTTATCTTAGTGAAAACACCATCAATTTCGTTTATCAGCCTTATGAGATTGGCCCTTATGCCATGGGCGAAATTGAAGTGCCAGTCAATGCGTATGAGTTCGACGACCTTCTCACCCCATTGGCAAAGAAACTTCTAAAGCAGTAATTATTTTTATTACAATACTGTATTTGAGGCTTCGGCACTTCGCTGAAGCCTCTTTTTTAGTCCTTTTCCTTGATTTTTCACCTCTGTTTATTATTATCTTAGCCCTGCGTTTCAATATTCCGCTTTATGCGGTGTGTTAAATCGCCGTTTGGGTGAAAACCTTGTACACATGTGTGCAGCACCTCTCCGTGAACACCCTTGCAACTATTCTGTAGTTCAATTCTTTAAGGGCCGTTTCGGGTGTCCAGACACCTTTCGCGGTTTTGTCTGGCTGCCTCATGAATTGTAAAATCACCTATTTTGGGTGAAAACCTTGTGCACATGTGTGCAGTGCCTCACCGTGAACACCCTTGCGACAATTCTGTAACTCAGTGCGTTAAGGGTCGGTTTGGGTGTCCAGACACCTCTCCGAATTTTGCGCTTTTTCTCATGATAATATTGTTTAAAATATTAATTTAAAAGTTATATGGCTGTATCTATAAAATCTTCAATTAATTGCTGTCAACATAATTGTTTTCTTAAAATTAATTCATACATTTGTAAACAACTATTTATTGCACTTTTATGAACAAAACAACTAAATTAATCGTCATCGGCTGCCTCGCGTTTTTTGCTGCAACCGGTTCGGCGCAGGAAAATCTTATCAACGACCCCTATTTTCAGTCGCCGCCGCTCTATGGCGCAGCTAATCTTGGAAATGGAAGTCAATGGGTCACGACTTTCCAGATGCCTGCTGTCGGTAATGCCGACCGTGTGAGAATCCCTTCGTTCGGCGATTCCATTATGCATTGCTCCATGCGTTACACTGCCAATGCTTCACGTAATTGCTGTTCGTTTTCTCAAGTTATATCAAGTGCCCGTGCCAAGCATTATCGTCTTGGCTTTTGGGCTAAGTTTGCCACAAGCGGCTTGTGCCTCACTGCCGAGGTGCGCTATGCCAACTCTGACTTGTCCGATTTGCAAGGCACTCTGGGCGCACAGCTTGTTTGCCGCTCAGCAGTCAATGATAATTCTGTTGGCCGATGGAAATTCTATTTTGTCGATGTGGATTTGTCGTCGGTGAAGAATCTGATGCAGCTCAATTCATTGCGCATAAATTTCTTCCCGCAGTGTGCTGGTGATTCCGTCGTCAAAAGCAATATCTTTGCTGACATTTCTGTCCGTAGGCCATTTTTCTGTGCTTTTAATGATGCCACTTCTCTCTCCCCATACATTTTGGATGGCGATTTCGAAAAGTGGAATCTCGGCACTGCCTCCTCTGAACAGTCGTTGAAATATTGGGAATGGAACGCTGCCACTGGTTGCTGCGTGAGCCGTTCCTCCGGACTTAATGATTTCGACCATGCTCTAAAGGCTGATTTTGCAGCTGCTTCTGACGGCACTTTCATAGCTTCCACTAATGGCGGCATACGAGTTCCTTCGCGCAAATGCACTCTCACTTTCTATGCACGCGCCATTGCTGATGGGGCTTCGATTTTGGTTAATTCTTCCATTATTGGTAATGTCGGCACAGTAAATGTGACTAAGGGTTGTTGGACTCGCCACGAGGTGGTTCTCGACTATCCTGCTTCCGCCACTGCCTATCCTTTCGACGATGCACTGAAATTCATTTTGGGTTCCAGCTCTGCCAATTCCATCAAGATTGACGGCGTTACCATCGCTCCGCTTTACGATGCTTCCAATCCTCGTCCTGTCGAGAATATTTACCGCGTCACTAATCCTGCCGACAGCGGCGACAACACTCTCCGCAATGTCATGGCTATTGCCAATAGCGGCGACAGCATTTCAATTGATATTGCCGACAAGTCGCCTATCAAACTGATTACGCCTATCGACATGTCCAATAAGGGTGTGATTGTTGAGGGCAACGGCAATGCCATCGAGGCTGCCACTCCCGATGCAGCTCAGCGCCTGTTCTATGCAGTGCCTACTCAGAACAAGACTCAATACAAGTTCCGCAACTTGACTTTGCGTCCGGGAAACACTGGCAACGATGGCGGTTCGGCTATTTATATCGGCAACAGCAAGAGTGTTGCTGAAAACTCTTTCATCTTTGAGAATGTTACTTTCATCGGTGGTTCTACCACTGGAAATGGTGGTGCTGTTTACATTGATGTGTCTAAGGGCAATTCCTCATTCTATAATTGCTCGTTCTCCGGCTGCACAAGTTCAGCCATGGGCGGTGCGGTCATCACCCGCAATCCTTCAGTGGTTTCTCATTGTTCATTCTCGGCTTGCAATGCCCAGAAGGGCGCTGCCTACGCCGTGAATGGTGCTGCGGCTTCTGTGGATTATTGCATTTTCAAGAATTGTGTCTCTTCCGGTTCAAGCGGAGGAACTCTTTACAATAACAATCAGACTTCCGATTTGGTTTCGGTAAGCCGTTCTGCATTTATCGGCAATAGCAGCGACAATGCCACTCAGGGTTGTGCCGGCGTGGTTAATGCTTATGCCAATGGCTCTATGTCAGTGGTGAGCTGCACGTTTGCGCAAAATTCCGCACTCATGTCTTCTGGCGTTTGCTTCTATAATATCAGCCGTGTTAGCGGAGGTTTCTGCACCGTCACCAACTGCACTTTTGTAGGCAATTCCAAGTCTCCGGCCCTCCTCGTTGATGCTTCCGGCTCTTATCTCCGTCCTAAGGCTGCGGCTGTGAATAATCTGTTTGCGCACAATTATGGAGGTGATTTCACCGTCACTGGTTCCGCTGCTGGCACTATCGTAGGTAGCAACAATCTGCTTTCATCGTTCACTTGCTCCACTTCCGATGTCCTCAATGGCACAATTTCTGCCAACGATGCCGACCATTCCATATTTGCCGGTTACACCGACACTATTCCTACGATTGATGGCAACAATGCCTTTGCAATTAATGCCAAGGGTGCTGCCAAGGGTGCAGGCATCAGCGAATATCTTGTTGATGGCGTGAACATTGTTCCTGCCACTGACCAAATTGGTTCTTCCCGACCTGTTCCGCCTTCGATAGGTGCATACGAAAACACTGTTTCAGGCATTTCGGGTGTGGCTGCTGCCAAAATGGTTGCGGTTTATCCTAATCCTGCCACATCGCAGTTCACTGTCGCTGGCGCATTCTCCTCTGTCGAGGTGATTGACATGACTGGTTCTGTGGTTCTCCGCTCTTCCAAGTCGCTTGTCGATGTCAGCGGTTTGGCTCGCGGCAATTATCTCGTTAGGGTTTCCACTCCTGCAGGGCTGGTTACTTCAAAATTAATCTTGAAATAATAGAAAGGACAAAATCATGATAAAATTTTCAAAAATATTATTCTCCATGGTGCTGGCTGCTGCATCTGTCTCCGCTTTTGCACAATTCCAGCAGGCCGACATCAACCATATATTCATCATGGGCGACGTCGCTGCCAATGGTTCTGCCGACACCACCATCATTACTAACACCACCAATGCCAATTCGCTGATGTTCTCCACTGGCCTGCGCAATGTTTCCACCACGGGCGCTACTTTCACTCCGCTGAAGGAAAGCATTGAAGGCGGTGTTTATGGCGAAACTCCTTGCAGCGGTATCGGTGAAAAGTTGGCTCTTCTTCAGGGTGCTTCTGCCAAGCAGTATCTTTTCCGTGTGCTTTCTTATGATTCGCACTCCGGGGAAGACTTGTCCCCTCAAGATATTGTTACTGATGTAAAAAATGCCACCGCTCTCGCTAAATCACAGGGCAAATCCTATAAGGTTTTGGGCTTTGTCGTTATGATGGAGGATGTTAAATCCAGTTCAAGCGAATCTGACGCGTATTATAAAGATTTATTGGATACGCAGACTCAACTTGATATTTATCTGAGGCAAATTACTGGTCAGTCGGAACCTATCAGGTTCTTCTTCCCTCAAACTTCCACTCAGGCTTATTATCATAGTCTCTATCCTACTGTTTCGATAGATTGCAGTATGGCTGAAACGGAACTTCGTCTTTGTGTGGACCATCCCGACAAATTCGTTTTTACTGGCCCTGCTTATCAATATGATTATTGCAGCAACATGCTGTCGCCATCGGCTGAAGCGCAAAAGGCTATCGGTGCTCAAATCGCCGTTTCAATTAATTCGGTCATCAATGGCACTAATGTCGCTCCTTTGCATGCCTCTTCGATGGATGTTTCGGGCAACACTGCCCAAGTCACTTTCAGCACGCCTTCCAAATTAGTTTTCGACACCACAACGGTTGCGAAAGTTGATAATTACGGCTTTTCTATGATTCGCCCAAGCGACTCCACCTATCGCGAACTTCACATTAACGACATCCGTCTTTCAACGGATAGCACTCTCTCCATCACTTGCGATGAGAATATTGTGGCAGGCGATTGCCTCTGTTATGGTGTTAATGGCAACTCTGTAGGTGCTGCCGAAGGTGCTCGTGGCAATCTCCGTGATGTCTCTGATGAATCATTCGAGGTCGGTTGCCAAAAGTTCAGCCTTGCCGATTGGTGTCCGCTCTTCTTCAATATCATCGACTCTGTCGCTGAGCCAGAAAGCACTAATGTCACAGGTCAGATTACTTGCGAGGGTATAGGTGTTCCGGGCGTTGAGGTTTCCGACGGATATGTGGTAACCACCACTGATGAATCAGGACATTACTACATGACTTCCAACAAGAAAAATGGCTATGTTTTCTATTCTGTTCCTCGCGGTTATGAGCCTGCTGCCGTCAACACTTTCAACCCTCAGTTCTGGGCTGGATTGTCATCGGATGTCGCAGTTAAGGAAACTCACGATTTCACTCTCTATCATGCCGATAACGACAATTACAAAATGATTATCGCCACCGACCTGCATCTTGCCAACCGCACAAGCGACCTCGCTCAGTTCAAGGCTGGTTTTATTCCTTCTGTCCAGAATTTTGTCTCCACCAATTCCGGCTCTAAGATTTATTCCATGTTCCTTGGCGATATGTCGTGGGATGCCTACTGGTACGTCAACAAATTCAATTTGAGCAATTACATGTCAACTATGGCCGCCGACAAGTATCCTACTCTTGTCTATCATGTAATGGGTAACCACGACAATGATGGCTCTGTTCCTGCCGGCACTAATTGCGACTTTCTGGCTTCTGGTCCTTTCCGCACAATCGTTTGTCCTAACTATTACTCATATAATATAGGTAAGGTTCATTACATTGTGCTCGACGACATTATCTACATCAATGCAGCCACGGCGGGTGCCACTTACAATGATGGCATCGTCGGCAGCCGCAACTACTCCGGCGCTTTCACTGCCGAGCAGTATGAATGGCTCAAAAAGGATCTCGACATGATTACTGATAAATCCACTCCTATCGTGATTGGCTTCCACATTCCTTCTTGGACATTGTCAACTAATGGCTCTTTCTCCGTCAATGAATATCTGTCATCAAGTTCAAGTTCCAAGCTCGACAAGATGGTGGCTGACTTCCCTAATGTCACTCTCCTAAGCGGTCACACCCATTATAATTATCATGCTCATCCCGATGCCTATCCTAATGTGCATGAAAATAATGTGGCTGGTGTCTGCGGCTCATGGTGGTGGACTGGCAAGCTCACCGGCAGGCAGATTTGCAAGGATGGTTCTCCCACTGGTTATGAGGTGTTCGATGTCAATGGCAAGGACTTGACTTGGAAATATCATTCAATCGAGAATAATGGCGATGCTCAGTTCCGTGCCTACGACATGAACACTGTCCGCGACTATTATGCCAACAATGATTCAGCCAAAAAGTTGCTGAGTGTTTACTCTGCCCGCACCAATTATGCAAATGTGGCTTCCAATTTGATTTATGTCAACGTGTTCAATTACGACACTGATTGGAAGGTTGAGATTTTTGAGGGCGAAACCAAGCTAAATGTCACCCGCATTGTTGCTGAGGACCCGCTCCACAATATTTGCTACGACATTCCTCGTGTTGCTGGTAATGGCTCTTACACAGCCGATTTTGCTTCCAACAACACTTGCCACATGTTCAAGGCTACGGCTGCTTCGGCCACCACGCCTGTCACCGTCAAGGTTACTGACAGTTTCGGCAATGTTTACACCGAAACTTTGACTCGCCCGAAGGCTTATAACATCCACATGAATTGACCTTTGCCGTCTCCACGGCTTAAATAAACCGAAAAAAACGGGCACTTTCTTTGGTGAAAATGCCCGTTTCTTTTGATTATTGTCTTAATCGGCTATCTGACAACCACTTTAGTGGTGCTTGCGCCAATCTTAACCATATATATTCCTTCTGGTTCTGCTATTTCCAGATTCTGTTTTCCTACAGTTGAATACACTTCAGTTCCGGCCACATTATATACTGTTACTTCCGCGCCATTAGCGCCTTTCACGTGTATCATGCCTGCTGTGGCGTACACTTTCTGCGATGCTGCCATAATTCCTGTCACGCCGCTTGTGGCGGTCTGAATTGTATCTGAAATGTTGTCAACCGTATATTCATCAGCCGCATAATCCACTTTGGCGTAAATATTGAGTGTCTTGTCCTTGTCTGCCGCTACTGGCGTGTATGCCAAGGCGAATGTCTTCGATGAATTTGCGTCAAGCACTGTGCCGTCGGCTACGGAAAGCAATGTACCATTATTATATAGCTGAACTTTGTAGCCGTTGGCTGATGTTGTTCCGTTGTTCTTTACTGCTACGGAATAACTGCTTTCTATTCCCACTGTTGCCGATGCTGGTCCAGTGAGCGATGTGATTGTCAAATCGTTATCGTACAGATTGCGCACTTTCAGATTATCCATATATAGGAATGCTGAATCTGCTGAGGCTGTGCCGGTGAATGCAAGGCGGATATTACTGATTCCTTTGTATTTGTCAAGTGAAACTATGTAATGCTGCCACCCTGTTGTCTTGGCATAGCTTACCAAATCTTCATTTGCTTTATTGTCGGCTGAAATGCTGAGTTTCATTGTAGCTTTCTCGTCTGGAATGTTTACCCAGAAATCTGCTACTGGATGGGCAAGTTTGGAAATGTCTATTTTCCCTGAATTAAGTGATGCCGATGCTCCGTTCTTAATTCCTTGGAACATTGCCATTCCTCCGTCGCCGTCTTCAGGAGTTTCTCCGTTTACTCCTGCTGCCATGGTAAGCCATCCGCCTTTGTTTGCATAAATGTCGGTGAACCATGGACCGTTCACAACTGTTGCTCCGGCAAATGTTTCCACGAATGGTGTTGCGTAAGGTGTTCCGCACATCAGGAAGTTGGATCGTGCGTACGCGCTCATTCCTAAATTATTCGTTGCGTACACCACATAAAATATGCACGATTGTGTCGAGCCTGTCGGCAGTTTGCTGTCAACGTACATTGTATCGGTCAGCAAATCATCGCTTACATAGTCACCTCCATTCGTTTTGACGAAATAATATTTCATATTCTCCTTCACTACTTTTCCGCCGTTAAATCCTTTGGTAGGTGCTTTCCATGTTACCACTCCTGTCCCGTTGAGGCTGTCAACGAACACCACATTTGTCGGTGGCAATGGCAAGTCTTCTCCTATATATGCCGTTGCTGTAGCTGTTCTGCCGTTGCCGCTGTCATTATATGCCATTACCTTATATGTGTTGTACTTCTGTGCCGGCGCGTTATCGGTGTAAGCCACTGCTGCGCCTGCATTCTGCGATGCCATTGTATTTATCAGTGTGTCGTTGCGGTATATCTCGCATTTGCTTATCGTTGTTATTGCTATGCCGCTGATGGTTTTTGTAGGCAAATTGAAAACTAATGTCACTGATGGCTTGTCTTGGTCGGTCGTAACGTGTATGTTGCTCACGCTGTCGGGCGCGGCAAGCAATGCTTCTTTCTCAATCCTTACGCTGTCAATGTAGAGATTCCATGCTTGGGCGTCGCTGCATGCTTGGAAACCGATGTTGTAATTTCCGTCAGCTGGCACTGTGAACTCACGTTCCATCCATTTATAGGCATTGTCGTTGGTGATTTCTGTTGCTGGCATCAAAGTTGTCGTCATGGCCTCAACTGTTGCGCTGCTGCCCAACTTCACTGCCAATTTTTCTGTCATCATCAGGTTGTAAGGTAAGTAGCCAACCTTGTAGAGTGCATCTTTCGATGCCTTGAATGGAGGTGTTATCAGATAGTCATCGGCTTTATGGGTATCGTCACTCGCATATTTAGCCTGACCGCCATTCAGCCATTTCCATGTGTTTCCGTCGCCATTGTTGTCTATCACCGTATATGTGTCGAAGTCATCTTGGTTTGTGAATGTCTCCGTATAAGGCAGTGCAACGCTCGCGCCTAATTTGAGATGGTTCGATTTGTTTTCGCTGCTTTCGTATTCAGCATATTTTGCCTTCACACCATAATAGCGCAGAACATAGTTCTCGCTTGTATAGCTGTCGGTAAAGCTTGTGGCTTTTATTCCGCTTGCCACTACTTTGTTCTCTGGATATTGCGTCACGGTGTATGTTATGCTGTCGCCGTTTATGTAGCCTCCGTTTGCTCCAGTTGTCGGAGCGTTCCATGCAAGGTTCAGATTGTTTCCGCTTTTGGTGAGTTTCACATTTGTCACGCTGTCAGGTGTATCTTTACCCACCCACAAGGTGGTATCGGCAACAATTCCTGTTCCGGCGCTATTACGCATTGTCAAAGTGAATCTGTATTTTCCGTCAGCTTTTACGGTTATGGATTTGCTCGCGTTTGCTCCGGCTGCCACTGAGCCACCGCTTATGGAATCGTTGTTTGCTCTGATGGTATAATCCATATTGCCGCCCAGGGTGCTTCCGTCGGCTGCAAGGGTTGGAGCAGTGAAGGCAATCGTGCCGTTCAGATTCCACTGGCTGAAATTCAGTCCTGTTATTGTAGCTGCAATCGGAGCTTTGTCGTTAACGTCATTCCACAGATAGCATCCCACAAATTCAGCATTTTCAGGGAAACTGGATATCTGCGTCGCTGCGCCTGTAGTCATATCCACATCATATAGGCCACTGCTGCCGTTATCCAGATGCGCTGCCCAATAGAATTTATTGTTGAACTGGTCGATTACTGCACTTTGCAAATCGTAGGACGACACTCCTGTTGAGCCTACTAATGTGCAGGCGGCTGTTTGCTTATTTATTTTGTACAGATTATTGTCTGCACCGATTCCGTATAGTTGGCCTGCTTTGTCAAATGCCATGACCATCATCTTTTGACTGAAGGCTGCAATTACTGTCTTTGAATTGCCTGTCAAGTCCCATTTGCTGAGATTAAATCCGGTTTTGCCGTCATTTTGTGTGCAGCTGTAGGCTGTCGATGTTGTGCGGTCGTATGCGCTGCTGAATGCCAAATTGCCGTTTCCGGTCACTGAATCTGTACTGAGCAGTTTCCATGTTGAGGCATCGTAGCAGTCGTATGCTCCCACAAGTGGGTCAGTGTTCGGAGTATAATGCATGACGTAATATTTCCCGTTGGCATAGATTGCTCCTCCATTAGCGAAGATGTTTACGCTTGGTGCTATCGCCTCCATTGTAGGATTTGCGTCGTTTGTGATGCTGTAGATTCCTCGTGGGGCTGTATCCCATCTCCAGGAGTCCATCCATGTCACATTTCCGTAGATTTTCCCTGCAGTCGCTGCATTCCCCATTGATGCTCCCGATAGCAACGTCAGCATTATTGCCGATGCCATCAGCATCTTTTGTAGATTTCTCTTCATTGATTGTATATTATATAAATTTGATTATTTCTCACTTCAAATATGTGAATTAGGTATGCAAAGAAAATACCAATTTATTATTTATGCAATATTTATGGCGTTTTTCTTTCTTTTTACTCGTTATTTTAACACAAAGCATTACATTTTCAATGTATTTTCTCACTTCAAGTTGCATATTATCACTTTTATGGCTCTCCAGCATCCCATTTCAGCTGCATTTTACCCTCATTTTGTATTAAAAAGCAAATAATTACCCATTTTCTTTTTCTTTTGCGGTAATTAGAAGTATCTTTGCACTGCTTTTTGAGGCGACTTGGCCGTTTGACTTAATCACCTTAATATTAATCAGAAGCTTTATTATTATTTCCCATGTTAGAAAAAACGAACGTAAAAATTCTCGAAAATGTGGTTGTCCGTTTCTCGGGCGACTCAGGCGACGGAATGCAGTTGGCTGGCAATATTTTCTCCAACGTTTCCGCTGGCGTAGGGAATCAGATTTCCACTTTCCCGGATTATCCCGCTGAAGTCCGTGCCCCTCAAGGCACTCTGAGCGGTGTCTCCGGATTCCAAGTGCACATTGGCAAAGGTGTCTACACTCCTGGCGACAAGGCTGATGTGCTTGTTTCTATGAATCCTGCCGCACTTAAGACGAATGCCAAGTTCCTCAAACCTGGTGGTGTGGCTATTGTCGACATCGACTCTTTCAAGAAGGCCGACCTCACTAAGGCTTTGTATCAGACTGATGACCCTTACAAGGAAATTGGACTTGATGCTCAGGTTGTCGAAGTGCCTATGACTTCTATGGTCAAGGCTGCTCTCGCCGACACTAGTCTCGACCTGAAATCAATTATGAAGTGCAAGAACATGTTCGCTCTCGGTTTGATTTGCTGGCTTTTCGACCGCCCTATCGACAGCGCCAAGAACTTGCTGAAAAATAAATTTTCTAAAAAACCAGCTATCTTCGAGGCTAATGCCAAGGTTATGCAGGCTGGCTTTGATTATGGCAACAACATTCAAGCCTCGGTCTCCACTTACCGTATCGAAAGCGAAAGCATACGTCCGGGATATTACACCGATGTCAATGGTAACACGGCTACTGCTTGGGGCCTTATCATGGCTTCCGAAAAGTCTGGCCGTCCGTTGTTCCTCGGCAGCTACCCTATCACTCCTGCAACCGATATTCTCCACGAACTTGCAAAGCGCAAGGATCTTGGTGTTAAGGCTTGCCAGATGGAGGATGAGATTTCCGGAGTTTGCTCTGCCATTGGTGCTGCTTTTGCCGGCGACCTTGCCGTTACCAGCACTTCCGGCCCAGGCCTTGCTCTTAAGAGCGAGGGTATCGGCCTTGCTGTGATGGCTGAACTTCCGCTTGTAATTATCGACGTTCAGCGCGGCGGACCTTCAACTGGTCTTCCTACCAAAACTGAGCAGACCGACCTTATGCAGGCTCTTTATGGACGCAACGGTGAATCTCCTATTGTAGTTTTGGCTGCTGCCTCTCCTACTGACTGCTTCGACATGGCTTTCGAGGCTGCACGCATTGCCATAGAGCACATGACTCCTGTCATTCTGCTTACTGATGCCTTTATTGCCAACGGCTCTTCTGCTTGGCGCATTCCTGAGAATGATGAATATCCCGAAATCCATCCTCATTTTGTCCGCCCTGAAATGAAGAACACCAATTGGCGTCCTTATTACCGCGACGATGAATCCAAAGTGCGCTATTGGGCTATACCTGGCACTGAGGGTTTCATGCACCGCCTTGGCGGTCTGGAGAAGGACAGCGTCACAAGCGCCATCTCCACCGACCCTGTCAATCACGAAAAAATGGTGCTTGCTCGTAAGGCTAAAGTTGATAATGTGGCTAAGGACATTCCTCTGCTGCAAGTTCAGGGCGACCTTGATGCCGACACTCTGCTCATCGGTTGGGGCGGCACTTACGGCCATCTCCTTACTGCTGTCAACAAACTTAACGCCGAAGGCAAAAAGGTTGCTTTGGCGCAGTTCCGCTATATCTCACCGCTGCCTGTCAACACGGCATCTGTGCTGAAACGTTTCAAGAACGTTATTGTTGCTGAACTTAACACTGGGCAATTCGCCGATTATCTGCAAGCCAAGAACCCTGGCGTTATTATCCGCCGTATCAATAAGATTCAAGGTCAGCCGTTCCTCGTTAAGGAAATCACTGACGGTGTTATTAAAATCATGGAGGAAAAGTAATTATGGAAGAACAAAAATATACAGCAGCCGATTTTAAAAGCGACCAATATGTACGCTGGTGCCCTGGCTGCGGCGACCATGCTATTCTTGCCGTACTTCACAAGGCTATGGCTGAAATCGGCGTTCCGCCTTACATGACGGCTGTCATTTCAGGTATCGGATGTAGCTCTCGTCTGCCTTATTACATGAACACTTACGGCTTCCACACCATTCATGGACGTGGCGGAGCTGTTGCCACTGGTTTCAAGGTTGCCAATCCTGCAATGACTGTTTGGCAGGTGGCTGGCGATGGCGACGGTCTGGCTATTGGCGGTAACCACTTCATCCACGAGGTGCGCCGTAATGTTGACCTCAACTTGCTTTTGCTCAACAATAAGATATATGGTCTGACCAAAGGCCAGTATTCACCTACTTCCGACCGTGGTTTTGTTTCAAAATCATCTCCTTATGGCACTACCGAGGATCCGTTCATTCCTGCTGAACTCGTGTTTGGTGCTCGCGGCACTTTCTTTGCCCGCAGCATCGATGTCGAGCTGAAAGTTTCTCAGGAAGTGATGGTTGCTGCTGCACGCCATAAAGGCACATCAGTTGTTGAACTTCTTCAGAACTGCGTCATTTTCAATAATGGCATCCACAATTTCATTACCGACAAGGAGAACCGTGCCGACCGCACCATTCATCTTGTTCACGGCGAAAAGATGCTTTTTGGCAAGAATATGGAAAAGGGTATCGTTCAGGATGGTTTCGGGCTGAAAGCTGTAGAACTCGGTAAGGATGGTTACACCATCGATGATGTTCTCGTTCACGATGCTCATTGCAAGACTAATTTCCTGCATCAGCAGCTCGCCATGATGGACGGACACAATTTGCCTTTGGCTATCGGTGTTATCCGCGACGTTGAATCGCTCTCTTACGAGGCTGAAGTTGACAAGCAGGCTAAAGAGGTTCAGGAGCATAAAGGCTTCAAATGCCTTCGCGACATGATTCTTGCAGGCCAAACTTGGCAAGTGAAATAATCACGCGTTTTTGCGGTCTAAACATATCAGGATGTGGCAGATTTTGCCGCATCCTCTTTTTTCGCCTATTCCTTTGGCATCTTATTTAAAATCATTATTTTTGTCAACTGAGTTTCAAACGTTTATTTTAGGAATTATGAACGACGACAACTTTGATGATTATTATGTGGACGAACTTGATGAGGACTATGATTTCTGGTTGAACTGGATGACTGATGGTCCTGATGACCCCACTCCTCCTGATGGTGCGGTTAATGGCTATTGGCAACGCAAAGAGTATGAAAACTACGATTATATGAACGCTGTCTATCCATGGGTTTGGGTGGAAACTGAATAAAATTTGGTTAAATTTCATCAAGTCATTGCAATAATGACTATTTTTGCGCCTTGATTGTCCCGACCTCCCGCAGAATTTCTCTGTTGGGATGTGCCAAGGCATGATTGACTCTCTACATTTTTATGACAAATGAATTAAATGTTAATGAAGATTTGGAAGTGCGCGCGCGGATTGCAAAGCGTTGCACGTGGATTGGCTTTTTTGTCAATGGCGTTCTCTCAACTCTCAAGATTATTGCTGGTATTGTAGGCCATTCCGGCGCAATGATTGCCGATGGCGTGCACAGCATTTCCGACTTTGTCACCGATGTCGTGGTAATCGTGTTTATCGGCGTTTCGGCTAAAGGTGTTGATAAATTCTACCGCTATGGCCATGGCAAGTTTGAAACTTTTGCCACCATGATTATCAGCATGGCGCTTATGGCGGTCGCTATTTGGCTTTTTTGGACAAGCGGCGAACGTGTCATTGCTTCTCTCAGCGGTGCCAGTATTGAGGCACCAACCACTATCGCTCTAATCATGGCAGCCGTCTCTATTGTTGCCAAAGAGGCTCTTTACCAGTACACCAATCATGTCGGCAACGACCTCAAGAGCATGGCTCTGATTGCAAATGCCTGGCATCATCGCAGCGATGCGTTTTCCAGCATCGCCACTCTGCTTGGCATTTCCGGCGCGATGTTCCTTTCTGCACAATGGCGCATTCTTGACCCTATAGCCGCCATGACGGTCAGCATCTTCATCGCTGTAGTCGCTGTCAAACTTGGTATGCCGGCAATTCGCGAACTGCTTGAAGTTTCGCTGCCTGAATCACAGAATCTTGAAATTGGCAGTGTGATTGGTGGAGTGGACGGTGTGAAGGCTTTCCACAACTTGCGTACAAGAAAGAACGGCAACAAACTGGTGCTTGACTTCCACATTAAGGTGGCTCCGGAAATGACCATTGTCGATGCCCACCACATTGCATCGGAAGTTGAACGCCAATTGAAAGAAAAATTCGGCGACATTATGGCTAACATCCACATCGAGCCTTACAACGGTGAAAATGTTGATGGCATGAACAAATGCGTTGACTGACGCTTCGGAAAATGATAATGTCAAAACATAAAAACATATATATATCTTTCACTCATATTTATGGAAAGAATTGATGTAAAGAACACTTTGCCCGCTGTGTTTGCGGGACGCGAGGAAAATAATTCGGAAGTCTGGCTTCAGGACCTCAGCTTCGAGCGGGGTAAGAATTACCTGATTTCCGCTGAAAGCGGCACGGGAAAGTCTTCGCTTTGCAGCTATATCTATGGCTTCCGCGAGGATTATTCAGGCGATTTCCTTTTCGACGGACGTAACATCCGCGAACTTGTGGTTGAGGACTGGTGCGACATCCGTTGCCGGCACATTGCCTATCTTCCGCAGGAATTGCGCCTTTTCCCCGAACTTACCGCAATGGAAAACATTGAGTTGAAGAACCGCATAACAGGCTTCAAATCGGCAAAGGATATCGAAAAACTTTTTGAGGCTCTCGGTATTCCCGACAAAATCAATGCTTCTGTGGCTCGGCTGTCGATTGGCCAGCAGCAGCGTGTGGCTATTATCCGCACCTTGTGCCAGCCTTGCGACTTCATCTTGCTTGATGAGCCGGTAAGTCACCTCGACAACACTAACAACAAGATTGTCGCTTCCCTCGTCATGGATGAGGCTAAGCGTCAAGGAGCTGGCATCATCGCCACTTCCGTAGGCAATAATGTAATGATTACTAACGAAAAAGAGTATAAGCTATGATAAAAGGCGGTTTAATGTGGCGTCTGTTGCGCAAGCACATCAGCGCCGGCCAGTTGATTGGTTTCTCTATTGCTAACCTCATCGGCCTCACCATCGTTATTCTTGCGGTTCAGTTCTACCGCGATGTCCGCCCTATTTTTCAGGACGACGAGAGTTTCATCAAAAAGGATTATCTTATCATCACCCGCAAAGTCACTGGCGTGGGTGCCATGATGGGTACTACTTCTGAATTTGCCGATTCCGACATTGCCACCATCCAGAAGCAGCCTTGGGTTCGCAAGGTGGGCAGGTTCACCCGTTCCGAATACAATATTTGGGCTACTGTTCAGGTCGGAAGGACCGGAATGCACACCCAATTTTTCTTCGAGGCTATCCCTTCTGAATTTATCGACGTGAATCCCTCAGAATGGCATTTCGACCCCGCACATCCGCAAGTGCCTGTAATTGTCTCGAAAGATTATCTCTCGCTCTACAACTTTGGCTACGCCGCCGCTCAGGGCATGCCTGAAATCAGCGAGGGAATGGTTAATATGATTCCTCTCTCGTTCCAATTCACCGGCAACGGTGTTAACGAGGTTATTCCGGGCCGTATCGTCGGTTTTTCCAACCGCTTGAACACCATTATTGTTCCTGAGGAATTCATGAAATGGAGCAACGACCGTTATGGCCGTGGCGGTGACCAGCTCCCTGCGCGTCTTATCGTTGAGGTGAACTCTCCGGGCGACCAGCGCATTAAGGACTTCATGGACTCTCACGGCTATGAAATTGCCGGCGACAAGATGGACAGCAGCAAGGCTAATTACTTCCTCACCGTCATTATCGGCATCGTCGTTTCTGTCGGTGTCCTCATCAGCCTGCTCTCTTTCTTCGTGCTGATGCTCAGCATTTATCTGCTTCTGCAGAAGAACACCAAGAAACTTCAGGATTTGCTGATGCTTGGATATTCGCCGCATGAGGTGTCGAAGCCTTACATTAAGATGGTGGCGTACATCAATGGGGCGGTTCTTGTATTCTCAATTTTGTTTATGACATTGATGAGGCTTGAATATCTGCCTATGCTCCGCGCTTTTGAAGTCAGCGGCTCCTCTCTTTGGATTTCCATTGTTGTAGGTGTCATAATCATGGGGCTTATCACCACAGGCAATATAATTGCCATCAAGCGCAAAATCGCCACTCTTTGGCGGCAAAAGGATTGAAAAGTCACAGATTAAGATAAAGGAGGCGCGATGAACGCCTCTTTTTTTATGCCTTTTTTCAACTTATTTCCCAATTAGTTTTGATTGTTGTTTTGAAAAATCTATTTTTGCGTTTGTTTAAGAATCTTTGTCATGGACGTTTCTAACGACACAGAAAACAAGAAGCTTTACGATGTTTTCATCAGTTATAAGCATTCAAGCGACTCGGCTACTGCACAACTTATTATGCAGAGTTTAGTCGATTACGGCTATGATAAAAAGCGTATTTTTTTCGATAGCAAGAACATTAAGGAAGGCTCAATCAGTAAGCCGATTTTTGAAGCCTTCAAAAGCTCCCGCTCCTATGTGGTTATATTTTCAAAGAACTGTTTCGATTCTTCATCTTCAGGCGACTGGTTTTTGAAGGAGATTCGCATGGCACTTGAATCCGACATGCGCATTATTCCTTTCTACTATGGTTGCTCTTTCGAAGAGACTATGAAAAGTCTTGAGCAGGTATCGTTCTATAGTGCTGACGATTCCATTGATGCTGAAAAATGTCATATCGAGGACAAGAAATATCGCACTATCCTTAAGGACATCAAAGGTACAATCTACAATCCCGAAACTGATGGTGACATTCAGTCAAAAATTGATGATATTTGCGAAATTATCGGAAAACCCAAAACCTCAATTTTGAGTTCTGTCCTTCTTTATTTTTTAGCCTTTATCATTCTGTTCTGCTGCCTTTACGTCGCAGGCATGACCTATGCTTATTTTTCCCACGACGATTCTTTCTCACAAAAGAGGTTCAACCATTACACTAAAATGCTTGATATTGGTCATTACGAATATAATGATTCCGTCGGCTTGGATGTCGAATACAACGCTATCACCGACCAGCTGATTCTCCACCGAGATGATTATTCCGACAACGTGGCGGTTAATCTGAAAGTTTCCGACATGCTCGTCTATTCCTTCAGCGCGGTCTCTTTAGGAACTTTATTCAAGAGCGTCAAGAAATTTCATGTTCACAATGAGGCCACAGCTATCGGTGCATTGGTCTTCATTGCCGGCACTATCTTGGGATTTTGTGAAGGCGAGCTGTTTACCGAAAAATATCTTACTCACCGTGAACTGCTGAGAATGAATGGATATGTGCTGAATAAGCAGAATTGGCAAAGTCGCCGCAATTTCTATCTCAAGCACATGTACGAAAATTCACTTACACGGAATGCGCAGTTTGAATATGCTTATAAATTTGGCGCATAAAAAAATCTCATTCCTTCTCCCGTTCCCGCATCCACTTTGAAAGAACTTCACAATATTTGTCGTTCTGCTCCACGAACGACATGTGGCGCGTCCCGTCGAAAAGTTCCCATTGCGCATCAGGTATGCGGTCGTACATCGTTTTGGCTATTAGCGGTGTGCAGAGGTCGTTCGTCCCGCTTGTTATCAGGCATGGAACGTTGATTTCGCATAGGCGCTCCGTATAATTGAAATCTTTGAGCGTTCCCAATGGCGTGTATTCATTTGGACCCCATCCAATCAGATACGACTCTGCCCCCGATTTCTTTGGCCGCCTCAAGCACTCCGGGCTATCCTCTGTCACGGCACCTGCACAATGCAGTTCCATATATCTTTCGTTGGCTTTCAGGTAATTCTCATCACTGTAATCTTCCGAAGCCTCCGCCGCTGCAATATATTTCTTGTCGTCTACCGACATGAATTTTATCATTCTGTGCTGTTCTCTGCCCCAAAGTTTGCTGTCGGGTAACGTACTTGCCAAAATCGCTGAGCTAACGCCTTGTGGCTTCTTCTCAATCAGATATTCTATCAGCAGCATTCCGCCCCACGACTGGCCCAAAATATGCACTTCATCCAAATGCAGATATTCACGAATATTTATAAGCTCCTCCAGCCACGTCTTTTCGTTCCACAATTCAGGATGCCCCTCTACAAATGAATTTCCGCAACCTATTTGGTCGTACGAGATGACCTGCCGCCCTTCTTCCGACAGTCTGTCAAGCACTTCAAAATAATTGTGTGTGCTGCCTGGACCTCCGTGCAACAGCAGTATCGGTTTATGGCCATTCGAATTCTCTCCTATTATCCTGTAGTAAGTCTTATATCCCTTAAAGGGCATATATCCTTCAATTGCTTTCATATATTATTGATTTATTTTGTTTATGTATTCTCGACTTTCCTAACAAAGATACACCATTTACTGAATCCTCGCAAGTAAATATTCTTGCTTTTCTTCACCCCGCTAAATTTTCATTGAGCCGTTTGTTTTTAGGCAGGCACAAAAAAATAATCCTCCGACAGACCAACTGCCAGGGGATCGCTTACATAAAATCTAATACCTTTAACATAAACCTAATTAAAATAAATACTTGTCATCACGACATGTACCAATCTTACCTTAAAACTAATACCATGAAAAACTGATGCAAAGATATGCCTTATATGTTTTACAACATAATTTTCGAGCATAAAAATCAATCAATTTTTAATTCTTTAACTAAAATTCGGCATTTTGCCATGTATTTTCACTGTTATTAGGTAAAGATTCACCGCCACGGCAGCAATTTTTGCCATGGCGGTAAATCAAAACATGTTTCTCTATTTAGTATTAATTTCTGATTATAACCTTATGCGAAGTGTTGCCCACTTTCACTATGTACAGGCCATTGCCCATCATCGGCAGCGTGATGCTCTCGCCGTTGCCGCGGGTTGATGCTGCAAGCGAACCGCTCAGGGTGTACACGCTGATTTGTGTTCCTGTCGTCGCGCCTGTCACTGTTATTTCACCCCCATTAGCCGTCACTCTCACTTTCACTCCGTTGCTTTCCACTGCCTTTATTCCAGTAGGGTCAGCTACGATTGAAGCGAAATCTTTCCATTTGGTGGCTGTTTGATAGTCTGTAAGTGAACCTGTCGGCACATACAATGTGCTGTTGATTGTTCCGTCTCCGAATACACTTTCACCAGTTGCCGGCGGTGTCACGCTTTTGCAGTGTACTTCCGCAAGTGTTGTACTCCAAAACGCATATCTCCCTATCGAATCAAGTGTAGCTGGTAAATTGAGTCTTGTCAACATTGTGTTATAGTACCCAGCCTCCTCTGAAATAGTTTTCACTCCTTCAGGCACGTCGAATGATGTTCCGACGCCTCCTGGAATCACATACAGTGTGGTTAAGTCCTTGCTTAGCAATGCTCCATTTCTCGACGCGTAATTTGCATTTGCCTCATCCACATTTATGCTTGTCATGCTGTCGCTATACGCGAATACCGCTCTCCCTATAGTCTTCACACTCGCAGGAATGGTGATGCTGCGCAGCACATTCACATAAAAAGCACTTTCTTCTATCGAAGTAAGGTTTTTGGCTTTACTGAAGTCAATGTTTTTCAGATATTTGCTATTTGAAAAGGAATATTTTCCGATTGTGTCCACTGTGCTCGGCAGCGTGTAATCGCTTCGCTTGTTCCCAATCGGATATAGCAGCAGTTTAGTCACGTTTTTGTCAAAAAGCACTCCATCAGCCGATGCGTAATTGACGTTATCATTATCCACATTGATTGTCTCCACTACAGAAGACCAAAACACATTTCTGCCAAGTGATGTCACTCTTGCCGGAATGTTAATCGTCTGCAATGACGAGCAATCCCCAAATGCAGCATCCCCTATCATTCTAAGATTAACGGGCATATCCACGCTCTTCAACTTTATTGAACCATTAAAAGCAAAATTTCTAATGGCTTGCACACTGTCAGGCAATGCGATGTGTTCAAAAGTAGTGCTCATAAACATATCTTCGCCGACCTCATCATCAACAGTAAAATAAGATTGATAATATGCATCGCCACCTTCCACAATTCTGCTTCCGCTGAGGTCTATATCAACCAGTCGAAAGTCTTTATTCAAATTGAGCATTTTCTTTATGTCTGTTCCGTTAATCGGCCCTTTCACCGTCAATTTCTTCACCAGTTTGGAAATACCTTGTTTGTAAAGTTCTCCTGCAGCTGCGTTTGTCACAGTCATGCTGTCCATTTCTTCAGTCTGAATCTTGAAATTCCTCCACACTTTTGCGCTTTTATAGGCTTCTTCTGATTTCACTGGCACCACTAATTCGCATGAATCTGTCTTTACACCGGCAAAAGTGGAATCGGCAAGGACTAATGGTGTGGCCGCTGGACTATAAATTTCCTCCAATGCTGAACAGTTGGCAAATGCTGAATCGCCTATCTCCCTCAGATTTTCGCTGAGTGTCACTCTGTACACGCATGTGTCTTCAGCAAAGCAGCCTTTCCCTATGCTTGTCACTGCATCTGGAATGATCCAATCACTTATCTGGTTACCCCTAAAAGCCTCTTCTCCTATTGTCGTGAGCGATTTGCTTAAAGCCATGTCCGTCAGGGCACATCCTTTAAATGCCTTTGCACCAATAGTGATTAATTTGTTAAGTATATTTTCATCTAAATAATTGAGTTTCTCGCATCCTTCAAATGCGCTTTTTCCTAACGATTTCATATTAGCTTCATCAGATATATACGCCCACTCAAGACTTTTTGCCGCATAAAAAGCCGAGTCACCTATTGCAGTTGCATTTGGAAGCTCCACATATATAAGGTTCGTTTCACGTAGCATATTGGCACTTATAGTATAGTCAGCGGTTACATTATTTTTATAGTATGCTTCGCCACCACTCGCTATCTCAGCGCTCAAGTATAATTCCGTTAGTTTTCCGTTGGTGGCATTGCCCTGTGAGTCCCGCCCTGCCATCTCGCGGATGAATTTGATGTCGGTGCCATTGATTTTGCCTGCAATCTCAAGTGACACAATTGTGTCTTTTGCCGCAGCATCAATTAATGTTGGTAAACTGCCTGGCGTCGTCACGTTGTAAAATTCTGCTTTGGCACTGCTTATCAGCATCAAGGCAAACAATAATGGAAATAATCTTTTCATAAATAGTTTCTATTAATGTGAATAATGTTTGTAAATATTTTGCAAAAATAGTGCTGTCATACTTTGTCGATGTCCCAATCGCGCAATTTTTTGTCCCATTTAGGCAAATCATGGCAAAAGAGTTCATATTTCCGCAAAATTTTGTCACTATTTAAATTACCTTTATTAGGCACGGTTTTTGTGTGATTTTTCTTATCTTTGTGGTTTTAATGATGGGTACTATGAGTTTTGTTGATGCTATAATATTTCTGGCAATCATCGCCGGCGCGGTGATAGGCTACATGAGGGGGATTATCAAGCAGATTTCCTCTATTGCGGCTTTGGTGCTTGGAATATTGGTATGCAACATTTTTGGAGGTTGGGCGGCTGAAGTGCTGCGCGTTGTGGTGCCTTCGTCGGCCAAATGGCCGGCAGCCGATGTCACCACTGCGGCTTTTGCCGAAATTCTGTTGTTCCTGCTCGTGTACCTTTCAGTGGCTGTAGTGGCTATGTTCGTCAAATCTGTAGTCAAGAAGCTCAAGCTGGGACTTATCGACAATTTTGGTGGTGCTGCTTTAAGCGTTTTGAAATATCTCTTTGCCGTGAGCATCATTCTGAATGTATGGTATATCATCAGTCCTCACAGCTCCACTTTCACCACCCGCCATGCGTTCGGCAATGTCCCGTTCGCCTTCACTCTCGATGTTGCGCCGTGCGTGCTTGGCTCTAAGTCGCTTCCCAGCGACTCGCTGAAAATCGTTCCGCCCGACTCGGTCAGCACAAGTGAATGAATTTGAAATTTTATTGCAATGAATCAAGATAACGAAAAACAAAATGAAAAGATTATCGATGGCGCTGTCAATAGCGACTACAAGTATGGCTTTGTCACCGACATCGACACTCACGTCATCCCAAAGGGTCTGAACGAGGATGTCGTCCGCTACATTTCCAATGCCAAGGGCGAACCTGAATGGCTTCTCAATTTCCGCCTGAAGGCGTTCCGCAAGTGGCAGACGATGAAAATGCCGCACTGGGCGCACCTCGACGTTCCTGACATCGATTTTCAGGACATCAGCTACTATGCCGCTCCTTCGGTAAAAAAAGGTCCGAAAAGCATGGATGAGGTTGACCCCGAACTTCGCAAGACTTTCGACAAACTCGGCATTTCGCTTGAAGAGCAGATGCGATTGTCAGGTATGGCTGTCGATGCCGTCATGGACAGTGTTTCTGTCAAGACCACTTATCGTGACAAACTTGCCGAACTTGGCGTGATTTTCTGCTCAATCGGTCAGGCCGTCCACGATTATCCCGACCTCGTTAAGCGTTATCTCGGCCATGCCGTGCCTTACAGCGACAATTTCTTTGCCGCTCTCAATTCAGCAGTGTTCTCCGACGGCTCTTTCGTGTATATTCCCAAGGGTGTGCGCTGCCCAATGGAACTTTCCACATATTTCCGCATCAATGCCGCCGGCACTGGCCAGTTTGAGCGCACTCTGATTGTTGCCGACGATGATGCCTATGTTTCCTATCTTGAAGGCTGCACAGCACCTATGCGCGACAGTAACCAGCTTCATGCTGCCATCGTCGAGATTATCGTTGAGGACCGTGCCGAGGTCAAGTATTCCACCGTCCAGAACTGGTATCCGGGCGATAAGAACGGCAAGGGCGGTATCTACAATTTTGTCACCAAGCGTGGTCTTTGCCGTGGCGATTTCTCTAAACTCTCGTGGACTCAGGTCGAGACTGGCTCTGCTCTCACTTGGAAATATCCAAGTTGCGTGCTCAGCGGCGACAATTCGGTCGGCGAGTTTTATTCTGTTGCGCTCACCAACAATTACCAGCAGGCCGACACTGGCACCAAAATGATTCATATCGGCAAGAATTCCCGCAGCACCATTGTGTCGAAGGGCATTTCCGCTGGTCACAGCCAAAACAGCTATCGCGGCATGGTGAAAGTCCTTTCTAAAGCCACTAATTGCCGCAACTACACTCAATGCGACAGCCTGCTGCTCACTTCCACCAGCGGTGCCCACACTTTCCCTATTATCGACGTTCAAAACGAGTCGTCGGTGGTTGAGCACGAGGCTACCACCTCTAAAATTGACGAGGACAAGCTTTTCTATTGCAATCAGCGTGGCATTTCCACCGAGGATGCCATCGGCCTTATCGTCAATGGTTATGCCAAGGAGGTCATGTCGAAGTTGCCGATGGAATTTGCAGTCGAGGCGCAGAAGCTTCTGTCTGTTCAGCTCAGTGGTTCTGTTGGATAAATATTGATAATAATAAATTCACTCATATATGTTAGTAGTTAACGATTTACACGCCTCTGTCGAAGGCAAGGAGATTTTGAAGGGGGTGAACCTCTCGGTCAATCCCGGTGAGGTACATGCCATCATGGGGCCTAACGGCTCTGGCAAAAGCACTTTATCTGCCGTTCTCACGGGCAATCCGGCTTACACCGTCACTGGTGGCAGTGTGGAGTTCTGTGGAAAGGATTTGCTTTCCCTTTCTCCTGAGAACCGCGCACACGAGGGCATTTTCCTCAGTTTCCAGTATCCTGTCGAGATTCCGGGCGTTTCTATGGTAAATTTCATGCGTGCGGCTCTCAATGCCAAGCGCAAATATCATGGCCTTGACCCGCTCACAGCAAGTGATTTTCTCAAACTGATGCGCGAAAAGAGGGCTGTCGTCCAGCTCGACAACAAACTTGCCTCGCGCTCTGTCAACGAGGGCTTTTCCGGAGGCGAGAAGAAGCGTAACGAGATTTTCCAGATGGCAATGCTTGAGCCTAAGCTCTCCATCCTCGACGAGACCGACAGCGGACTCGACATCGACGCTCTCCGCATTGTGGCTGGCGGCGTTAACCAGCTCCGCAGCGAGAACAATGCCACTATCGTCATCACTCACTATCAGCGGCTGCTGGACTACATCAAGCCTGACTTCGTGCATGTCCTCTATAAGGGCCGCATAGTCAAGACTGGTGGTCCTGATTTGGCGCTCATCCTTGAGGATAAGGGCTACGACTGGATTAAAGAGGAAATTGATAATCAGCAGGCATAATGGGAGCTTTAAAACAATATATCGACTTTTATCGCACTAACTCGGCTGAAATCGATGCCAATTCCGCGCCTGCACTCAATGCTTTGAGGCAAAAGGCTCTCGAGGCACTCGATGGCAAGGAGTTGCCGCATAAAGGCGAGGAAAATTACGAGGTCACTGATGTCGATGCCCTTTTCGCTCCCGATTATGGTATCAACGTGAACCGCCGCCCGCTCGATGTTGACATTGCCGAGGCTTTCCGCTGCGACGTGCCTAACATGAGCACTTGGCTCTATGTGGCTGTCGGCGACATCTATCGCTCCAGCCGCACTGCCGGCTTGAATATGCCTGCGTCTGTAATTGTCGGTTCTCTCCGCGAGGCTGCGATTGCTCACCCTGAAATTGTCGCGAAATATTATGGCAAATATGCTTCGCTCGACGATGCCCATGTGGCTCTGAATTCGCTGCTTGCTCAGGACGGGCTGCTTGTCTATGTCCCTTCAGGTGTGGTTCTTGAACGTCCTGTACAGCTTGTCAACATCATGAATGCCGCTGCAAAAATCATGGCTTTCCGCCGTATTCTTGTCGTGGTTGAGGATGGTGCTCAGGCCCGTCTGCTTGTTTGCGACCACACTCAAAAGGTCGATGAGGATTGCCTTGCTTCACAGGTCGTTGAAATTTATGTTGGTGCTGATGCCACTTTCGATTATTACGACATTGAGGAAACTGGCGTTCACACTCACCGCGTCTCTTCACTTTTTGTCCATCAGGAGGCTGGTTCCAACGTTCTTGTTGATGGTATCACTCTGATGAACGGCACTTCACGCAACGATTACCGCATCGATTTCTGTGGCGAACACGCTGAAACGCGCTTGCTCGGAATGGCTATCTCCAATGGCGACCAGCACATCGACAATCACACTTTCATTGCCCACAATGCTGCCGCATGCACGAGCAACGAACTTTTCAAATATGTCCTCGACGACAATGCGCAAGGGGCTTTTTCCGGCAAGATTCTTGTCGCGCCCGATTGCCCCAAGACCGAGGCTTATCAGAGCAACCGCAACATCTGCGCCTCGCCCACTGCGAAGATGCACACCAAGCCGCAACTCGAAATCTACACCGACGATGTCAAGTGCGGTCATGGTGCCACTGTCGGCCAGCTCGATCAGGAGGCTTTGTTCTATATGCGCACGCGCGGCATTCCTTACGATGATGCCCGCACCATGCTTATGCAGGCTTTCATGAGCGATGTCATCGATGCTGTCCGCCTTGATAATCTCAGGGACAGGCTGCATCACCTTGTCGAAAAGCGTTTCGACGGGTCGCTCGCTCTTTGCCGCGACTGTGGCAATGCCTGCCATAATAATTCACTGAACAATAAGAATAATAATAAATAGTATGTCCGACTTAGATATAACTGAAATTCGCCGCCAATTTCCTATTCTCTCTCGAGAGGTCGATGGGAAGCCTCTCATTTATCTTGACAACGCGGCCACTGCGCAAACTCCGCAGTCTGTTGTGGATTGTATCGACAATGTCTATCATTCCTGCAAGGCCAACGTTCATCGTGGTGTGCACACCCTCTCTCAGGAAGCCACCGACCTTATGGAGCAGACGCGCGAAAAGGTTCGTGCCCTCATCAACGCTGAATCCACCGATGAGATTATTTTCACCCGTGGCACCACTGAAGCCATCAATCTTGTGGCTTCTTCTTTCAGCGACACTTTCTTTCACGGCGACGACATTATCGTCACTGTCATGGAGCATCATTCCAATATTGTCCCTTGGCAGCTCGTCCAGCGCCACAAGCGTGTCATCCTTCATGTCATCCCGATGAATCCCAAAGGTGAGCTTATGCTCGATGAGTTCAACGATATGTTCACCGACAACACTCGCCTTCTTTCCATCTGTCAGGTTTCCAACGTGCTTGGCACTGTCAATCCTGTCAAGGAGATGATTAAAAT
This sequence comes from Muribaculaceae bacterium, assembly GCA_022484565.1. GTDB lineage: Bacteria > Bacteroidota > Bacteroidia > Bacteroidales > Muribaculaceae > JAKVKZ01. Next base: position 26,806 of record JAKVKZ010000020.1, read on the forward strand.
TGCCCACAGCCATGGTGTTCCTGTCCTTATCGACGGTGCGCAGGCTGTACCTCATTCTCATATTGATGTCCGCGACCTTGACGCTGATTTCTACGCTTTTTCTGCCCACAAGATGTACGGCCCTTCTGGTGTCGGCGTTCTTTATGGCAAGCGTCGTTTCCTTGAAATGATGCCTCCTTATCAGGGTGGTGGTGAGATGATTGGCCATGTATCGTTTGAAAAGACCACTTTTGCCGACCTTCCTTTCAAATTTGAGGCTGGCACTCCTGATTTTGTGGGTATTGCGGCTTTCGGTAAGGCCATCGACTTCGTCAATTCCATTGGTATCGACAATATTGCGGCCCACGAGCACGACCTTCTCGTTGCTGCCACCGACGGACTTATGAAGATTCCGGGCATGCGTATTTTCGGCAATTCGCCTTCCAAGGGTGCTGTTATCTCTTTCCTTGTCGGCGACATTCACCATTACGACATGGGTATGCTTCTCGACAAACTCGGTGTGGCTGTCCGCACTGGCCATCATTGCGCACAACCGTTAATGACTGCTATGGGTGTTGAAGGCACTGTCCGCGCATCTTTTGCCGTTTACAACACTTTCGAGGAAGTGCAGGCTTTTGTTGATGCCGTTTCCCGTGTTTCGCAGATGTTCTGACATATTCACATGCGGGATTTCCCCGCATTTTCACTATACAAAAGAGGACCGTTTCCGTCATGGAAATGGCCCTCTTTTATTTTGTTCGTCTATCTGTTATTTCAAGTTCTTCAGTGCCTCTGCTATGCGCTTCGCTGCTTCGCGGATATTGTCGTCGCTTGTGGCGTAACTCAAGCGTATGTACCCGGGTGCGCAGAATGCTGCGCCGTCAACGGTTGCCACATGTGCCACCTCAAGCAGATACATTGCGAGGTCATTGGAATTGTTTATCTCTCTGTCGCCGCATTTCTTTCCGAAATATGCGCTGACTTCAGGGAAAATATAGAATGCTCCTTCGGGATGATTGATTTTCAGCCCGGGGATTTCTTTCAGCAGTTTCACTATCAGGTCACGTCTGCGCTCAAAGGCTTGGCGCATTGTCTCCACGCAATCCTGAGGCCCGTTGTATGCCTCTTCAGCTGCCTTTTGGGCTATTGATGATGCACCTGAGGTATATTGACTTTGCAGTTTGCTGTTTCCTTTCGCTATCCACATTGGAGCGGCGATGTAGCCTATACGCCAACCTGTCATCGCGTAGGCCTTGCTGACGCCGTTCACTATCACTGTGCGGTCGCACACTTCCTTGAATTGCGATATTGAGTTGAATTCTCCCGTATAGTTTATATGCTCATAAATTTCATCTGAAAGTATGATTATGTCGGGATGCTTTGCCAGCACGTCGGCCAATCCTTTCAACTCTTCCTTTGAGTACACGCTGCCTGTAGGATTCGATGGCGAGCATAGCACTATCATTTTCGTCTTGTCGGTGATGGCTGCCTCAAGTTGTGCGGGAGTTATCTTGAAATTCTGCTCCACTGTTGCCGGCACCAGCACTTCTTTTCCTTCTGCCAGTTTCACCATCTGCACGTAGCTTACCCATGCGGGGGTAGGAATTATCACTTCGTCACCCTTGTTTATCAATGTCAGCATTGCGTTGCAGAGCGACTGCTTTGCACCGTTCGACACTACAATCTGCTCTGGCTTGAAGTCATGTCCGTTCTCGCGCTTCAGTTTTGCGCAGATTGCGTCGCGCAGACTTTTGTACCCCGGCACTGGGGAATAGAACGAGAAATTCTCGTCAATAGCTCGCTTAGCTGCCGCTTTTATGTGGTCGGGGGTATTGAAGTCTGGTTCTCCCACCGACATGTTTATCACGTCAACGCCTTGCGCTTTCAGCTCGTTGCTTTTCTGCGACATTGCCAATGTTGCCGACGGCGATAAAGCCGCTATTCTTTCCGAAATCTGTTCCATTTCTTTTCTTGACTTTTTGAGTTTGTTTATTGGTGGCGAATTTACTATTTTTTTATGAACTCGCCAACTTGCTTTCATTTTTTATGCAGTTTTGCCTTTTTTTGTGTCAAATCTGCTTTCTTGTCTATTTTCTGATTTTTCTCTCTTTTTTCATCGTGGTTTTTTAACTTCTTCCTATCTTTACACTCTAACAAGTGAACGGCAATTATTTTGATAATGGCGATTGCTACTGATGATAAGGACATTTTGGCTATGTTGCGGTCTCCTTCTCAGCGCGATTTGGGCTTTTCCATCCTGCTGAAGAAATATGGCGAACAACTTTATTGGCACATCCGGCGTATCGTCGTTTCTCACGATGATGCCGAAGATGCCATGCAGGAAATGTCTATCAATATTTTTAATGGCATCGGTGGCTTCAAGGAGAAATGCGCCTTATCCACTTGGCTTTATCGGATTGCCACCAACGAGGCTTTGCACGTGTTGCGCCAACGCTGCAATTTCCTGCAGAGCATCGACTCTCTCGGCGAATCTCTCACTGAGAAATTGGAGGCTGAGTCCCATCTCGATGCCAAGTCTGCCGAGGTGCTGTTCCAGAAAGCCCTTTTGCAGCTTCCCGCACAGCAGCGCATTGCTTTCAACTTGCGCTACTATAATGAAATGCCCTATGAGCAGATTGCACAAATCACCGGCAAAAATGTCGGAACGCTCAAGACCAATTATCATTTTGCTGTTGAACGTATTAAAAAGTATTTAAATGAATTTGCCTTATGAATGATTTTAATCAAATCGGCAAACGGATGCCTTTCTCTGAATCTGAGGGTTATGTTGACTCTTTGATTGATAAATGCGCTGCGTCTGCTTTGGCTCAGCGTTCCGACCATCACCGCCGCGCTGTCATACGCCGGATTTGCTTCTATTCTTCCGGCATTGCTGCCGCTCTGCTGGTGGCTTTTCTCCTGTTCTCCCGCTTTCAGACTCAGAATGACTATAAGCGCATCGAAAAGAGCCAGTCGCTCAACGAGGTGCTTAGCTCGCTCAGCGATAAGCAGGTGCAGGATGTCACTTACTACAATCTTGATGATATCCCCGATTACGATGCCGATCAGGCATCCTCCAATTAATAATAACTTTAATATTATTTGAAATGAAACGTATAGCTCTTATCTTTTCTGTCATCCTGTGCTGCTTTGCCGCATTGTCGGCTGAGCCGAATCTCTCTCAGGACCAGATTGACCGCATTTTCAACGCTAAAGTGAAGATGATGCAGGACCAGCTCGATTTGTCGCCTGCACAGACTGAAAGGTTTATCCCAGTTTATCGCAGCTACTGCAATGAGGTCCGCAACCTTTTCCACTCTCATCCACGCCCCGACAAAAGGGCTGCCACTGTATCATCCGATGCTGCATGTCGGTTTGTTCTCGGCAATTTGAAAACGAAGGAAACTGTGCTTAGAATTCAGCAGAAATACATTCCCAAACTAAGCAAAATCCTTTCTCCTCAGCAGCTCCTAATGTTTCTCAAAGTCGAGAGCAATATTCAGCACCAGATAATGGGCGAACATTCTCGGCGCAACGGCGGTAATCACATGCGTAACCGATAATTAGCTTTCATTTGTTCACATGTTCTAATGAGGATTCACCGTTTTGGCGAATCCTCATTTTTGTACCCGCTCCGATTTTTCTTTATTCCTTGTTTTTCAGCTTCTTCAATTGCTTATTTTAGCATCTCGCTCTTTGAAATGCTGAGTGTGCATTTTATCATTCCACCGCATTGCGCATCAGTGGATATTTCCCGCCTTTTATTAGGTGAAAACCTTGTAACTGTGTGTGCGCACCATAACGGTGAACACCTTTGTAATGCATCAATGGTTCAATGCGTTACAAGCGGAAAAGGGTGTTCAAGGTTAGCTGTGAAAACATTTTGCATAGGTTATATTGGAAAGCCTTACCTATATTTCCACGTTGGCCCAAGGTGGATTCTATCAATTTCCCAAACCCAAGTTTGGAAAATGTCATTACGTGAAAAATACCTCCATAAGGAGTAATATTTTTCGGATTTTATTGCTACCTTTGCTATGTCAGATGATTTCTATTATTGGTTTTTTTCGCAGCACTAAGATAGGTGAATTTTCTTGACATGTCAAGCACTTGTAAATCTTTGTTCATCAAGTACTTTCACTATTTTATAAATAATATCGCTGCGGAATTAAGGGGTTATTCTGGCAAGACATTCACAATAATGACGAACAACAATTCCAAGGGTAATGTCTATATTCAATCTGCGATGCTGAATGGTCGTCCGCTAAATAAATGCAATTGAGATTTTCGGATTTAGTGAAAGGCTGTGAGCTAATTTTCAATATGGGCAGAACTCCCAACACACAATGGGGAAATATCTCTAACAGTAAATAGAAATACGAAGAAGATGAAAAGAATAATAATTAGTATGATGCTCCTGACATGGATGATACTTCCATCTGTCGCTTCAGGTAACATCTGCGATAGATGGAAGATAGAACCGGATGGCTGTATCACATGGGTTATTCAAAAGAATGACTCTCATTCCGACCACATTGAAATGAGCGGTAGATATATTTCGGCTGTTCTGCGATATGGTGTAAATAGTGATGGACAGTTCAATTTGAACCGAACTTTCGTTTTCCCTATGTTGAGAACCGTCCCAAACAATACACACGCCAGCTTCATGACTCACATTGCATGGAATCCTTTAAATGTCGTCATGATAGATGGTGCTATTATGAGCGATGAGAGGGTCGTAAGCATTTCTTTAAAAGGTGCCATGTATGTGACAAGTGTATTCAAGACAAATAGAGATTCTGTATTAGTTCATAGAACTCTCTTTCCGTCAACCGACAAGGCTGCATTTATCGAAGTGTACGACATCTCTAATCCTACCGGACAGGATATGACGATTAATATTCCTTCTTTAAAATCCGAATTTGAATCGGACACCAAAAAAGGAGTCAATGGAAATGTCTATGTAGTAGATAGTCGGATAGACAAGGCTGGTAACTTCTCCCTGAAAAGTAAAAGTAGCTTTCGCTTCTCTGTTATCAATAGCGCTTATATAAAAGGTACTCCCCCTATCCAAACAAATAGCGTTGAAGAAGAAATGGCTCAACGACAGAAGCTCGTGGACTTCTGGATGGGCCATTTAGTATTTGAATCTCCCGACAGTGTCATTAACAGGATGTTCGCTTTCTCAAAAATCAGAGCATGCGAAAGTATCTATCACACTAAGGGCGGTCCGATGCATGGTCCTGGTGGCGAAGCTTTTTATGCCGCAATTTGGGCCAACGACCAAGCTGAATACATTAATCCCTATTTCCCATTTACTGGTTATAAGTATGGTAATGAGTCGGCTTTGAATTCCTTTATGCATTTTGCCCGCTTCATGAATAACCAATGGAAGCCGATACCTAGTTCTATTATTGCTGAAGGAACAGATATTTGGGACGGTGCAGGCGACCGCGGTGATGCAGCAATGATTGCTTATGGTGCTTCTCGCTACGCATTGGCAAGGGGCAATGAAGCCGAGGCAAAGCAATTGTTGCCTCTCATTGAATGGTGCCTTGAATATTGCCATCATAAGTTGAATGATGAGGGGGTTGTTGCGTCGAACTCTGACGAACTCGAAGGTCGCTTTCCTTCTGGAAAAGCTAATTTGAATACTTCTTCACTCTATTATGATGCGCTTATTTCTACTTCTTTCTTAATCAAAGCATTGGGTGGAGAGAAACAAAAAGCTGATATGTATTACTCTGAGGCTCTAACTATGAGAAAAAACATAGATAAATACTTTGGATGTAATATGGAAGGCTTTGATACTTATGCTTACTACAAGGGCAATGATAAATTAAGAGCTTGGATTTGCACTCCTTTAGTGATGGGTATTACAGAACGAACTAAAGGAACAATAGAAGCCTTATTCTCTCCCCGTTTGTGGACAGAGAATGGGTTGCTTTCTGAGGAAGGAAGTAAAACATTCTGGGATCGTTCTACCCTATATGCACTAAGAGGAGTATTCTTTGCAGGTTATACGGAGAAAGCACTTACTTATCTGAAATACTACTCCAGAAAGCGTTTATTAGGTGAACATGTCCCTTATGCTATTGAAGCATGGCCCGAAGGCAATCAAAGACATCTGTCTGCCGAGAGTGGATTGTATGGCAGGATTATCACTGAAGGTATATTCGGAATCCGGCCCGTTGGCTTCAAAAGCTTTCAATTGACGCCTCGCCTGCCAAAGGAATGGAATCAGATGGCCCTACGCCATATATGTGCTTTTGAATCTAATTTTGATATCGAGGTGGTTCGGAAAGACCGAAATAAACTCGATGTCATTATAAAAGATGGCAATAAGCAAATAATGAGAAAATCCGTCAACGAAGGTAGTCCCCTATTAATAAAGTTATAATAGATCCTTATTCCCTCAGGCGAATCTCTTGCTTAAATCAAGATTATTTTGAGAGCCGTTTTTTGCCTAAATTGGATGGACAGTAAGATTCTTATACATTATTTGGTTTGGGTGCCAAATATTTATAGACTTTTGTTTATCAAACATTTTCGCTATTTACAAATAATATCGCTGCTGAATTAATGATTTGTATTTTGCTTTAAGTTATTAACAAAATGCCCCACTTATCAACATTTAACGCAATTTGTGCTTGAAATTTAATGTTATATGGACAAAATGTCATTCCTTTGCAGTGTGAATTAAAATGATATAGTTATCTTTATGGGTAAAATTATTGCTATAGCTAATCAAAAAGGAGGCGTTGGAAAGACTACCACCGCCATTAATCTTTCGGCTTCGCTTGCCGTTCAGAAGAAATCTGTTTTAATTATCGATGCCGACCCTCAGGCTAACGCCACTTCCGGACTTGGCATCGACCCAAAATCGATGTCTTCTTCAATCTATGAATGTCTTGTTGATGATTATCCTCTAAAAGGCTCGCAGGTTCACACTTGTGTCAAGAATCTTGACCTTGTCGGCTCACGCATCGACCTCGTCGGCGCTGAACTTGAACTTATCAATAAGCCCGACCGCGAACGCGTGCTTGGCAAAGTGCTCAGCAGTGTCCGCGATGATTACGATTTCCTTATCATCGACTGCAGCCCGTCGCTCGGCCTTATCACCGTCAACGCTCTCACTGCCGCCGATTCTGTTATCATTCCTGTGCAGGCTGAATATTTTGCCCTCGAAGGCATCAGCAAACTGCTCAATACTATCCGCATTATCAAGACTAAGCTGAACCCCCACCTCGAGATTGAGGGATTTCTGCTCACCATGTACGACGCTCGTCTTCGCCTTGCCAACCAAATCTACGAAGACCTCAAAAGCCATTTCGCCGACATGGTGTTCAACACTGTCATCCCTCGCAACATTCGCTTGAGCGAGGCGCCCAGCCATGGTCTTCCCGCTATCCTTTATGACCCTGAAAGCCGTGGCGCCACTAGCCACCTCCAGCTCGCTAAGGAACTTGTAGCCCGTGAAAAGGCAAAATGATTTTTATTGTTTCTCCGATTTAGTAAAGAACTTTTTTATATATGAAACGTAATGCTCTTGGCCGCGGCCTCGACTCGCTCATCAATATGGATGACATCCAGACTGGTGGCTCTTCTGCCATCAACGAGATTCCCGTTGACCAAATTTCTCCCAATCCCGAGCAGCCGCGAACTAATTTCGACACCGACTCGCTTGAGGAACTCGCATCTTCAATCCGCGAACTTGGCATAATCCAGCCTCTCACTCTCCGTAGCACTGACTCTGGCTATCAGATTATTTCCGGCGAACGGCGCTTCCGCGCGGCGAAATTGGCTGGACTTTCCACTGTCCCCGCCTATATCCGCACTGCCAACGACAGCGAACTTACTGAAATGGCTCTCATCGAGAACATTCAGCGTGAGGATTTGAATGCCATCGAAATTGCCTTGACTTTCAAAAAGTTAATCGACCAGTATAATCTCACTCAGGAACGTCTAAGCGAACGCATCGGCAAAAAGCGTGCTACTATTGCCAATTTCCTGCGCCTCCTCCGTTTGCCTGCTGAAGTTCAGATCGGTCTCCGCGACCACAAGGTGGATATGGGCCACGCACGTGCGCTCCTCACCATCGAAAAAGCCTCATTGCAGTTAAAACTTTATAATGAAACGTTAAAAAAAGGCCTCTCAGTCAGGCAGGTTGAGGAACTTGCCAAGCAATATCAAAGTCGTGAGCAAGGTGATGAAAAGCCTGAGCAACCCGCTCATAAGCGCTTGAATAACAACGATTACGACATTCTGAAAAAGCACCTTTCAAAAACTTTCAACACTCACGTCGGCTTCTCTTGCAACGCCAGCGGTAAAGGAAAAATAACATTCCCCTTCAATAACGAGGCTGAACTTGAGCAATTAATTACTATCTTTGATAAATTAAAAATTGATGATTCGCCCAAGGCTTAGGCTCTGGCAATCAGCTTTTTAATAAATTGTGATTTTTTGTGTTTGAGCTAAAAGGGATAATCTGTAGGGATTTTTTGAGCATCGCGCTGCTGCTTTGTGGAGCTTTGCTTTTCCCTTTTTCTGCTTTTTCTCAGGTTGCGGCGGCTGCGGATTCCAGTTTTGAATCATCTGTGAATGTCGCTCCTTCGCATCGTCAGAATCGTGTCAAGGTCACTGACTCTGATGTTTCTAAGGCTAAAAAGAAAAGTAAGAAAAACCACAAACAGGCCGAGCAGCGGGTCAAGGTTGTTGACCTTGCTGGCGACACCATCACACTCAGCGGCGTGGACTCCATTGCTATGCTCCACAATGCTGAAATTATTGCTCACCGCGATTCTCTCCGTCGCGATTCTGCCGAATTGGCCAATATGGGCAAGGTACGGCAGTTTAATCCCGACGCTAACCGCGCTGTTTGGCTCTCGGCTTTATGCCCGGGACTTGGACAGATTTACAATAGGCGATATTGGAAATTACCTCTTGTTGTCGGCGGTTATGTAGGTTTGGCTTATGCCACTTCGTGGAACAATAAGATGCTTAAGGATTACACTCGCGCCTATCGCGACGCGATGGACAGTGACCCTAACACTAAAAGTTACATGGACTTCTATCCGTCAACCACTAAGGAATCCGACATTAACATGTCGTGGTTGCAGAAATCGCTGAAGTCGAAAAAGGATTATTACCGTCGCAACCGCGACCTTTGCATAATTTCCATGGTGGGCCTTTATCTGGTCTGCATGGTCGATGCTTACGTCGATGCTTCGCTGGCGCATTTCGATATTTCCGAGGACTTGTCTTTGCGCGTGAAGCCTGCTTTCATTCCTCCGGGCAATTCTATTGTGCCTGCCGTGGGATTGCAGTGTGCGATTAATTTTTGAATAAATTTTTGTCTATGAATAAAGGAAAGTTATTAACTCTTATTTTCTCAGCGCTGACGGTACTGCCTGCTTTTTCGGCGCCGCTGCCTTCCTTGCTGTCTATCAAGGAATCAATTACTGATAATTCTATCGTTTATCCTGAAAGTTTCGAGACCGATACCAAGCAGTTGATGCAGAACTGGTATCTGCAAAACTATACTGTTCTCGACAAGGATGTTGAAAACAAGGCAAGTAACGATGTCAGCGATGCCGAATATATCAAGCGTCTTAAAGCTATTCCTTCGGTCATTGAATTGCCTTTCAATCAGATTGTGAAGAATTACATCGAGGCTTACGTCAACAAACGCCGCACTCTCGTTGAAAGCATGATTGGCATGAGCCTTTATTATATGCCTATCTTCGAGCAGGCTCTTGAAAAGGAGGGCCTTCCGCTTGAACTTAAATATTTGCCTGTAATCGAATCTGCCCTCGATCCTAACGCGGTTTCTCGCGTTGGTGCTACTGGTCTGTGGCAATTCATGATTGGCACAGGAAAAGGCCTCGGTCTTGAGGTCAATTCTCTCGTCGACGAGCGGCGCGACCCTTATCGCTCTTCCGAGGCTGCCGCTAAGTATCTGAAGAGTCTCCACAATATTTATAATGACTGGTCTCTCGCCATTGCCGCCTACAATTGCGGCCCGGCTCAAATCAATAAGGCGCTTCGCCGTGCCGGTGGCGGTGACAAGGATTTCTGGGACATTTATCCTTATCTTCCACGCGAAACTCGTGGCTACGTTCCGGCTTTCATAGCAGCTAACTATGTGATGACTTATTTCAAGTATCACAACATCAGCCCGGGACTTGCCAAAAAGCCGATTATCACCGACACTGTTCAGGTCAATCGCCGCGTCAATCTCAATCAGATTGCTGGCGTGCTCGACCTTCCGATTGATGAGATTCGTGTTCTTAACCCGCAGTTCCGAAAGGACGTGATTCCGGGCGACACTCACCCTTATTCTCTTTCTCTCCCGTCACAGCAGGTCTATAGCTTCATCATGAGTGAGGACAGCATTGTCAAATATCACACCGATATTTATAATCAGCGTGAAGTGGTTGAGCCTGCTTCCATAAAATCACAGAAAAGCGGTGGCAGCGATTACTACTACACTTATAAGACTAAAATCACTACAAAATATCACAAGGTCCGTCGTGGCGAAAGTCTTTCGTCAATCGCACGCTCCTATGGCACTTCAGCTTATGCTCTGCGCAGCGCCAATGGCTCCCGCAAGGCACGTCGTGGTCAAATCATCAAGGTTCCGTGCTATCAGCGTGTCCGTGTAGCCCACAAGCGCGACAACAACGGCAACGAGGAGGAAAGCGAAGAACTGCTTGCTGAAGATGCCAACGCTCCTACTGCTGGTGATGGCAATGTCCCTGAGGAAGTTGCCGACAATAGTGGCAATGAATCCGAAGAGTCCCAAGCCTCTGAATCTGATGTTCAGAATGGCGTGGCTTCTTCCACTGCCAAAGTCCCGATGCCTAAAAAGCATGTAACCGATGTCCCTGAACCGTCTGTTCCCGCCCGCACAGTGGCTAAGTCCACTCCGTCAAAGCAGGAATCGGATAATTCTTCCAAATGGCAGTCCAGTTCATCATCTTCTTCTAAATATTCTTCCCGCTCATCCAAAAAGTATGCTTCTGCCGATAACGAGGAGGAAAGTTCTTCCTCAAAGTATTCCAAGAAAAGCAGAAAGTCAAGCAGGTGGGATGCTGGCAACAAGTCAACGCGCTCTAAATATGGCCGCCACAACAAGAAGAAAGAGGAAGTTGTCGCAACCACTAACCATACGGTCAAGGCCGGTGAAACTCTTTCCGACATCGCCGATGAGAATGGCGTCAGCGTCAACACCATCAAAAAGGCTAACGGCATTGAAGGCAGCTTGATTAAGCCGGGACAAAAGATTTCTATTCCTAAGAAAGCGTCAAAGCATTCCAAGGCTGAAAAGTCTTCACGGTATGAGAAGAAGTCCAAAAAGTCTCATTCTTCCGAAGGTTCACGAAGCAAATCTTCCAAGAAGTCAAAGCGGCATCGCCGTTAATTCGCACACTGCGTAAATCACAATAATCCGTCGCGGATTATTCAGCGCCATAAATTCATCGGGGATGAAAAATCAATTGTTTTTCATCCCCGATGCTATATAATATAGGTGTATCTTCCTACTTTCTTACCGTCTTCACCGCTTCAAGCAATTGTTCCATTGCCCGCTCCATCACTTTGCGCGGCGATGCCACATTTAGCCTTTCGTGGCATTCTCCGCCGGGGCCGAACATTTCACCGTCGTTAAGTGCCAGTCTGGCTTGGTCGATGAATAGTCTGTTCAATTGCTCATGGTCAAGTTTCAGTTTAGTGCAGTCGAGCCACACCAGGAATGATGCCTGTGGGCGCACAGGATGTATTTCAGGCAGATTTTCCTTACAGAATTCTTCCACGTAGCGGATATTGCCTTCAATGTATTCTTTCAGCTCCTCCAACCATTCTTTTCCGAATTTATAAGCCGCCTCAGTTGCTATTGTTGCCACAAATGTCGGTGCGTTGAATTCATTGGCTTCCATCCATTCAAAGAATGGCTTCCGCAATTTTTCATTCTTCACCACGCACCATGAGCTTACCAGTCCGGGTATGTTGAATGTCTTCGACGGTGCTCCGAATGTCACGCTTATCTCAGCCGCTTCCTCACATGCTGTCGCGAATGGCGTATGTTTATGTCCGAAAATCGTCAGGTCTCCGTGTATCTCGTCGCTCACCACCGTCACTCCATGGACCTTGCACATTTTCGCAAGTCGTGCCAGCACTTCTTTGCTCCACGATATTCCTATCGGGTTGTGGGGATTGCACAGTATCATCATCTTCGGCTTTTGCTCGGTCAGGATTTTCTCTAGCCCTTCAAAGTCCATCGAGTAATTGTCTCCGTCATGAATCAGGGCATTGTTCACGCATATCCTTCCGTTACCCACTGTCACATTCTTGAATGGGAAGTACACTGGTTGCTGTATCACGATTTTGTCGCCTTTTTTCGTGAAATGGTTCACAGCGAGTGCCACACCTTTCACCACTCCGGGCACGTACGTCAATTCTTCACGTGCTATCTTGAAGTCATGTTCCTTGTTTTCCCAGTCGATTATAGCCTGCCAATAGCCGTCGCTCGGCGCTCCGTAGCCATATATATGGTGTGCTATTCTCTTCTCCAGCGATTTCCATATTGCCGGACACACCTCAAAATCCATATCTGCCACCCATAGCGGCAGCAAATCGGCCCTGCCGAACATTGTTGCCAAGGCATCATCCTTCACATCGCCGCTTCCGCGCCGGTCTATCTCTTTGTCAAAGTCAAATTGGTTCATCTTACATGGTTTTATATTATGTCCCAAATTTAACGCTTTTTTCCGTATTCTTTATCTCATACTCGTATTTTATTTGCACTCGTTTCTTCCAATATGTCCAAAATGTTAATATTTATGTCAAAAACCGATTAACCTACGTTAAATATTGGAATTATTAAGCCGAAAACGTGAAAAATTAAAAAATATGTATTTATTTTGCATCCGATATATAAACCACTTTTTGTTGTTGTTCTTAAGCAGAAAGCGTATGATATTGCTAATTTGATTTTGGATTGCCAAGAGACTTGTGACTGACTTATTCACCTGCTCTTACCTATGGTTTTGTTTATGCTCGTTTTTTCACCTGCGTCTTTTCCATGGGTCCGGTTTTACCTCCTATAGGCTTTTATCATAATCTTTCAGGTGCCTTAAGTAACATGAAAAAAATGTTGTATATCCGTATTTTATTAATGTAAACCCAATGTAAAACTAAAAACATTCTTGCATGAAGGACATTTGTTTACAAATGAAGCGGAAAGTGTGGCTCACACTCATCATGGTGTTGTGCCTCTCACTCCCTGCTTTAGCGCAGAAGATTACCGTACAAGGTACGGTTGTCGATCCGTCCGGTGAGCCTCTTATCGGGGCTAGTGTGGTTCCTGCTGGTACCACTTCCGGAACTGCTACTGACCTCGATGGCCATTTCAGCCTCGAAGTCTCGCCTAAAACCACTCTCGTGGTTTCCTATGTGGGTTATCTTACCCAACGTGTGCCTGTCAATGGTCAATCATTGATTAAGGTTACTCTTAAGGAAAGTTCTGTTACTCTTAACGAAGTCGTTGCCATTGGCTACGGTACTGTTAAGAAGACTGATGCCACTGGTTCTGTCGCTACCGTTAAGCCTAGCGAAATCCAGGCCGGCCTCGCCACTTCTGCTCAGGACCTTCTCGTTGGCCAGACTCCTGGTGTTGTCGTTACGACAAGCGCCGGTCCTGAAGGTAGCGGTACAATCCGTATTCGTGGTGGTTCCTCTCTGAACGCTTCCAACGACCCTCTTATCGTCGTTGACGGTGTGCCTTTGGACAACACTGGCGTTCAAGGTATGGGCAACTCCCTTTCCATGATTGCTCCTGACAACATTGAGAGCATGACTGTCCTCAAGGATGCTTCCGCTACCGCAATCTACGGTTCTCGCGCATCCAATGGTGTCATCATCATCACCACTAAGAAAGGTAAAGCAGGTAAGCCGCAGGTCAACCTGTCAATCAACACTTACCTCAACACTGCCCGCAAAACTTGGAAAGTCCTCGACGGTACTTCCTACTCCAACATCATCACCGATTACTTCGGAGCTAATAGTGATGCTGTCAAGGCTCTCGGCTCTGCCAACACTGATTGGCAAGACCAAATCCTCCGCACTACTCTGTCGGAAGACTACAACTTGAGCATCGGCGGTTCTGTTGGTTTCCTTCCTTATCGTGTTGCTGTCACTTACACCGACAACCAAGGTATTCTCAAGAATACAAGCATGAAGCGTCTCACCGCTGGTTTCAACCTCACTCCTAAGTTCTTCAACGGACTTCTCAGCGTTAACGCCAATGCTAAAGGTTATTTCATCAAGAACCAATTCAGCGACACGGGCGCTGTAAGTGCTGCCGTTTCTTACGACCCTACTAAACCTGTTTACACTGATTATCCAATGAAGAGCGGTAGCGATGGCGTTCTTTGGAACGGTTACACCAACTGGATGAACGGAGCTGCTATGAATGCAAACTCTGCTCAAAACCCATTGGCTATGATCAACGACAAGGACGACAAGGCTAACGTTTGGCGCAGCAATGGTAACTTACAACTCGACCTCGCTGTTCCTCACTTCACCGACCTCCATCTTAACCTCAACGTTGGTTACGATGTCAGCAAGTCAAATGAGCACATCTACACCACTCAGAACAGCACTGCTGCTTGGAGAAACTATAAAAAGAATGGTGCCGCCACTGATTACTGCGTAGCTGAATTCCGTAGCAACACTCTTCTCGACTTCTATGCCAACTACAAGAAGGAAGTTAAGAGCATCTTCTCTAACTTCGATGTAACTGCCGGTTATTCTTGGCAGCACTTCTATGGCGACGGCTGGAACAATGGTACTCTCTTCACTTCTGAAGGTTATAACACTCCTGCTGTCGACGCTAACGGAAACTATTCCCTTACTCTCGACAACACTTCTTCCAGCCTCATCGGCACTCGCTACGTCAACGACGCTAACAGCGACAACGGTGAATATCATTGGAAGACTCATCTCCAGTTACTCTCCTTCTTCGGCCGTTTCAACTACAGCTTCAAGGATCGTTACCTCTTTACTTTCACCCTTCGTGATGATGCCACTTCACGTTTCTCTAAGGACAATCGTTGGGGTCTCTTCCCATCTGTTGCTCTTGGCTGGAAGATTAGCGACGAACCTTGGATGAAGAGCGTTAAGGATGTCATGAACGAATGTAAACTTCGTCTCGGCTGGGGTGTCACTGGTCAGCAGGACATCGGTTACTACTTCCCTTATCTGGCTACTTACACTTATGCCACCGAGGGTTCTTACTACACCGACATCACAACTGGCAAGGGCTACAAGACTACCCTTTATCCTAACGGTTATGAACCAAATTTGAAATGGGAGCAGACCACTACTTGGAATGCCGGTTTCGACTTCGGTTTCCTTAACAACCGCATCACTTCTTCTATCGACTATTATTTCCGTAAGACTAAGGACTTGTTGAGCACTGTCACTGTCGCTCCTGGTTCTTCTACGACTAACCAATTGCCGCAGAACATCGGTAACCTCGAAAACCGTGGTATTGAATTCTCTATCGTTGCTCGCCCTGTTGTTAAGAAGGACTTCACTTGGACTGTCAGCTACAACATCGCTTGGAACAAGAACAAGATTACCAAACTCAACAATGATAACTCTTATGTAACCACTGGTGGAATCAGCGCCGGTACCGGTAGCACCTGTCAAGTTCAGGCTGTTGGTAAACCAGCTTACTCTTTCTATCTCTACGAACAGGTTTACGACAAGGACGGCAATCCTCTCGAAGGTCAATTCGTTGACCAGAACGGCGATGGTATCATCGACGACAACGATAAGGTCATCCGCCACTCTCGTGACCCGAAGGTTACTATGACTTTCAGCAATCAAATCAATTGGAACAACTGGGATTTCGGTATCGCTCTCCGTGCTAACATCGGCAACTATGTTTACAACGACATCCTTGCTAACCACACCACTAAGAACGCCTGCTTCCAGAATTCCAACCTCGGCAACCTCATCGAAAACGATTTCTATTTCGATGGCACTAAGACTACAGCCGACTTGGCTCACAGCGACTACTGGTTGAGAAATGCCAGCTTCCTCCGCTGCGATAACATCACTCTTGGATACACTTGGCCTGAACTGATTCAAAAGTCTCTCCGTCTCCGCGTTTACGGTGCCGTTCAGAATCCTTTCGTTATCACTAAGTACAAAGGTATCGATCCTGAAGTGTTCAGTGGAATCGACAATAGCGTCTATCCACGTCCTATCACTTTCACTCTTGGCTTGGTCGCTACATTCTAATGGGGTGTTTAACTATTTAATTTGAATTGATAATGAAATCATATATTAATAAATTATTTTCGGCTTTGTGCTTGTTGCTGCTCGTGGGCATGACTTCTTGCACAGGAGACCTCGATATGACTCCTAACGACCCGAATACTTTGACCTCCGATAAATTCAGCAGCGACCCAGCTACTTATCTGGCTGAAAACCTCGCTAAATGCTATTCAGGCATGGCTGTTTCAGGTCAGGGTGGACCTAATGGCAATTCCGATATTTCCGGCCTCGACGGTGGTACTGGTCAATA
>JAKVKZ010000021.1 GCA_022484565.1 Muribaculaceae bacterium
CGCCGAAATGGAAAAGACATATTCACCGGTGCATCAGCCAGCAGCAGGGACAATATTCCAGAAAAAGAACGTGGTGATAATAATAGTGGAAAGTCTGGCAAAAGAATACATTGGAGGCCTGAACGGTGACCTTGAAGGAGGGAGATACGCAGGCTATACGCCATTCATCGACACACTCATTAACCATTCTGTGACATTCAAATACTGCTTCGCAAACGGACACAAAAGCATCGACGCAATGCCGTCGGCACTATCGGGAATACCTATGTTCGTGGAGCCATTCTTCCTTACATCGGCTTCGCTCGACAACGTGAGCGGAATAGCCGGAGCACTCGACAAAAAAGGCTACTACACAGCATTCTTCCACGGAGCGCCAAACGGGTCGATGGGATTCGAGGCATTCGCCCGCGCAACCGGCTACAAGCAATATTTCGGACTTAACGAATACGACAACGAACCCGGGACAGGAGGTGAGAAAGACTTCGACGGAATGTGGGCAATATGGGACGAGCCATTCCTGCAATACTTCTGCAAGAAGATGAGCACATTCAAACAGCCTTTCATGACCACAGTGTTCACAGCATCGTCGCATCATCCATTCAAAATTCCTGAACAATACAAAGGAACATTCAAGGAAGGACCTGTGCCGATACTGAAATGCGTGCGCTATACGGATATGTCGCTCAAACGATTCTTTGAAAGCGCATCAAGGCAACCATGGTTCAAAAACACGCTATTCGTGATAACCGGCGACCACACAAACCAAACATATCACAAAGAATACGACAATGACTGCGGAACTTACGCAGTGCCAGTGATATTCTATGCTCCGGGCGACAGCCTAATGCACGGGCACAACATGATAAGCACAGCACAACAATGCGACATAATGCCGACAGTGCTCGGTTATCTCGGCTACGACAAGCCTTACATATCATTCGGATGCAACCTACTGAGGACACACGCCAGCAAGACATTCGCCGTGAACTACAACAACGGAATGTACCAATTCTTCAAAGGCGAATGGATGATGCAGTTCGACGGGGTGAAGACACGCGCCATGTACCGCTACCGCAGCGACAGAATGCTTCGAAACAACCTCGTGGGCAAAGTGCCGCAACAAGCAGCCATGGAGCACGAACTGAAAGCCATCATACAGCAATATATGGAACGTATGAACCAAAATAGGCTGGTGGTGAAGAAATAAAGACATAATCAATGGATATTACATTTGATGCAGCAAGTTCCTATTCGGAACTTGAAAGAATCCATTCAGCCCAAGACTTGTCGCTGAAGGACCGTTATAATCTGCTTTTCAACGCACTGCACCGATTTTGCGAAGCATGCACAAGCGAATCGGGGCTGACATTCTCGAACATATATTCGCATCTGACGCACGTTTGCCGCCAGCTGCAGATGGACAGCAACGACACATACAGAATCAACAGGCTGCGCATCGACTGGAACATACTCAACGACAAAGCAAAGGGAAAAGAAGTAACGAATGATGATTTCCGCTACGATTTAAAGGCGTTGGTGATGACCATAAGGCTATACTGCAAAACGCCTTACCCGCAAAGCCTCGGCGACATAGTGAACGGAATAGGGGACAGGCCTATCACATTCAGCCAGTTGCGCGGGACGAAGCTGGCGAAAGTGAGGGCAGTGGTGGAAAACATAACTGAAAGGGACAAGTTCACAGCCACAATCGACGATGAGGACCAACAACAAGTGACGGTGGACTACCAAATCAACGCCATCAACAATGACATGGGTTATCTGAACAATATCCTTGCAAGCGGAATGACGGTGAACCTCATAAATGTGACCATAAGCGAACAAGGAATTTATCAACCGGCATTGATAGTGGTGTACCCTGACTATCTGGTTGACATCAGCTCAATAGCCGCATGTTATGCGGCATCGGGAACAAACAGCCTCAACTACATTCTGAAAAGGTATTCGCCGAGGCCAAACACTCAACCGATACTGCTGGGAAACATAGCCAGTCAAATGCTCGACGACCTGATACACACAGATAATCCCTACAGCATAACACTTGGAACATCGCTAAGGAAATTCTTCATGACGGCAGGCTTTGACTTTGCCACATGCGATAATTTCAACGGAACCCAATTCAAAAACGACGCCACACTGCAACTTGATAACCTGAGACAAATAATCGGCACAACATTCTCAACACAAGGATTAGACAAAGAAAAGATAGTGCTTGAGCCATCGTTCATCTGCGAAACGCTGGGAATGCAGGGACGTATGGACCTTATACTAAGTGACTTCAGCGTAGTGATAGAGCAAAAGTCGGGGAAAATGGACGAATGGCGGCAAACGCACCAAGAGACCCACTACATACAGATGCTACTTTACAGAGAATGCATGAAATACAATTTCGGGATTAAGGACAAGCAAATAAAATCATATCTGCTATATTCAAAATATCCCTTCGGACTGATGGAAGAAGCATCATCGGCCACCGCATTCCATGGAGCACTGAAGATTCGCAACGAAATAGTGGCACGGGAATATTCACTTGCACGCGGAGGAATAGGACAACTGCTGAAAAACACAACAGCAGCAGACTTAATCACCAACGACATAAAAAGCAACAAATTCCTGATGATGCTGCATGGGCAGCTGAATGAGGTGCTTTCGCCAATAGCCGAAGCTGACTCACTCCAGTTAAAATACTTCAACTGCTTCAGTACATTCCTGACACGAGAACAGATACTCTCGAAGACAGGCTACGGAACAATGAACCACGGATTTTCAGCCACATGGAACTCCACATTAAGCGAAAAGACAGAATCAGGCGACATATTCACAAACGCAACAATCGTAAAAAAGATTGAGACAGAACAGGGTAGGGGAATCGACGAAATAACGTTGAGAACGACCATTGACGATGATTTTCTGCCAAACTTCCGACCTGGGGACATTGTGCTGCTCTACAGTTACAAGAACACGCCAGACGTGAGAAAACAGCAAGTGTTCAAGGGCAAAATCAAGAGCATGACCGATTGTGAAGTGGTGCTGAAACTCAATTACGGACAAAGGAATGAATCAGTGTTCGTTGACGGAACATACGCAATCGAGCACGACTACATGGACGCAAGCTATACCTCATCCTACCGCGGACTGATGTCGCTGCTCACAGCCCCAAAATCGCGCCAAGACCTCATATTAAACCAAGCAAAGCCAACATTGAACGAATCGGTAACAATCAATGGCGACTACGGCGATTTTAACGGCCTTGTGCGAGGCGCAAAGCAGGCAAACGACTACTTCATCATAATTGGCCCTCCGGGCACAGGAAAGACTTCAATAGCTCTTAAAAGCATGGTTATGGAAGCGCTCACCGACCACAGGAAAAACATTTTGCTACTATCATTCACCAACCGAGCAGTGGATGAAATTTGCGAAGTGCTGATTTCAGACGAAATAAGCAGTAAATCGAACTTCATACGGGTCAGTTCGGAAATGAGCTGCCCTGAGCAATTCCAGCCAAATCTTGCCCAAAATGTGTTCGGCGGATGCCATACGCTGGAAGAAATACAGGGAAAAATTACCTCCACACGAATATTCGTCGGCACGGCGGCATCATTATCGGGCATGAGCAGCCTATTCTCGAAAAAGCATTTCGATGTGGCAATCATAGATGAAGCATCGCAGATACTTGAGCCGCAACTGTTGGGAGTGCTGTGCGCGACAGGCATCAACGGGCAACCAGCAGTGGATAAATTCATCTTCATCGGCGATCATAAGCAGCTTCCAGCAGTGGTGCAGCAATCGGAAAGGTCATCAGAAGTGCAAGATGCTGAACTTCGCGGGATAGGACTCACAAACTGCCGAAATTCATTGTTTGAGCGTCTGCTCAACAATCTGCGCAGCAACAACGATGAAAAATTCATATTCCAACTGCACTGCCAAGGCAGGATGCACGAAGAACTTGCAGAATTCCCCAGCAAACAATTCTACGGAGGTGAGCTTACGTGCATAAAAGTGGAACGACTGCACCAACAACTCAGCTACAACAACTCCACGGCACAAGACAATATTGACAAACTCATCATCACCTATCGGCGGGCATTCATCGACGTCCCAACCAATATGGAAGAGCTAAGCAGCAACGCCAAGACCAACGAGGAAGAGGCAAAAGTGGTGGCAGCGCTGATGGCAAGCGCACAAAAGCTATACAAGCTCAACGGCATGAAATTCACGACAGAAAAGACACTTGGCGTGATAGTCCCTTACCGCAACCAAATATCGATGATACGCAAACAACTGCGGCTTATAGGCAGCGAAGACCTATGCAATGTGGCAATCGACACAGTGGAGAGATTTCAAGGCAGTCAACGCGACATAATAATCTATTCATTCACAGTGAATCAGCCTTATCAGCTATCGTTCATCAACGGCAATCTGTTCCGCGAGGGAAACAGCCTAATCGACAGGAAACTCAATGTGGCGCTTACGCGGGCCAGAGAGCAACTATTCGTCGTAGGTTATCGCAAACTGCTGGAAATGCACCAATCGCCAACGACTGATTTCATAACAGACCTATCGGAAGCAAACGAATATTTCTGCGAAAATAATTTGCCGGATTTCTATAAAGATGTGCGGAAAAAATTCCAATCATAATAAGTTAAGTCAAAAATCATACACAGCACTTACAAAAGAGTGAATTAGTGTGATATATATTTTTGGATTAACTTTGCAAAAAATTATTGAGATGCGACGTGCCGGGTTTGTAATGATAATATTGATTGGATGCTTTTCAACCATGTATGGAATAAAGGACCCAAACATTACTGCTTTGCAAAATCGGGCCGATACAGGAAATGTGGATGCCATGAATGAACTTGGAGTGTGCTATATGATTGGCGACCGAGTAAATCAAAGCTATGTATTGGCATCGGAATATTTCCGCAAGGCAGCTCTTATGGGCCATGCGGCAGCACAATGCAATCTTGGGATGTGCTACGAGAACGGCAATGGCGTGCAAACTGATTATGTTAAAGCAGTTGCATGGTATTCAAAGGCTGCGGAACAGGATATGGAGCAAGCGCAGTGCAATCTCGGAATTTGCTATGAATATGGACGTGGAGTAAAGCGCGACTTCGACAGGGCCGCTTATTGGTTCAAACGTGCTGCGGAACAGGAAGACCCTCGAGGTCAGTGTTGCCTTGGATATTGCTACGAATACGGACTTGGAGTTGAAAAAAATATCACACAAGCCTTGATGCTTTATCAACTGTCGGCTGACCAAGGTGACGCGCTTGGACAATGCTGCCTTGGCGACTGCTATGCACAAGGCAAAGGCGCAGCACAGGATTGGTCGAAGGCTGTGGTGTGCTACAAAAGTGCAGCAGAGTGGGGCAACGCGCAGGCAGAATGCAGGCTTGGCAACTGCTACGCCGAAGGGCATGGAGTGGAGAAAGATATTAACCGCGCTGTGGAATTCTATCAAAAGTCAGCCGACAAATTCGACCCACAAGGCCAGTGCAATCTTGGAGTGTGCTACTTGAACGGCAGTGGTGTGGAAACGAACAAGGAAAGGGCGGCTGAACTTTTCCGCCTATCGGCTGAAGCCGGTAACGTGAACGGAGCATTTTATCTTGGACTATGTTACCGTGACGGAACTGGCATTCCACAAGACTCCGTAAAGGCGGAATATTGGCTTGAAAAGGCTGGTAAATAACGAAGAATCATGAGAAAGTACTCAATATAAATAAAATATCAAGCAGAAAATGAAAAAGAAAACAATGCCGGAATTGCACCGCATCAGCACAGAGGAATTTCATAAGATTGAAAAGATTCCTTTGGTGGTGGTGCTCGACGATGTACGGTCACAAAATAATATCGGCTCCGTGTTCCGCACTTCCGATGCCTTTTTGGTAGAGAAAATCTGCCTTTGCGGCATTTCAGCCACACCTCCACACCCCGACATACACAAGACGGCCCTCGGTGCAGAGGATTCAGTGAATTGGGAATATTTCAGTAATAATTTGGAGTGCGTAGAGAAATTGAAGAAAGACGGCTATATTATTTGCTCAATAGAGCAGGTAAACGGAAGCGTAAGCCTGACAGATTTCAATATAGCAGACAACAGAAAATACGCAGTGATTTTTGGAAACGAGGTGAAAGGCGTTGACCAAAAAGTGGTTGACGCAAGCGATTATTGCATAGAAATACCACAATACGGGACTAAACACTCGCTAAATGTGTCGATAAGCGCAGGCATAGTAATTTGGGAATTTCACAAAAAGCTGAAAAAATAAATCATTTATGAATGAATCAAATAAAAAAGGAAACGCTATTGGACACATCAGCGTGGTCAAGGCAAATATGTACGCACTTATCTTCGCAATTCCGGCATTTCTGATTTCAATATTTCCGTATTACCTGATATGGCACAACTATGAAATTGAAAATACCGATAACCTCTTCACGGCAATAATGCTGCTGGTGATTTACTTCGTTTCGCTATTGGTGCTAATCGTGGTGCATGAACTGATACATGGTATTTTCTTTGCAAAATATTCTCAAAGCGGATGGAAAGCCGTGAAATTCGGAATTATGTGGAAAATGTTCACACCATATTGCCACGGAAAAGAACCTATTACAATGAATCAATACCGCATAACATTGCTGATGCCGACGGTTGTGGTAGGCTTATTACCTGTTATAATCTCATTTTTTGTAGATTCCACCACGCTAAATTTCATAGGGTTCACCATGCTCCTTGGCGGTGCAGGTGATGTAACAGTAGTGTGGCTGACACGCAAGGTGAAAGGGTCAACCATAGTTCTCGACAGTGAGACACAAGTGGGTTGCGAAATTATTGACGACGAAAATAAAGAACCCTGATAAAAAGCATCATCGCTGAAACCGCAAGACATTAATGTCCAGCAATTTCAGCGATGTGCCTATATTAATAATTAAAACCTTAACTTACACTATTATTCAGATAATCCACGAACAAGCACTTTTTTGACGGTGCCGTCGCTCATTTTTATTATGTTGATGCCATTGACAGGAGCATTCAATTTCACGCCCATAATGGAATAGCGGGCAACTTCGTAAGCGTTAGGGTCAGTGCTGACCTTATTAACACCAGAAGATTTATCGGCAACGCATTTTTCCACCCAACTTACGAAATTGGTGGTTGCTGCGCCGTTCACGTCCTCAGCCTGAGTGTGGCCCAATCCCCAAATAGTTTCAAAATCAACATTTTTCACACCACTATAGTTTTGGAGAGCAACCGACAAGTCAACTTCAGTAGGAAGACCAGTATCGCCCTGATCAATACCAGTCCTTATTCTCCAATAAGGAGCCACATCAGAACTGCCCTTGCCACCGCCATTATAGTATGTGCTGTTGTCGATAAGATAATAGAGCGGAGTGTACATCATCACGCGGGTGTTAACGCTCTTTCCTTGGGCATCAGTCTTTGCAAGATCAGAAGTGAAGCTGGAATAATAAGTTGAGGCGTAAGAATTTACAAGTTCGGCCAATTCGGGGTCAAAATGCCCCGTTGCGCCGGATATTCCGAACACCTGATTTTCAGGCTGTCCCTTAGCATCGTAATCATCGAAAGCGCCAAGACCTTTACTTGCAGATTTATAGGCCGACGAGAATGTATTAAGTGTTGTTTCGTCGGTTGTACTGTAGGAAGCCACACTTGCTGAATTATAGCTGTTGTAACGGCTAATTGCATCGTTGATAACACCCATTATATATTCATAGTAAGAGCCAGACTGGTAATATCCGTTAGACGTTGAACTAAGCGTCAATTTATCGCCAGTACTCGGATTCTTCAGACCAATGCTATTGATATAGGTAGCGAACGATGATGCAAGTCCAAGGCTGATATTGCTGTCGGCAGTGCTCAAGCCACTACGTGTCAATCCCATATTCCATTCGTAAGCGCCATCGGCCTGATCAAGGTTGGTGATTGGGCACCAGCACATGGCACCGCAAATGTCGTCCTTATAGTCGGTGTTTGCACCGATAGCAGTGAAATAGTCATTATATAAGGCACTGTTGCCAGAAGCACCAAGAATAGAACTTTGCGCTCCACCTCCGCTGTGTCCAAAAGAGAATATGGAGCTTGCGTTGCCAGGCACGGCGTTCTGTTCAGCCTGCAAATAGCGGAAATACTTAACAGCCGCTTTCAGGTCAGTAACACCTGCCGGTGCCCCAGATTCTTTACCTCGGCAACCCGGCCACAAATAGATGAAACCGGCGTTGGTGTAAGTAGCGACAGTGCTGCTTGACCCCGAAGGAGCCGACTGAGCCATATAGCCAGGAGTGTTGACAGGCACAACGACAGGAGCAGTGCTGGCGGTGTAGCCATTCACCGTAGCCGTTTCATTGATTGTGCAAGTGTAGGTAGAGCCGTCGCTGTTTGCCGTCGCGTTCATGTAAGCCGCAGGCACATAAATGCCGAGCTGCTCATAGGAGCTGCTTGCAGGATTAGAACAATAGATTACCCCAACAATGTAATAGAGTTTGTTGCTTGAATCATAATGCCACAAAGAATTTATGGCCGTTTTGTAAGAGTAGGTGGTTGATGAGCCAGATGAACCGCCACCACCTGGAAATGCCATCGATAAAAGAGGGCACATCACTGCTGCCAGTGAAACTAATAGATTCTTCATAATTACCAGTAATACTTAAATTTTAATAATAAACCGTTACTTATATCCCTATAAAAGTAATAGTCTGAAACTTTCGGCAAACTTACTCAATATTTTTCAGGTACATTATAATATGCAGCATTTTTATTAATACTTAAACTATTTTACACAAAAATCAGCAACAGTTAAAGCCTGCTGCTGATTTTCATATTATTTACTTCGCTTTTCAGTTCTTGAAAGCGGCGAGTTTGTTCTCGTAGTAGGCTTTCACATCTTTCCAATGATAATAAGGCTTGATATCGCTTGCCATAGGCAACGTGGCCTCATGCTCATTGAGCAACACCTTCAAAATCACGTCGCTATTGGACGGATTATGGTAAAAGACCATTTGGATATTGCAAGCCATAGGGAACACTTTATAGTTCTGCCATTGGTTTGCCAAGCTGTCGAGACTGTTAACAACCTTTCCCATGCCGTTAAGGTCCATAAGGCACGTGAGCGGAAGCAGGCAACTTTCGTGGCCAAACCGCAATGTTGCACAGTTCTTGCCATTGGCGATTGCCTTGTCAGCACTTTGCAACATATTTGCAAGCAGATTGCGCTCTATGTAAGGCATATATTCTTTCGTGATTGGCGACGCGCCACCAATAGTGTACCAATAAGCATTGTTGCACTGCCATAAATCGTAAATCTCTTCAGGGCTGAACAAATCGTAGAAATTGATTGAAGAATGATGGCTCTGCATATTGCCAGTGACATCGAACATGTTGGTTATCATGTGGTAAGAGTCGATGCTATCGGCTGCGAATTTTGAATCAGTAATCAGTTTCGAGAGGAAATATTCAGGATGCACATGATTCTTTCTGAATTCTTCGGCTGGCTGCCAGTTACTCCTACGCAATGAATCGGCTTTCTTATCGCTGAAATTCATATAGTACATGTCGGCATGGCTGGCATCGTGAGTGATTCTCAGCTTTGGATTCATCGATATAAGTTGCTGACATTCATTTTCCATCGAAAGTATGCAACGAATCACAATGGTGGATTTCGCGTCGATTTCAGCATCGCCGGCAAACACTTCGGGGAAGTTGCGATACATACGTTCGGCAATTCCTCTGTGCTGCTCAGCGCCCACATCAGTGAGGTCACCAAAGCGTTTGCGGGCACCCTTCAGCACTTCCCACATTTGCGCAAGCACCTCTTTACCACGCGGCGTTAATTTACCGTTGCGCTCCGCTATAGTCAATTGCTGAATCGGAATTACATATTGCATCGAATCAATCAGCCAACGACTCCCGTGGCGGCCATAATGGTCGATATAAAATGGCGTGTAACCAGCGGGCGCGGGCGTGAGTGCAGGCAAATTGCCTGCGTTGAACGGATAAGCATAGTAATTGCTCGCGCTTTTCAGCACGTCGGCTGCGATGTCGCGTTGCGCCACTGTCGTTGCGAGCTGCACAGTTTTCGGCTTTTTCTTGGCTTCCGCCTGAAAACATAGAGTAAAAGCCAATGTGAGAATAAGAATTGTGCTGAATTTTTTCATTTTCAAGTTGTTTTAAGTTATTCTTTTGCAAAGTTATCAAATTTTGCTGTTTACACTTAAGAATAGCGATTTATTTTTTCCTCATAGCCTTATACATGACCAATCTTTTCATTGACATTGAAAACTTTTACCTCAATCTTTTCATTAGTATTGAAAACTTTTGCACAAAACTTTTCATTGGCATTGAAAAGATTAGAAAACCATAGATGGCAAATTAATACACATCAAATCGCTGTGGCGGTGGATGCTCAATTTATAGCAATCCAACTTCCACACGCACACAGATGCGCTCTATCATTGCATCCTGCTTGTTTTTGTCGGGATTATACCCGCTGCGAAGGTTTGCTCCGAAGAAGTGGCCAAAGGCATCCCAAAATGTAGCACGGAAAGTGCCGAGATAGGCCTTCACAATATCGTAAGATGACTGGTCAGTCTCGCGATTGACAAGCTTTATCATCAGTTTTCCCTGATTCTTGGTGAAATGCTTCATCTGGGGCTTATATTGAGCAAAAATGCCTTTCTCAAACTGTTTCAAATACTCTTTCTTTTCCTTTTCAGTCTTGAAGGTGTTAAGATAATCATAAGTTTCAAGCAACGTGGAACAGATAAGTTTGGCGTAAGGCAAAGTCTTTTTCACATCGCGCACCGTCTTCCAGTACAATGCCTCCTCTGCCTTGTTGTGGAAGCGTTCGGGAGGATAAATGGTGATGGGGTTGAACACAAGCATGCACAGCGTGTCGCGACTTACAGGGTCGTAAAAGTGGTATTTGCCGTAGAATACTTCCTGTAATCCCGACGTAGGCGTCATAATTGGCATGGATGGTGCTTGCGCTAACCCTTTTACCACTCCAAATGACATGATTAATACCAATATTGCTAATGTTTTCCTCATTAAGTTGGACGCTGCTTTTAAAAAACTGCGCAAAAGTATTACAAAGATTTCAATAAATCTCCTTCGGAAGTATTAATTGTAATTAATCGCCTGAAAATTTGTAAAAAATGAGCGTGCAAAGCACTCTTGCAGCGTTGCAATTTTCAATTTTTACGATTGTAGATTATTTGTCGGCCCTTAGTGCTGAGCACCATTTTGCCGGTGTCAACTTTTACGATTTTGTAGGTGCCCGACATGTCTTGGAACATCGTTGACAAATCGCCTTTAAAATATTCCTGTACACTTTTGCTTATGCGCTCAGTGTTAGCGTCTTTGCGATTTGCGCTGTAGCCTTTGAATGCATATTTCGGTGTTTTATTGTTCACGTCGATTTTGATGCTGTCGCGGTCCACATTCCACTTGCCGCTGAATGTCAACGCAAAATTGAATCGCAGATGATTAGTGTGTCCGCTTCCGTCGGGCATGTCGTAAGGAATTGTCATCAAGGCTTCTATCTTAAGCGATTTGTCGTCGTTGAAATGGAAAATCTCTGTCAGAGGCGACTCCTCATTTGTTCCACCTGAAAGCGCGTATTTGCCTGGAATCATAGTCTCGGTTTTTGGAGCCGGTTTCGTCGTTACGGCAGTACCTTTTGAGGGTTTTCCTGCCTGCTGACCTGTACAGCCTCCCGCTATCAGGCCAATCAATGTAATAGCTAAAAATATCAGCTTTTTCATTCTTTTTCTCTCTTCCAAAATAGTCCTGCAAAGTTAATGCCTTTATGTGAATTGAAAAAGAATTGCCACATTTTTAATTGCTCCGGCGACGCTTATTTCTGATTTTCAACTAATATATGAAGACAATCCTCTAAATTTCTAAAGAATTCTAAAGCTCAAATATTTAATTAATTATTAATCAATTAATTAATTTAATCAAAAGTCTAAATCTTATTAAAAGAATTCTAAAAAAGCCCCCATTTAGAATATCCTAAATTCCGAATTTTATTTTCGCGTTTAAGAGAAGAGAGTAAATTTGTTACTTTCTTTATTTTTTGCTCTTCAGTTAAAGAATCAGAAAGTTTTTCTGACAGCAGTCTAATTAATTCAGACTTTGATGCAACAGAATATGTTTTAATATACGACAAAATTAATTCTTTAAAATGACTGTCATCAAAGCTTTTATTTTTTATATATTCTGCCTTCAATTTTTCATCTTTAGATAATACTGAAATTTTGTATGAAAGATATAAATTTGGCCTTCTTCCTTCAATGAAGCCATGTCTTTTGAGCTTTTTATATTCTTCTGTAGATATATTTTGTCTTTTTTGGACTTTGTCTAACAACATTATGTCCAAGAGCGACAGTTCAGGGTTATTATATAAAATTTGAGCAAAATTATCATCAACAATTCTACCCGTAAGAGTGGCTTTAACCTTGCCATTTGATAAATCATAATCAGGCATTGGAAATAGACGGCTACGCTGAAAATTAAAAATTTTACGAATTCCACCACCCTGAGTGTCTATCATATTTAAATTACGCATAGCTTCTACTAAAAACGGGTTTCGATAATATTCTTCAGGTGAATCATTATTAATAACTGATTCTACAGTTTGAGGAATAAATTCGCCATAATTTGAAAAAACGAGATGGTCGTCTTCAAATTCTACTACATCAATTCGTGCACATTTTGTATAATCCTGATGAGCTATACAATTATGAAGCAATTCTCTTATATTAAATGGTTCATATCTTAATAATTCCTCTGGGAATAAACTCTTTTCATTTAATAAATAGCGAAATTTAAGATTCCTTATTTTAGAAAATACACTATCAACCGTTAAAATGAAAGGAATAGAAAAAATTTCAAAATCTTTGTCTTGGTTATCTACACTTCTTAAATTCCATCTTATTTTTGCAACAGAAGGATTAATTAAAAATTCAGATTCTTCTTTTCCTAAAAGAATAACGCAAGCATTTGTTATTTCCCCTTTTTTGGTAAGTTTTGCCTTGTTTAAAAAAACAATATCTGACCATTTATCAACATCTTTTGAATATTTAGGATTCCTTTTTTTAAACTCAATTTTAGCTTTTGCTATAGCATTTTTGTCCAAATCATTAATATTGGCATCCTTAATAACGTTAGCAGACCAATCTTGTAATCTTGATTGCGTTCGTATTTCATCATATTTGCTAATATCAAGAGCAACAAGACTTTCTCCATCCCGACCATAATAATGACCTTTCCACGCAATTGGAATTCCTTGTGGTGCAGCTGGAATTTGAAATAATAATACTCTTTTCCCTTCTATCTTTAAGTCAAAAATTTCTCGAAAAGTATTATTTCCAGTCGTATGTTGCGCTAAATCATGCTTGAGTT
Source organism: Muribaculaceae bacterium (assembly GCA_022484565.1). GTDB lineage: Bacteria > Bacteroidota > Bacteroidia > Bacteroidales > Muribaculaceae > JAKVKZ01. The sequence continues at coordinate 13,451 of JAKVKZ010000021.1, forward strand.
TCTGTAAACTTTCAGGACTATTTTTAAAAGAAGTCCCTATCACTTCTCTTGATTTATCTCGGACTCCAAAAATAATCCATGCAAACCTAGTATTTCTTATGTTTGCTTCATTACTAAGTGCAGAGAAATACTTGCCTAAACCATCAAAATCAAAATTATTTTCAGCCTTTTTAAATTCTATAATTTCGTTTTCAAAATGGTTTATCAAATTATAAAATATATTTTCAATATCATCCATTATATTGAGTTTTAGATTTGAATAATTATGTCCAAACCTTTTTTTATTTGCAAATATAACAGATAATTTCTATAAGAACACTCTTTATATTTAATATTTGTTTTGCAATTGATTTATTTCCCAATCACCAACCTATTTTGATTCATGCGCTGCATGTACTGCTGAATTATTGCCTTCACTTCCTTCTCCATCTGGGCCTGTTGCGGCACTTTACCGAGAAGATTGTGCTTCAGCATAGGGTCGGTCTTGAAAGCATAGACGGCTTTGGTGCGCTCACCGTCGAATTGCAGCATATAGTTGCCCTTGAAATACTGGTAAATTCCGTTATTGTAGTTGATGGCGAACGTGTTTTGCGGCGGTGTGTTGAGCAAGTCGCAGCCGAAGCCAACGAAAGGCTTGTCGTAACCGAGAAGATGCAGAACAGTAGGCATTATGTCAATCTGTTGCGCTATCACGTCGTCGCGGTATGCTGGTTTCACGCTGCCATCGGGAGTGTAGATAATAATAGGCACTTTGAAAAGTCCCATATCAGTTTGATATTCGGCATGGTCGCTGATACTTGTGTGGTCGGCAACAATTACGAAAACTGTGTTGTTGTACCACGGTTCGCGCTTGGCACGGTCGAAGAAGTGTCGCAGCGACATATCGGCATAGCGCACGCATTTGTGCATCGGCAGACCCTGTTCAGGGAAAATATTCTTGTATTTGTCGGGAAGATTGAACGGCTCATGCGATGAAGCACTGAAAAGAGTTACAAGAAATGGCTGGTGGAATCCATGAATCTTGTCGGCCATAAATTGCTCGAAAGGCTCATCAAAAATAGCCCATTTCCCATCAAATTCCTTCATGCCATTGTAATGCTTATCGGAGCAAAATTCATCAAGTCCGAAATATTCTTTATAGCCAATTGAATGAGAAAATGCCTGAAATCCCATGCTGATGTTGTGACCTCCGTGGAAAAATGCCGAATAATAGCCTTTAGTGCCCAATTCGCGAGAAATTCCGCTAAGTTGGTTCAACGATGCAGGCGTGAGGAAAAACGGCTCAACAAACATTGGAATGCTCGAAAGCACCGACGGTGTTGCATCCATGCTTTTGCGACCGTTGGCAAACGAATATTTAAATGTCAACGACTGAGAAGCAAGTGAATCGAGAAATGGAGTGTATCCCTTGTATTTTCCTCCTTCAAGGTCATAATTATAGAAGCCGAAATATTCTTTTCCGAAACTTTCCATTATAAGTATCACCACATTTTTAGCCTTGAAATGAGCACCTGGCACAGGATTGATGATTGGCGAATAGGTTGCCGCCATCTCCTTGTCGCTCATATAGTCCGGTGTGATGAATATCTTCTTGCCCATAGTTCTGATTATGGAAAATGGAGTGTTAAGCACAGCTGCCGTCTCTATAGCACGGCTTACATATTGGTTGGCATTGCTGATAGTGATTGGGCGCGTGCCCGATGCTGCACTTCCACGAATGCCTATAATTGTGATTGGCACCATCAATATCAGAGCTACGGACTGGATAATATAGTAACTTTTGAGGTTAATTTTGGGAAGCACTGTAGGCTTCTTATAAAGTTTCCAAAGTCCGTAAATAATGATGGCGAAAGCCAACAGAAGATACCAGTGAACCAACGTTTCGTGCAGGATTATTCCCGCTATGTTGTTTTCGTTGCCGAATTCGCTGAACACTGTTATTGTAGTACGACGGCCTGTGAATTTAAAATAAACGCAGTCAATCAAATTGCTTGCTATTCCTATTCCGTTGGTAACCATGTAAATCCATTTCAATGATTTATGCCATGTTCCAGTCTCCTTGAAATGAACAGGGACGAGCATAAGCAGCAGATAGAGCGAATTGATATAGAGTAGGGCGCTTGTGTCGAACACCAGTCCGCCATTTAATATTCCAGCCGCTTCAGTCCACGTCATGCCGGCAGCAAATGTGCTCCAATTCTTCCAAAGGAATATGATTCTGCAAAGCATGAATGCCAAGTAAACCAGCAGCATATTAATTATTGCCGCTCCAACCCGAGTTGAAAATACCGTTTTTAGTGTCTGTTTCAATGTTTTCCTTTTCTGAAATTTGCTGCAAAAGTAGGCAAATAATTCATAATCTTGCCTATTCGCCTTTCTTATTTATAGTTCCGTTTTTCCGATTTTTAATTTATCAAGTGCAAATAATGGCCTAAAAGTTTGGAAATTACGCTTAATCCAGATATATTTGCTGATTGTTCAGATACTATTTAGCATTGAGATTTTTATATTAAAATCAGAGATTTATGAAAAAACGTATTATATGTGTAGCAAGTCTGTTCTTGGCGGGTGCGCTTACAATGATGGGCTTTTCTACCTGCATAAGGCGGCCTCTTGCTTATGGTTGTCCGCCGGAATTCAACGAGATTCGCAACAAAGCTATTGTTTTCTCAGGCGCAATTACAGATACTTTAGGAAAATCGCTGAAAGGCATCAAAGTATGCCTCAACAATGATTCAAGCACAGAAGTATTGACCGACTCGGTGGGTAAGTTCACTATACATATTAAAGGAATGAGAATCAGCAACCATTACACGCTGAATGTGACTGACCCATCAGGAGTGTATGCTCCTACGGAATACGTAATCACCAACGTTACTTTCTCAAATAGGAGAATTGCCAATATCAGAATAAAACTTCATAAAAAATAACTTTGAGCATAAACTCAACTGATATTTTTCAGTCAAAACAAATAAAAGATTATGAAAAAGAGATTTATCAGAGTTTCAAGCTTACTTCTGGCCGGGTCGCTGTCAATTTTGGGCTTTTCGGCTTCGGGACAGCAGTTGCTTCTTTATGGAGGACCGCCGAATTATGAGCGCCCTGTGCTTATTCCAGAGGAGAAAAAAATTCCAGAAATAAACATTTCAGGAACAATTACTGACGCATCTTCCAAATCTCTCAAAGGAATTAAGGTAACAATAAACGGACAAAAAAAATACAATATTGTTACTGACGAAAACGGGAACTTTAATATCACCGTCGTTGACTATTCCAAATATGTCATTATATTTTCCGACCCATCAGGCATCTATAAATCAAAGAAAATTAAATTAACTGCAAAACAGATGCTCAGCGAAGGCGAATATACCGTTAATGTGACACTTAAGAAAAATAAAACTGCCCGCGTTCGTGGCAAGGTGTATTCAACCAGTAAAAGAAAAAGATGATTAATCCGCTTCCTTTATCGCTGCGTCGCCGATTGGCTCTTGAAATTAGCCGTAAGCAAATTGATTTGGAAATTATAGAGCATCCGCTCCGTCAATTATTTTGGGAATGTACTCTACTATGCAATTTGCATTGCCGGCATTGCGGCAGTGACTGCAAAAATATTTCAGGTGTTCCCGACATGCCCAAGGAAGATTTTCTGCGGGTACTTGACGGCATAAGTGCTGTTACTGACCCGCACAAGGTTTTTATTATTGTAACTGGCGGTGAACCTTTGATGCGTGCCGATATTGAAGAATGCGGAATGGAATTTTACAAGCGTGGTTTTCCGTGGGGAATGGTGAGCAATGGCTATGCACTAACTAAAGAACGCTACGAAAAACTTCTTAGGGCTGGCATGGGATCAATGACCATCAGCCTCGACGGTTTGCGCGACGACCACACTTGGATGCGACAAAATCCTGAAAGTTTCGACCACGCAGTAAATGCAATCAAGATGCTTACAGCCACTGATGGATTTATTTTTGATGTAGTGACTTGTGTTAATCGCAAAAATTATAGTAATCTTGAAGAAATCAGAGATTTTTTAATATCAATAGGAGTGAAGAAGTGGAGAGTATTCACCGTCTTTCCTATGGGACGTGCTGCTTCTGACCCTAATATGCGGCTATCTGACGAAGAATTTCGTGGAGTTTTTGAATTTATCCGTGCTACCAGAAAGGAAGGCAAAATAATGGCAAATTATGGTTGCGAAGGCTTTCTTGGAAATTATGAAGGAGAAGTGCGTGATCATTTATTCTCATGTCAGGCAGGCATTTCAGTCGGCTCAGTTCTTATAGACGGATCAATTTCAGCATGTTCAAGCATTCGCTCCGATTATCATCAAGGAAATATATACAAAGACGATTTTATGACAGTTTGGAACACTAAGTTTCAACCTTATCGTGACCGCACATGGATGAAAAAAGATGAATGTGCCAATTGCTCTTACTTCCGCTATTGTCGAGGAGGAGGAATGCACCTACGTGATTCAGAAGGAAAACTACTTTTATGTCATCTAAATAGACTCATTAACTCTGAAAAATAATAGATTAACTAATTAAATAATTTATTTTTCTCTATTTTTTTATGCTTACTTATTCAACATACTCAATATTATTAACAAGTTGTTAATAACACTGTAAATTGATATTGAAAAGTATTGATAATTATTTATAACTTTCAGAAGAAAATCCGAAAAATTAGGATAATAAAAATTTAATCTGAAAAAGGAAAAAAGTAACAATTTATTTCTAAAACAATTATTATATCAGTTTTGTGAAGTTATTAATAGGGCAATCGCCATAAAATTATTAACTTTGCACATTATAAACAATATGTAAATAACTACAAGAGTAGGCTGATTATCAATAATAAGGCTTGTTGATAACATGTGAAAATAAAACTACTTGAGTAAAACAAGATAATAAACAAGAGTAAAGCCAAAATTTTATTATCATTATTTACAGGATATAATTAAAATCATTAAAAGAATTTTTAAAATAAAGAATAAATTATCTTTATGTTATGAATGTTGACAAAGGATATGTGGAATGTGAAATACCTGCAGGTATTAATATTGTAAGCGAAATAAGAAGGCTTGCAAAGGAAAAGAATGCAGTGATATTGGCTCACTATTACCAAAGACCTGAAATACAGGACATAGCCGATGGAATAGGCGACAGCCTGGCTTTGGCACAGGAAGCAGCTAAAACTGACGCTAAAATAATAGTGATGTGCGGAGTGCATTTTATGGGAGAAACAGCAAAAATTCTTTGTCAAGACAAAAAGGTACTTGTTCCTGACGTGAGTGCAGGGTGCAGCCTCGCTGACAGTTGCCCAGCTGGTGAATTTGAGAAATTTGTTAAGGCCAATCCAGGCTACACAGTTATTAGTTATGTAAATACGAGCGCAACTGTTAAGGCATTGACAGATGTGGTGGTGACTTCATCGAACGCAAAGAAGATAGTGGACAGTTTTCCGATGGAAGAAAAGATAATATTCGGTCCGGACAGAAATCTTGGAAACTATATTAACGGTGTGACAGGAAGAAACATGAAACTTTGGGATGGAGCCTGTGATGTGCATGAAAAATTTTCAATTGAAAAAATATTGAAATTAAAAGAAGAAAATGAAGGAGCAAAGATATTGGTACATCCAGAATGTAAGGCACCAGTAAGAATAGTGGCCGACAAAATTGGGTCAACCAAAGCTTTACTGGAATATGCAATAAAAAGTGATTCCGACAAATTCATAGTGGCTACTGAAAGCGGAATAATTCATGAGATGAGGAAAAAATGTCCAAATAAGACATTTATACCCGCACCTCCCGAAGATGGCAAATGCAGTTGCAATGAATGCAGCTATATGAAGCAGATAACGCTTGAAAAGCTATATAACTGTCTGAAATATGAATTGCCTGAAATAGAAGTTGATAAAGAGACAGCAGAAAAAGCTATAAAACCTATAAAAAGGATGCTTAAACTGAGCTAAAATAAAGAATAATAAAAAATTAGATATAAAGAAATGGAATACAATTTTAAAGAAATTGAGAAAAAGTGGAAGAAATATTGGGAAGAAAACCATATTTACAAAGTAGAGACAGATAAAAGCAAACCAAAATATTATGTGCTCGACATGTTTCCTTATCCATCGGGAGCAGGACTTCATGTGGGACATCCACTTGGATATATAGCTTCAGACATATATGCACGTTACAAAAGATTGCAAGGATTTAATGTGCTGCATCCAATGGGATATGACTCTTACGGACTGCCTGCAGAGCAATATGCAATACAGACAGGTCAACATCCTGAAGTTACCACTATAAACAATATAAACCGTTATCGCCAACAACTTGACAAAATTGGATTCTGCTTCGATTGGGACAGGGAAGTAAGAACATGCGACCCTAAATATTACAAGTGGACACAATGGGCTTTCATCAAGATGTTCAAGAGCTATTTCAACACTGAATTGAAAAAAGCTCGTCCAATAGAAGAACTTGTAAAAATAATAAGTGAGAAAGGAACAGAAAATATTCCAGCACATTGCACAGAAGAAATAAAAGTAAGTGCTGATGAATGGAATCAAATGAGCAAAAAGGAAAAGAACCAGTTGCTCATGAACTACAGAATAGCCTACCTTGGAGAAACGCTGGTGAACTGGTGCCCTAAACTCGGTACTGTACTTGCAAATGATGAGGTGAGCGAAGGAATATCACTTCGTGGAGGCTATCCAGTGGAACAAAAACTGATGAAGCAATGGTGCTTGAGAGTGTCGGCATACGCTGAAAGATTACTTAATGGACTTGACACAATAGACTGGACAGAATCTATAAAAGAGACACAACGCAACTGGATAGGAAGAAGTGAAGGAGCAGAAATGATATTTCCGCTTGCCGGCAAAAATGAGGGGATGAAGATATTCACTACCCGCGCCGACACCATTTTTGGTGTAACTTTCATGGTGCTTGCTCCTGAAAGCGAATATGTGGAAAAAGTAGTCACTTCAAGTCAAAAAGATGAGGTTGAAAAATATCTCGACCAAGTGAAGCACCGCACAGAACGTGAAAGAATAGCCGACCGCAAGGTTACGGGAGTGTTTACTGGTTCAAATGCAATAAATCCAGTGACAGGAAAGGAAATACCTATATATATAAGTGATTATGTGCTTGCAGGCTATGGCACAGGAGCTATAATGGCAGTGCCTGCTCACGATAGCCGTGACTATGCATTTGCAAAGCATTTTAATTTGCCTATCATTCCGCTTATTGAAGGTTGCGACGTGAGTGAAGAGAGTTTTGATGCAAAAGACGGCATAATGATGAACTCAAGCAACGAAAAATTGCAACTCAACGGATTGAAAGTGAAAGAAGCAATCGCGAAGACAAAAGTATTTATAAGCGAGGCTGGAATAGGAAAAGTAAAAGTAAATTACAGGTTGAGAGACGCTATTTTCAGTCGTCAACGCTATTGGGGCGAACCATTTCCAGTATTTTATGACGAAGATGGACAACCACAAGTGCTTGAAGAAAATGAGTTGCCACTTGAATTGCCTAAAATAGATCAATTCAAGCCTACTGAAACAGGAGAGCCACCACTCGGACGCGCAAAGAATTGGAAAGCAAAGAACGGCCAACCGCTTGAACTTTGCACAATGCCTGGATTTGCAGGATCATCGGCATACTACCTGAGATATATGGATCCACACAATGATGAGGCACTTGTGAGCAAGGAAGCTGATGAATATTGGAGAAATGTGGATGTGTATGTAGGTGGAACAGAACATGCAACGGGACACTTGATTTATAGCCGTTTTTGGAACAAATTCCTATACGATTACGGGTATGTGTGCGAACCAGAACCATTCAAAAAGCTTATAAACCAAGGAATGATACAAGGACGTTCAAATTTTGTGTATCGCATAAAGGACACCAACAAATTTGTATCGCTTAATTTGAAGAAAGACTATGACGTGACACCTATTCACGTGGATGTCAACATTGTGAGCAACGACATACTCGACACAGAAAAATTCAAGCTGTGGAGACCTGAATTCAAGGACGCAGAATTTGTGCTTGAGGACGGTAAATATGTGTGCGGATATGCAGTGGAAAAGATGTCGAAATCAATGTTCAACGTGGTGAATCCTGATGATGTGGTTGACAACTACGGTGCAGATACACTTCGCCTATATGAGATGTTCCTTGGACCGATAGAGCAGAGCAAGCCTTGGGACACAAACGGCATTGACGGTGTGAACCGCTTTTTAAAGAAGTTGTGGTATCAATTCTACAAAGGCGACCAATTTATTATAACCGATGAGAAAGCGTCGCCAGAAGCCTTGAAATCGCTCCACAAGCTGATAAAGAAAGTGACTGGAGACATTGAAACATTCTCCTATAACACTTCAGTGAGCGCATTCATGATTTGTGTGAATGAACTAAGTGCAATGAAGTGCCACAGCAAGGAAATATATCAAGAACTGATTGTGCTGTTGACACCATTCGCACCACACATTAGCGAAGAACTTTGGCATGCTATGGGCAACGAAAGCACAGTGTGCGATGCCAAATGGCCGAAGTGGAACGAAGAATATCTGAAAGAATCGAAAGTGACCTACGCAGTGTCGTTCAACGGCAAGACACGCTTTACCATTGAGGTGGATGCCGACATGCCACGCGAGGAACTTGAAAAAGAGGCACTTGCCAATCCAATTGCTCAGAAGTGGATGGAGGGCAAGACACCACGAAAGATAATTGTAGTGCCAAAGAAGATTATCAACGTGGTAATCTGAAAAATAAAATGAAAGATATAGTATTTGCAACGAACAACGCCAACAAACTCAGGGAAATCCGAGAGATTGTTGGCGGAAAGTTCCGTGTGCTGGGACTTAAGGAGATAGGCTGCAATGAGGACATTGAGGAAACAGCCGAAACAATAGAAGGAAACGCATTGATAAAGGCTAATTTTGTGAAAGAACACTATGATTACGACTGCTTTGCCGATGACACAGGCATGGAAGTTGCAGCACTTGGTGGCGAACCAGGAGTGTATTCGGCGAGATATGCCGGAGAGGACTGCAACAGTGAAAACAATATAGATAAAGTGCTGGCAAGGCTTGAAGAGGCAAAAAAACACGGAAATGATGACCGCAGCGCAAAGTTCCGCACAGCAATAGCCTTGATTTTTGATGGAAAAACTGAAATTTTTGAGGGAGAAGTTAAGGGGAAAATACTTACGGAACGTCACGGCACAGGAGGTTTTGGCTACGACAGCATATTCAAACCCGATGAAGCCAATTGCTCATTTGCCGAGATGAAAGCAGAGGAAAAAAATGCAATAAGCCACAGAGGAAGAGCCACGGCAAAATTGATGGAATATTTGAAAAAATAATATTTTGAAGTGATGAATAGGCGAAGTTGCCTATGTTTTAAGACAAAAATGGTGTAAAGTTGCCTATGCTTTAGGAAGAATTTTTATAAAGTTGCCTATGTTTTAAGACAAAAATAGTGCAAAGTTGCCTATGTTTTAGGAAAAAACATTATATTTGCGGCAATAAATATAAAAGATATAGATATGATACAAAGAGAATTGCTTAAAAGTCTAAGAGAGTGGAGCAATCGGGATGGAAGAAAGCCGCTTGTATTGAGAGGTGCACGACAAGTGGGCAAGACAACTCTTGTGAAACAATTCGGGAAAGAATTTGACTACTTCATTCATCTAAACTTGGAAAAGAGTGAAGATGTGAATCCATTTACATTGACTGATAACGTAAAAGAAATATTTCAGTTTGTGTGCTTAAAGAAGAAACTGAAAATAGAAAAGGGGAAAAGAACGCTTCTATTTATAGACGAAATACAAAATGAGCCAAAAGCAGTGGCACTATTAAGATATTTCTATGAAGATATGCCAGAAATATACGTCATAGCAGCAGGTTCGAGACTTCAAACATTAATAAAGCAAAGGTTGTCGTTTCCAGTAGGAAGAGTAGAGTATTTGTCGTTACGACCTTGTTCTTTTTTGGAATATCTTAATGCCTGCGAAAACTATGATTTGGCGGAAATGATAAAAATACATTCGGTTAGTTCAATATTTCATGAAGAAATAATGAAACAGTTCAACCGGTATGCATTAATAGGAGGAATGCCCGAAATAGTGGCAAAATACGCCAAAAATAATGATATCACAGAGTTGTCACCAGTATATATGTCGTTGCTTGATGGATATGACGAAGATGTGGAAAAATATTCAAAAAACGAGAAGCAGAGTAAAGTGATAAGGCATATACTCGGGAAAGGTTGGAATATGGCAGGTCAATCAATAAAATTTGAAGGCTTTGGTGAGAGTACATATACAAGCAGGGAGGTTCATGAAGCATTTGATGTGATGCAAAAAGCATTTTTGCTAAATCTCGATTATCCAGTAACATCAGTAAAAGTGCCTGAAATACCTACAATAACGAGGTCGCCTAAATTAATATGGCTTGACATAGGTATTGTGAATTTTTCGGCAGACGTACAAACGCAATATCTTGAAAACAAGGATTTACTCGACACGTTTAGAGGTCAGGCGGCGGAACAGATAGTAGCACAAGAATTGAGGATAGTGCTTGACAAAAAATATAAAAAGGAGCAGAACTACTGGGTAAGAGCAAAAAAGGGTTCAAACGCAGAAGTGGATTTTGTGTGGAAATTCGATAATAAACTGATTCCAATAGAAGTAAAAGCAGGTACTAATTCACATTTGCGGTCGCTTCAGTCATTCATGATGCAGGAAGGAAGCGGAGATGTGGCAATAAGAGTGTGGAGCGGAGAATATTCAACAGACGAAATAAATACCGCAACAGGGAAAACGTTCAAATTAATAAATCTGCCATTCTATTATTTAGGAATAATAGATGAAATATTGAAGGAAAATATTGGTTAAGTGGCAGCAAGACCACCCTGGGCTGTTTCCTTATAGAGGCTTGGAAGGTCATGGCCAGTGCGCTTCATTACTTCGACAACGCGGTCGAAACTGACACTGTGAGAACCATCGGAAAAAGAAGCATAAAGATTGGCATCGAGGGCGCGGGCGGCAGCGTAAGCATTACGTTCAATGCACGGAATCTGCACTAGACCGCAAACTGGGTCGCAAGTAAGGCCCAAGTGATGCTCAAGGCCCATCTCGGCAGCATATTCTATCTGCGAGGGAGAACCACCAAAAAGTTGGCAAGCCGCAGCGGCGGCCATGGCACAAGCCACACCGACTTCACCCTGACATCCTACTTCAGCACCAGAAATTGAGGCATTAGTCTTGACCACATTGGCAAAAATTCCGGCAGTGGCAAGAGCTCGGAGAATACGAGTTTCGGAGAAATTATGGCTAAGAGAGAGATGATAAAGCACTGCAGGCATAACACCACAGGAGCCGCAAGTAGGAGCCGTTACAATAAGGCCGCCTGAGGCGTTTTCCTCGCTTGTGGCAAGGGCGTAGGCATAGACCATTCCACGACCTTTAAGAGCGGCTGTATAGCCCGATGCACGCATGTAATAGCTGACAGCTTTGCGACGCACGCCAAGTCCGCCAGGAAGCACACCTTCGGCCTCCAAACCGCGTTTGACGGCTTCCTGCATCACCTGCCAGACGTTTTTGAGATAGCTCCATAGCAAGTGACCTTCGCATTCGTCGGCGTATTCCCAATAAGTTTTGCCCGTGGTTTCGCACCACTTTTGAATTTCAGAGATGGTGTGAAGCGGATAGACATCGTTGTGAGGGCGAGGCTTGCCCTCTTCGGCAAGATCACCGCCACCGATGGAATAAACAGTCCAATCGTCGGCAACAGAGCCGTCGGCAGCAATTGCCTTGAACTGCATCCCGTTGGGATGAAAAGGCAGAAACACTTCTGGTTTCCAAATTATTGAAGTTGGAGCGACCGACTGAAGAACGCCAAGAATGGCTTTATCAGTCATGTGGCCACGGCCAGTGGCAGCAAGCGAGCCATAAAGAGTAACCTCAAAGCGTGCCGGCTTAGGGTTTCGCTTCAAGAAATTAAGCGCGGCCCGACGAGGCGCCATGGTGTGGCTGCTCGACGGGCCGATGCCTATTTTGTAGATTTCGCGGATGGATTCCATCGCTGCGCTAATCCCTTACTTGTTAGGAGTGGATTGAGCAGGAGCCTGCTGTGAGCCACCTGTAGCAGGAAGGCTGGTAGGCTTTTGAGTAGCGAATGGAGTAGCGGTTTGTTCTTGTTTTTGGAGTTCCTTAACCTTGCTCTGACCTTGAACGAGGTCGCGAGGAGCAAGGAAAGAAGAGAGAACACTGAGTACGCAGATTACGATGGCGAGAGTCCAAGTGGCTTTTTCAACGAAGTCAGTGGTCTTACGTACACCCATAATCTGGTTAGAACTGGCGAAGTTGGAAGCGAGGCCTCCACCCTTCGACTTTTGAATGAGCACCACACCGATAAGAAGGATGGATGCCAAAAGAATCAAAATTGTAATTAAAGAATACATATCTAATTTTTATTTTTAATATTCTCGTTAATGACCAATTTGCGCAAAAAGCGAATTTGGTCTGCAAAGTAAATACTTTTTTCTGGAAATTTCAAATTTATGTTTTGCATAATTTCCAAAGCCTTAGAATATTTGTGCTGTTGGATGTAAACTTTTGCGAGAGATTCGCTCAAAGTTGAATCGTCGGCAGGCTTGCTGACAGCAATGGAAACAGCGGTATTTTCAGGCTCTCCGGCGGAGTCGGAAGCGTGGTGAAAAGGAGGTGGAACTGGCGAAGGAGATTCTTTTTCCTTTTGTTCGGCAATAAATTTGTTGACAAGAATATCCTGTTCTGAAAGGTCAGGATTTGTGTCGGGAGACAAATCTGAAGGCGAAGGAGGATTTTTTTCTTCCTCTACAGCAAGCTGCTGGGCATAATCGGCAGCAGTGGGATGAAAAATAAGCTGATTCAGCGCATCAATCTCCTTTTGATTGGAATTACCGTACTTACTGAGGAAATCGTCGATAGTGGAATTAGTGCTCGGAGTGACAGGTTCCTTTTCAGGCGGATAGAAAGAGGCGAAAGAGGAGGAATCATCGCCAATGAGAGAATAAAGCACCTTGCGATCGGGCGAGCAGATGGCAACGCGGGAGGTGAGCGACTTGCGTTCATCTTCGCCTATGCCATCGCCACGCTTGAGAAAAATGATGGATGGCAAGGTGAAATATGGATACAACTTGAAGGCATCATCGCACCACTGGCGAGCTACAGGCGCGTCGGGATTATTGATGAAGTTCAGAATGTCGTTACGGATATCCATAGTTAATATTACCAATTGCCAAAGGTGGCGTTGAAAATCAAATTAGCAAGTTCATCGCTGATTTGGCTGCAAAGTTCGTCCTGCACATCAGTGAGGACTTGGTCGCTTGAAAAATCGCGATAAGCTGAAAAAGTCTGGTCGATGTCGTGATTCGGTTTTTTATTGTCGGAATATTTGACATGGACAGTAATGGTGAGGCGCGTCTGCGAAGCGTAGGCATTGTCGTTGACGGCCTGAGGAGTGAGAGTGTATCCTGTGATTTCGCCTTCCATCCTGATGTCGGAATTGGGATTATCCACGACGTGCAGACGCGTTTGGCGAGTAACCATATCGACAAGTTTGTTCTGGAAGGTCTGCTGGAGAGGAGGATACACCAAAGCGGCGCGGATAGGGAATTCGGCTATAGATACCGTTTTGTAAACGGAATAGTCGATAGCAGCCCCGTTGAGCTTGTATTTTATGCTGCAAGCCTGGGAAAGGATAATCAGCGCCAAAACTGCAATGGCAAAAACACGTTTATTCATGTTGTTATTAATTATTCCAGACCGTATTCTTTTATTTTTCGATATAGAGTGCGTTCGGAAATGTGAAGTTCCTCGGCAGTCTTTTTGCGTTTTCCGCAATTACGTTCAAGAGAAGCCTTGATGGTTTCGCGTTCAGTTTCCTCAAGCGTCATAGTAGGCTGCTCTGGGTCTTCGACAGGAGTTTCAATTTCTTGAAAATCAGGTTTGATTATAGACTTTTTGAAAGAAGGATACTTCACAATAGATTGGGTTGTAACACTCTCGACAACATCATTGACGTTGGCGGCTATGTGAGGTTTTACGTGAGAATCGGCCTGCAAATCAGCGCGAAGCTCATCAATTTCCTTCTGCATCTTGAGCATCATCTTGAATAGGATTTCACGTTCCTGAGTGTAATTATATGCAGGAGCGGAGGCAACGGCAGGCTTGTAGTCGGTGCCGTATTGAGGAAGATATTTGCGTACTTTCTCGGCTTCGACAACATTGCCGGCTTCAAAAAGAGAAATCTGCTCAACTACATTCTTCAACTGGCGGACGTTACCCGGCCATCGGTAAGACAAGAGCAATTCCTTGGCGGCATCGGAGAACTTTACGGCTGGCATACGGTACTTTTCGGCAAAGTCGTTGGAGAATTTGCGTGTAAGCAGAATTATGTCGTTGCCACGGTCGCGAAGGGCAGGAATGTTGATTTGGATGGTGGATAGACGATAGTAGAGGTCCTCGCGGAATTTACCTTCGCTGACCGCCTTAACCATGTCCTTATTTGTAGCCGCAACGATGCGGATGTTGGTTTTCTGAACCTCGGAAGAGCCGACTTTTAAGTATTCGCCAGATTCAAGCACTCGCAGCAGTCGGGCTTGGGTGGTGAGAGGAAGTTCGGCAACTTCGTCGAGGAAGATAGTACCTCCGTCGGCCTCCTCGAAATAGCCTTTACGGGAAGTAATCGCACCTGTGAACGAGCCTTTTTCGTGGCCGAAAAGTTCGGAATCGATAGTGCCTTCAGGAATGGCACCGCAGTTGACCGCGATGTATTTGTTGTGCTTGCGGGCACTGAAATCGTGGATGATGTTAGGAAAGAACTCCTTACCGACACCGCTTTCGCCAATGATAAGCACTGACAAGTCGATGGGAGCGACCTGCATGGCACGTCCAACGGCATTAATGAGATCCTGCGAGTTGCCAATGATAGAGTAACGCTGCTTGGCCTTAAGGATTTCGGGAGATATTTCGCTTGTTATTTCCATTTACACATTGAATAAGTAGATTTTTTTAAAAACCGACCCAAATCATCAATCGACTTGTGCTTAGCTAATTCCTCTACAGGAATTGGTTTGCCGATTGATACATGAATAGTCTCGCCCTTTTTGCGGAACACTTCAGCGGGGAGGCGCAGAGTGCGCAGCCGCCAGTCGATGAGGCCAAGAATATTGAAGAAAACGCTGTTGTGGCCATGAAAATATATGGGAACAACAGGTACATTAAGCTGCTGGATAAGGCGAATGATTGTAGGTTGCCATTTGCGGTCCTGAATGTGCAGGGTCTCCGTGATTTTGGAAACTGCACCGGCAGGGAAAAAGCCCATTGGCTGACCGCCGCGCACCTGAGCAATAGCCTCGCGGATGCCCTTCATGGTGACAAGTTTCTTTTTGGGGTCGTTGCTGCCAAGAGGGTCAACCGGAATGAAATTAGGGCGCATGGCCGAAATGTAATTCAGAAACATGTTAACCATGACTCTGAATTTGGGATAGTGCGAAGCAACAATCTTGATGAGCAAAATACCATCGAGAGCGCCGAAAGGGTGGTTAGATACGGTGATGAAAGACCCATCAGGCAGAGAGTCGAGAATTTCCTCGTTGTCGATTCGTACGGATATGTTTAGGTCGCGCACCAGTCCTTCAACGAAAGGTTCGCCCGGAGTGTCGCAATTGTGTTCGTGCAGCCAGTTAACCTTGTCCATCGAGATGAGGTGGAAAATACGGTTAACCAGTTTCTCCTTACCATTGAAGAACGGCCACATATTGCGAATATCGTCGTAGTCAAGAACAGTGCGTTTTGTTGGATTCTCTTCCATAAAATTGAAACAAATCTGAAAAAAGACTTTGCACACTAACTGCAAAGTACTGCAAAAGTACTAAAATAGGCATAAACAGCCAAAAAAGAAAAGCAAATAGAAATGAAAAATAGAATATAAATTTAAAAGATTATCCGAAAACCACCTATAGCATCATATACGGTTCTGTTGCATATAGTAGGCTAAAGGCAAATCTTGAATGTATTGCCAGCATGAGTCCATGGTTTTGACGCCTATTTAAAAATTCTATCAGTTACATTTCCTATTGAATTTCCTTTACAAAAATATTCATTACCTTTGGATTAGGCAAAATATGAAATAAGTAATGAAAAAATTGATGGAATCATTGTTTAGTACCAATCGTTATAATATCTTTGCAACTCAATTTTTTAGACTATCCTTATGAACAATAAACAGAAAGCAGCACTAGCCTCAATTGTGGCGGGATTCTCTCTGACAACCTTTAAATTCATTGTAGGTATATTGACGGCCAGCCTTGGAATTATATCCGAAGCCCTGCATTCGTTGCTGGACTTTGTGGCAGCCATCATCACATATATTTCGGTCAGTATATCCGACAAACCAGCAGACCAAGATCATAACTATGGTCATGGAAAGGTGGAAAATCTGTCGGCCTTTCTCGAGTCGATACTGCTTTTCGTAACCAGCATTTGGATTATATATGAAGCCGTCACAAAACTTATGTCGGGCAATGCGCTGGTGGAGATTACCATTTGGAGCTATGTAGTTGTCATCATATCCATCGTGATTGACTTCACCCGTTCGAGGAAATTATTAAAAGAAGCGAAACGCAACAACAGTCAGGCTTTGGAGGCCGATGCAATACATTTCTCAACAGATATTCTCAGTTCAGGCTGCGTGTTGCTGGGATTGATATTTGCAAACTTAGGCTATCATAAAGCCGATTCCATCGCTGCCATCTGTGTGGCTTTGATAATCCTGTATATTGCCTATGGAATGAGCAAGAAGGCAGTGGATGTACTGCTTGACAAGGTGCCTGAGAATGTGACCGGAAAAGTGGAAGAATTGTTGAACTCAAGAAAGGAAGTAATTAAATACCATGACCTGAAAATCAGGGCTGCGGGAGCTAACATCTTTATAAAAGTGAATGTACACTTCCTTTCCGAACTTGATTTGCAAACCACACATCAGCTTTGCGACAGCATTGAAGCGGAAATAATGAAGGCGATTCCAAATAGCGATGTCACAGTCCATGCTGAACCTGATGATGCATGCGATAATTGAGCTGCAACGCCTGAAGTTAAGGCTCTAATTCGAGTTTCATGCGGAGATGGCTGATAACGTCGTCACCGACTAGCAAGGAAGCAATTGCGATGGAAAATTCAAGAGAAATGCCTGCACCGGCAGCTGTGATAATTTTACCATCGCGGACAAGGCGGTCGGGCACTAAATCGTAGGCATTCATCCGGTCAGCTACACTTCGGTGGCAAGTGACTCGGCAACCTGCAGCAATGCCGCAATGAGCCAACACGCTTGGGGCACCGCAAATGGCAGCGATGAAGCGTTGGGAAGAATAAAAGTCGTGCACCAAGTTGCCGACGGCAGCGTTGTCGCGCAGATTCACATAGCCAGGGTAACCACCTGGAAGGACGAGGACAGCACCATCGGAAAAATCGGTGCCGGAAAGAGGTAAATCAGCTGATACCGACACGCCGCAGGAAGCAGTAACCACAGGCGAATCTGCAATGGAAACGGTGGCAAAAGGAATTTTACAACGCCGCATCACGTCAACGGGAGTAAGGGCCTCAATGATTTCAAAACCTTCGGCCAAAAGAATGTAAACCTTATTGTTCATCATGAAAAATAATAGTTGGCGAAGTTATGTAAAAATCCGAAAAACGGCAAGAGGGAAAATATGCAGCAAGAAAAAAGAAAAAGGAGAAAATGGGGACTGCATGACGGATTCAGTTATTGGTTTATGTGCGGAGATAAAGTAAGAGAGAAATAACTGCGAAAACGGAGAAGAAGAAAGAAAACAGCCACTGAAAATGAGTGCCAAGGTGGGATAAATATGCAGTGTAATCAGGTATTTTCCGCAAGCCTGAAGGTACAAAATGATTCGAAATTTGCAGAAGAAGAGTGAAATCAGTAATTTTGGGGCAAAATCATTACCTAAGTTATAATGACAAATGAAAAGGAACGAGTTCAATATGTGGATATCGCTAAAGGAATTGCGATAATTGCAGTTGTGCTGCTGCATGTGAGGTTCAATTTCATGAACAACAGAGAGATGCCAGTCTGGAACCTGCTTGGAGGGCTGTGGCAAGTGGCAGTGTTTTTCATTCTCGGCGGATTCTTCATAGCTGAGGATAAACTTGAACACCCAGTTCCGTTCATAAAGAGGAAAATAAAGACGTTGTATCTGATTTTGCTCTACTTCTACATACCTGCAGTGCTGCTTCACAACGTATTTATAGATTGTGGATTTTATTCAACCGTCGTTGATTACGGAGGCAAGTTTATGAGCTACAGGAGCTTCGGGGAGACGATTAAGGAAACGTTGCTTGCGGTGTTGTTTGCCGGAAGAGAGCCTATACTCGGACCAATGTGGTTTGTGTATGTGTTATTCTTGGCTATATGTGGCTACTCAGTGTTGACGTGGCTGCTCAGGAAGTTGGTGCGTGACGATGTGAAATTCGAGTGGATACGGCTGATAGTGCTTGTAGCGCTATGCTCGGCTTCATGCATATTGAGCAATGTTTACGGGATAACTGTTAAGCGTGTCAGCAACACAGTGACCGTCATGCTGCTGATTTACATGGGCCAGCAAGTGTATGGCCGATTCAAGATGAAATTCAATAATATATATATGTTCATAGTGTGCCTACTGATAATGTATCACGAGGCAGTGATTCACGGGGAAATAAGCCTAAACGACAACCGCTATGCCGACATGATGCACCTGGTGGCAGGAGCAGGATCAGCACTTTATGTGGTGTGCTACATCAGCAGGAAAGTCACCGGCACGTGGATAGGAAAAGTGATTGGGCAATGCGGCAAGAATTCCTATTACATAATGGCACTTCATGTACTGGGCTTCAAGCTGTGCACCATGCTGCTTGCTGTCACTGGACAGAGCCATGCCGAGCTATCGTCGCTAAAGCCAGAAGTGGGAGACAATTGGCTGCAGTTGTGTGAGTACCTAATAATGGGATTAGGTTTCCCGTTGGTGTTTATGTACGCTTTTAGGCAGGTAAAAAGCGTCCTGATAAAGAAGAAAAATCAAGTAAAAGAGAATAATAAATTGTGATTGATGCTGAAATGCGAAAAAATCTTGCTAATTTTACGCGCTGAAATTTACATAATGTGCTCGAAAAATGGTTTATATTAATAGTAATGATTAAAATACAGCGCATTAAAACAATTTTAAGCAAAAAAAATCGTTAAGCATATTAGCACAAAAACGCAAAAAGAAAAAAATATAAGAGATATGTCAAAGAAAGTGATTTTAATGTTATTGTTGCTGTTGCCGATAATGGGCAAGGCACAATTGGCAGTCGGGGACTGGAAAATACATACAGTGTTTGATTGGAATGACGACATTGTTCAATCGAAAAATTCGACAGAGTATAAAATTATTGACACTCCCAACAAGGTATATTACCTTGTTGACAATTATCTTTACTGCTACGATAAGAACAGTGACGAGAGCATTTCCTACACGAAGAAAAATAAGCTCAACGACATTCTTGTTAGCAATATATTCTACAATTACGACAAGAATTACCTGCTGGTAGCCTACAAGACATCGAATATCGACATCATAAAGAGCGACGGCACAATAATAAATGTGCCTGACATCAAGGATGCCGTGCTTAATTCCAGCAAGAGCATCAATGACGTCACATTCGATGGCAATAAAGCCTATATTGCCACAAATTTTGGCTTTGTAGTGATGAATGACGAGAAATTTGAGGTCAAGGAATCATATATCTACAATGTCGCAATTAAGTCGGTAGCCAAAGTTGGTAAAAAGATACTTATTGCCAATACAAGTACTGTTTTGAGTTGCAATGAAGCCAGCAATCATGCTAACTACGCTTCTTTATCGGCAACAAAATTCAAGGAGGGCGGTAAAATCAGGGCCATCAATGACGACACATTCTTTTTCAATACAGGATATTTCTATCTTGGAAAGATTGTCAACGACACCGCCCAAACGACAACAACCTTGGCTCCAATTGCACCTATCGACATACTGAGGAACAAGACAGGATATGTGGTTCAGACCGCAAAGAGCGGGACCACAGCCACAGCATTGATGACTCTTGATGCAGACGGCAATGTACTCACAAGAACCGCATTGCCAACCGATATGCTAAATTCACTGGTAACTAGCTACGACAACGACGGGACATTGTGGCAACTGAGCATAAACGGATTGAGGAAAGTGCAATGGGACGGCACTACAGAAACAGTGGTGAAGGACTTCTTTAAGCCAAATGCCTCGACAATCGAGAGCACTGGCGCAATGGTTTACAACAGCACTCTTAGCAAGTTGTATCTTGTCAATGCGACTACCGACCAGCAAGGATTTGGCGCATACTGGAATGCAGGATATATCAACAGTTACGACGGAACGACATGGAAGGATGAGACTCCAGCCACAGCTACTAGTAATAACACAAGCTGGAATCATCCATATCTCAACACACTTTATTCACCAGTGTTTGATCCCAATGACCCACATTCATTGTATGTGGGAACATGGTATGAAGGAATACACAAGCTAACAGATGGAGTGGAAGTGGCTAAATATGACTGGAAAAACAGTCCGATTGCAAAGGAACTTAACTGGTACTGTTGTGTTTCACGACTATGTTTTGACAAGGCAGGCAACTTGTGGGCGTTTGAAGCCGGCAACAGCACAAACCCACTTTCAGTACTGCCAAAGGCGAAATTATCGTTGCAGAGCAATGTGACGACAGCCGACTGGATTGTTCCGAAGGTGACTGGTTTCTTGCCGGGTGCCGACTATCGTTCCTTGTTATACATCACTAAGAAGGATGACCTGAAATTCTTCAATGCAGGAACATGGCAGGCACCTCTCATCGCATTCAATGACGGAGGTGACCCGGCCGCAACCAATATCACCAATGTATCCTACTCCACATTGACCGATCAAGACGAGAAGGAATATAAGTGGAACTACGTCTATTGCTTCACAGAAGACAAAAACGGAAAAATATGGATGGGAACTTCAAATGGAGTAGTTGAGTTTGACCCTACGCAAGTGTTTGATACAAACTTCAGAATCAACCGCATCAAGGTGCCACGCAACGATGGAACATCATACGCCGACTATTTGCTAAGTGATGAGAGCGTGACTTGCATAGCAGTTGATGGAGCGAACCGTAAATGGATAGGCACAAGGACCTCGGGCGTGTTTTTGGTAAGTGCCGACGGAGCCACGATAATCAAGAAGCTGAACACAGACAACAGCTACTTGACCGACAACTACGTACGTTCAATCTGCTGCAACCCTAACACCAACTCAGTGTATATCGGTACCCTGTCGGGCACATTGGAATACAGCAGTGATGCAACGCCAGCTTCGGAGAACTACGAAAACGTGATAGCATATCCAAATCCAGTGAAACCTGATTACACAGGACTAATCACAGTGCGAGGACTTATGGACAATTCACTCGTGAAGATAGCAGATGCCGCAGGCAATGTGGTGAAATCGCTGCAATCAACTGGTGGAATGGTTACATGGGACGGATGCAACTCCAACGGACAACGGGTTAAGACCGGTGTGTACTACGTGCTTGCCTCGCAGAATGAAAGTGGCACAAGCAGCGGTGTGGTAACAAAAATAATGATTATAAGGTAATTATAAGATAATAGTTTAGTAATAAGGAAAAGGCGACATATCTGACGAATGCCGCCTTTTTCATGCCCATCAGGGCTGAAAGGCAATGATAATGGGATGCTTTTTTGTTATAGTCGGTTAATTAATAATGAAGTAGTGCTTTTTATGATTATCTTTGCAATCGCCTTGCAATAATAATTATTTATGTAAGGACACAACAACAAAACAGAAAATGAAGATAGCATTAATAGGTTACGGAAAGATGGGTAAGGCGATAGAACGTATTGCCCAAAGCCGAGGACATGAGATAGTGAGCCGCATAGATGTGAACAATCAGGCAGATTTCAGCAGTGAGGCATTTAAAAGTGCTGATATAGCCATAGAATTCACCACACCGGCTACGGCGTTCGCAAATTACCAAAAGGCTTTTGCTGCGGGCGTGCCGGTGGTGTCGGGCAGTACTGGATGGCTGGAGAAAATGCCTGAAGTGAAGAGGATGTGCGACGAGGGCAAGGCTACAATGTTCTATTCATCGAATTTCAGCATAGGCGTGAACATATTCTTTGCCGTAAACAAATATTTAGCGAATATAATGAACCGATTCGGCCAATACGATGTGGCGATGAAGGAAATTCACCACATCCACAAGCTGGACCATCCGAGTGGTACGGCTATAACTTTGGCTGAAGGAATAATAGAGAATATTGATAGAAAAGAGGCTTGGACTGAGGCGCAGCCGAAAGATAATGAAATTAAAATAGAGGCTGAGCGCGTGGGCGAAGTTCCAGGCACACACATCGTGAACTACACCAGTGCTGTTGACTCAATAAAAATTGAGCATGAAGCATTCAGCCGCGACGGATTCGCGCTTGGCGCGGTGATGGCCGCCGAGTGGATGCAGGGGCGCAAGGGCTGGCACACGATGGACGAAATGTTGAATCTGTAAAGAAAAATATAAATCACAGCAATGGACAAAGGAACAAATAACGACGGGAATCAGCGCAACGAGCGAATGAATGAGGTCGGCAACAAGACATCAAAAGAAGTGGACAAAGAGAAGGATAAATATGAGGACATGGAGCCTAATCACGGCAGTCTCAGTGAACGCCTTGCGCGCGTGAAGACCACCCGCTGGGTGCGTTTCAGCATTGTAAGTGTCATTTTCGTGGCTTGGGTGGCTTGGCTTGGTTCTTGGTGGGTGCTGATTTTCTGGCCTGTTCTCGCCGACATATATTTGACTCAGTTTGTGCGTTGGAACTGGTGGAAATTCATCAAGGACAAGACGATGCGCACAGTGATGAGCTGGATTGACGCCATTGTTTACGCATTGGTGCTTGTCTATTTCATCTTCCTTTTCATAGGTCAAAATTATCAGATTCCTTCATCGTCGCTTGAGAAATCGCTGCTTGTGGGTGACTATCTGTGGGTGAACAAGATGGTTTACGGACCGAGAGTTCCAAACACACCAATCCATTTTCCTTTAGCTCAGAACACAATGCCGGTGATAGGTGGCAAATCATATTGCGACTGGCCAGAATGGGGCTATCACCGCTTGGCTGGTTTCCGCAGCGTGGAGCGCTACGACATTGTGGTGTTCAACTTCCCAGCTGGCGACACCGTGGCATTGAAGGTGCAGAATCCTGACTATTACACATTGTGCAAAATGGAGCCTGGCGGACGTGAAGCAGTTTGGAGCAACAAGGAAAAATACGGAGACGTGATTTACCGTCCAGTTGACCGCAGAGAGAATTATGTGAAACGCTGCGTTGGACTGCCTGGAGATTGGTTGAGAATAAAGGATGATATTGTGTATATCAACGGAAAGCCATTGCCGGAACCAAAAAACATACAGTATAATTATCTTATCCAGACTGACGGAAGGCAAATCAGCGACGATGTGTGGGAAGCAATCGGCATTAGCCGTGATGATCGACTTCCAGTGCCTATTACTGACCCTCAGGATAAACTTGGAGTGGCAAGCATAGGTTTTCAGACAGGAGGCATCAATGGAGAAGTTCCACCGATTTATCAAGTGCCTTTGACATCGGAAATGAAGAAGAAAATAAAGAATTATCCATGGATAACAGGAATAATCAAGGCACCTGTGACAGAGATGATAAATCTTTATCCAAACACTCGCAACTACGGCTGGACACGCGCCAACTACGGACCGATATGGATTCCGAAGAAAGGCATGACCATGCTTTTGAACCTGAACAACATTGCGAAATATGAAAGAGTGATAAAGAATTATGAGCATAACAGCCTTGAGGTTCGCGACGGAAAGATTTACATAAACGGAAAACAGGCCGACCGATATAAGTTCAAGATGAACTATTATTGGATGATGGGCGACAACCGCGACAATTCAGCCGATTCACGCTATTGGGGATTTGTCCCTGAAGACCATATTGTGGGCACTCCAATATTCATAATTATATCGTTCGACAAGGATAAAGCGCTATTCAAGGGAGGCATACGCTGGAACCGCATGTTCCGCCATGCAAACCCAGATAAATAGAGGGATGCTGCGTGAAAGAAAATGGGCGAAAACGCAAATATATATAATAAGGTAATAAAAACTGAGCAAAAGCAATCACTTTTGCTCAGTTGCGCTTATGGCGGGAGTGTACGATATTATGCTGCCATGATGCATGCCGAAGCCGTGCATATTGATGCTGATGAAGCGGTGAAAACTGGCTGGTGTCATAATCATTGCAGAATAGAAGGAGCTAATGGACCGCTGACACTTGCAATACCTACAGAAAAGGCCAGTTGGCGTACACCGATGCGTGAATTGCGCATTTCAGAGCATGGAGATTGGCGCAGGATACATTGGGGGGCAATATTTTCGGCATACGGAAAAACTCCTTATTTTGATTATATAGCTGATGACCTGCATGCCATATATGACAGAGGTGACCATTGGCTTATAGATTTCGATATGGCGTTACATGAACTTATCACGGATTTCGCTGCCTTGCCTGTCACGGTCAGGCGGAGTGACGCAATTATTGAGAATAATAGACTTGAAATTAAAGATTTACGTCAGAGAATTGGAGGGAAGAAAATAGACAACAAAACCGATATCAGCGATGTGCCGTACTATCAGGTATGGGCTTCAAGATATGGCTTCATACCAGATTTGAGCATAATAGATTTGGTGATGAATATGGGGCGAGAATCATGGGAAATATTGGCTCAAATGTTAAATTCAAAATTAATTTAATCAAAATTGCGTTAAAAACGCACTTAAAATGCACTTTTTTTAGCAAAAATGAGATACATAATAATTAAGGTGCTACATTTGTCACGTAAAAGCTACTAATAATTACTAAGAACTTGAATATAGAATTTCATTAAAAGTGAAATTTTAAAATCGGGAAAATTAAAAAATTGATATAAAACTATGGTAAAGAAGATTTTACTGGGTTCTGTGCTGCTTGCAGCACTTACGCTGACTGGTTGTGTCAGCAACGATAGTGAGCCAACAACTCCTACCGATAATACTGAAGCTCAAACATTTAACTTCGCTACAACCAAAACAATCAATTTAAATGTAAAGTATGACGTTGCCAGTGACTATCAGGTGATGTTCAAAGTGTATAGTGAAAATCCATACAAACTTACGAACGGTTCCATTGAGATAGATCCTACTGTAACGCCTATTGCTTCTGGCTTTACATCCAAAGGCGGCAGCTATAGTGGCCAAATCACTATCCCTTCAGCCGTGGAGGACGTTTACGTTTACAGTTATTATGTAGGTGTTCCGTCATTGCTTAAGACGAGTCTCAACAATGGCACTTCAGCAAGCCTGACGAGTGATGATGCTGTGGATTTGGCAGCAACATTCTCGACATTGCCAACTGATGCCAGCGCTTCCCAGATGTCGGCACGTACACTTTCAAGCAACAAGGCTACCGCAGACCAGATGGGTTACACATATTATACCACTTGGGATAAATACGGACGCATTGATGCTGCTTATCGTACATCATCCGATGCATTCACTTCGCAAGAGTTGAATATCATCAACCAAAATTTGGTTGAGGCCCGTGATAATTCAAAATATGCTATTTCAAAGGATTTCTACGTTAATGACAACAACACGGAAATAGTACTTAACTATGTAGGTGGCACAACAGCTGCATGCAGCACACTTTGCTACTACATATATAAAGGTACCACACCTCCGAGCGATCCAAGTTCATTACGCCTGATTCTTATATTCCCTGACGCCAATGCAAATTATAAAGGCGTAGTTTCCGGCGATGCTGTGAAACTTAAATTCTACGACCCTGCTACTGGCGTAGCATCTGATGTGTTCCCTGCAGGCTATTCTGTCGGTTTTGCAATTATCAATGGTGGCGGTAGTTATTTTGCTAAAGGTACTCCATATTTCTATTCCGGTAAAGCTTTGCGTTATTCCACAAAGGCATATAACAGTGATGGTATAACCCACGCAGCTTCTTTCAACACAACTGTAGGTGGAAGTCTGATACACGTGCTTTCGTTTGAGGATTGGACTGACGTTGATTATAATGACGTAATCTTTGCAGTTAAGTCAAATCCAGTAAAGAGCATTGATAATGACGATCCAACAATCGACAATCCAGATGAAGAGACCTACACCACTACAGAATACAAAGGCATAACAGCATTTGAGGACTTGTGGCCAAACAAGGGCGATTTCGACTTGAATGACGTGGTAGTAAAATATGACAGCAAAGTCACAATCGGCAGCAAGGACAATGGCGTAGTAAAGACAGTTGATACCTACACTCTGCTATGGACAGGAGCCGCTTACGACAATGATTTCCGTTATGAGATTCCAGGTGTGAAGGCAAGCGACATTTTAAGCTGCACCGTTGAGGGCACAAATGCCGGAGCTGGATTGCTGAATCAGGGTACAGCCAACAATGCAGTGATTGAAGTGTTCAAGGGAGCGCGTACGCTGATAGGCCGTGAAACTGGCAAAACTGCCACATTTACTGTGACAACAGTTTACAAGAACCGTGCACAAAGCATCACTCCTCCATACAATCCATTTATCGTACCTGGAATTTCACCATACAGGGAAGTGCACTTCGTTGATTTCACTCCATCATCATTGTTCACTGATGCAGCTTCGATGCTTGGCACACACGATGACCTGTCAGTTCCAGCTTCTGGTTATTACTATCGCACATCAGGCAACTATCCATTTGCTATCCTGATGCCTGGTGTAACTGACCTTGGCGATTTCCTGAATGCAAAATATGAGGCACAGCCAATCAATGTGACATTCCCGAAATATAACACATGGGTTACTTCAGGTGGCACACAGAACAAAGACTGGTACAACTATCCAGTTGGAAAATAACAGCTTTGTATAAAAGCTGATGAGGATGCGGATTCCAGAATGCTGGGGTCCGCATTCTTCTTTTATAGCAGCACATTTGAGAGGATTGAAAGACAAAAAGTAACTTTTTCGACTATCAACTGGACTGTGTGGTTGTATATCGCTGATTATCAATGATGATAATTTGATAAATGTTAATTTTATTGTTAACTTAACAAAATAGCAGTTAAATAATTAAGAAATGACGCAAATTTTGAAGAAAATATTTGTGACGGAAAGATAAGTTGTAATTTTGTGATGTTGAAAACAGAAAGGGCAGAAGCCCTGAAGATATAGGCTAATAATTATTAATACTTTTGAAACTATTTATGTAAGATGGTTCTGCGGACCACGCTGGAAAGAAGAAAGTCGGATCCTACTAACCGGCAATGCTTAGCGAGGACGCAGATGAAAATTTGAAGGCAGTCGATGCCTGAAATCGATGGAGATGGTTGGAATACTAACAGATTCCAACCATTTTTTCATATTTGTCTTTAAAAAATTAGCAATTCAGAACTGAAAAAGTAATGTTTTTGAATGTTGTGAACAGGCTTGCTATATAATATATTGATAATCAAATGATGCGTTTCATAAAATGTTAATTTCAATGTTAACTTAACAAAAGCGCAGTTAAATAATTAAGATTATGAATTTTTTTAGCGTGAAATTATGTTTACATAATAAGTAAGGTGTAATTTTGTAGCGTAAAAATGAGACTTAAAATAAAAAAGACAATAATTATTAATACATTAAATACTAAAATGAAAAAGTTAATCTTTTCTTTGATGATGATTGCTTCATTGGCGCTTACAGGTTGTGTAAGCGACAACAATTCGGAACCTACTAATCCGAAGCAAGATGAAGCACAGACATTTGACTTTGCTACTACCAAGACAGTTAACCTCAACGTTAATTACAATGTGTCGAGTAGTTCAGCAATTATGTTTAAAGTTTACAGTGAGGACCCTTACAAGGCTGACGCAAACGGTAAAGTTACATTTGACTCTTCCGTGAACGCCATTGCATCAGGATTTACATCTGATAATGGTAAATACAGCAAGAATATCGTAATTCCGGCAGCTGTTAGTGAAGTTTATGTTTACACCTATTATCTTGGTGCAGCGAAATTGATGAAAGCTGAAGTAAGCGGAAATACAGTAACACTTGACAGTAAAACCAATGCTGTGGATTGCCTCGGCAATGCATATACTGATGTGGAATCAGTTGCAAGCCAAACTTCAGCAAGAACGCTCAGCACTGCTGCAGGAATGGGATACAAGACATGGCTCTCATGGAATAATTACGGCAGAATAAGCAGCAGCTATGTGACAAGCGTTGGTGACGGCTTCAACTCATACGATTTGTACAATGTGTCGAAAGTACTGAAGGCTGGTGAGAACCACGAGAAATATGCTCTCTCAACTGATTTCTATGTCAGCAAGGATGCAAATGTAGTTCTTCGCTATTTAGGCAGCGATGCAGCAGACAACAGCACAATGGGATTCTATTGCTACAAAGGTACTACTGCACCAACAGATCCAAACGACTTAATAAAGGTGATTGCATTCCCAAGCACAGCAGAAAATGAATATTATTCAGTTGGTGCATATTCAGGAGAAGCAATCCAATTGGAATTTTGGGATGAGACTACATCAAAATGGAGCAAAGTATTCCCAGCAGGCTACACAATCGGATTTTTCTTGGCTGACAATGGCTTCGCATATGCCAAAAAAGGCGGCAGTTTCAGTGAAGGATACGGCGTACGCTACTCCACAACCAAGTATAACACTGACGGCAAAACCCATACAGCAGCATTCGACATGAAGCAGACAAACGGTTCTAACGTACGTGTGCTTTCATTTGAAGACCGTGCAGCCAATGAGGCAGACTTTGACTACAATGACGTAGTGTTTACAATCACCTCCAATCCAATTGACGCTCTCGGCCCAGTTCCTGAAGTTGACCCTAGCAAAGATGAGGTTACAACAGTTACCAATTACAAGGGTATCCTCGCATACGAGGACTTGTGGCCAAACAAGGGTGACTTCGACCTCAACGACGTAGTTGTTAAATACAACAGCGACATAACAATCGGCAGCAATGACAATGGCGTAATCAAGACAGTTGACACATATACATTGATGTTCACAGGTGCTGAATACGACAACAACTTCTGCGTAGAACTTCCAGGTGTGAAAGCAAGCGATATTGAAAGTTGCGTTGTTACAGGAGCAAACGCTGGTAAAGGACTTCTCAATCCAGGCTCATCCAACAATGCAGTGATAGAGGTGTTCGAGAATGCCAAATCACTTATAGGACGTAACATCCACAAGGAAATGTCGTTCACTGTAACCACAACCTTCAAGAACCGTCCGACAAGCCTCACTGCACCTTACAATCCATTCATTGTACCGGGTATAACGACTTACGAAGAAGTGCATTTGGTAAATTACACTCCATCATCATTGTTCACCAACGCTGCTTCAATTCTTGGAACACATGATGACCTGTCAGTTCCATCAGAGGGCAAGTACTACATTACAAGCGGTATGTATCCATTTGCAATCCACATGCCAAACGTTACCGACCTTGG
>JAKVKZ010000022.1 GCA_022484565.1 Muribaculaceae bacterium
TAAGCGGTATGCCACTATCGGCACTGCCTTTATTCTGACTATTATCGGTATGTCGTTGTCATCGCGTAAGACGCGTGGCGGAATGGGAATCAACTTAGGTATAGGCTTGGCTCTCAGCTTTTCATATATACTTTTCTCAACTGTTACTTCATCCTTTGCAGTGTCGGGCGTTACTTCGCCATTGGTGGCTATGTGGATTCCAAATGCCATATTTGCGCTGATTGCAATTGCCCTTTACAAAAAGGCTTCGCTGTAAAAGGGCTATAAGATATAATAAAAGCGCAACTGCTTCCGAGGGCAATTGCGCTTTTGTCTTTTTTCTTGATTTGGTTTTTACCTCTTTGCGAAGCAACTGCTCATAGCCACTTGCTGATAAGCGAACACGCCTTGTTGTGAAAGTACCACTGTCTCGAATGAGCCGTCAGGAGTTACCATCTTCACGTGTGAATCGTCAACGAACTGCATGAATTCGTGCTTTTGTCCATTGGCTTCCACTGCCCATGAATTATTGGCGGCATTGAAATCGAATTTCACCACCTGCTTATTCTTCAAATTCGTGATTGTGTATCCATTCTTGTCGCTCTTTACGAGGTAAGGAGCATCTTTGCCTTGGATAACCTTTGAATTGCTTGCTGTTGCAGGATTTGAGCCTGACCAGAATTCAATACTGTTCAGCACAAGTACATCGGCAAGAGCCGTCAATTCATACACTGGCAAGCACCAGAAAGCGAAGAACACCAGTTCATTCACGAATTTACCGCCAACTTGTTTGTTCCATGCAAGCACTTTGTTAGTCAATGCGAAACTGCCGATGCATGATGAGAACATCAGCGAACTTGCTATCGTAAGAACGATAGCCACTGTTAAATACGTCTTTTTCATTTTAATATGTTTTAGAAATTAAAACTTGATAATCACTTCTCTATTTTGATGCTTTCGCACAATAAAGTTCGTACGTCTTTTGCACTTTGGCCACGTAAGCCACGGTCTGCCTTCCACGGAAATAACCGTTTCGGCACACTGGGTCGTTGTAAAATTCCGGATTCGATTTCCACATTATTGCATCGCTTACGTTTCCATCCCACACAGCAGGGTTTTTCCCGTACTTGCGGGCAAGTGCTATGGCATCGTTAATGTGTCCTATGCCGGAATTGTAGGCTGCAATTATGAATTTCTTCCTTTCACTCTTGTCGGGCACTTTTTTGCTGAGATAGGAGTCCAAATCTTTCAGACTTTTCACCGCTGCCTTCACATTCAGGTCAGGATTTGCCACATTACCTGCCGATAACCCGTAGGCACGCGCCGTGCTTGGCATAAGCTGCATAAGTCCTTTAGCTCCGGCCCACGACACGGCTGAATTGTTGAATCTTGATTCTATATAGGCTTGTGCTGCCAGCATTCGCCAGTCCCAGCCGATATTATGGGCGTATTTCTTGAAAATTTCATCATACGATGAAATGGCACCTCTTTTGAATTTATTCAGCGACACAGTTGTTTCTGTCGTCTCGCTGTATTCATCTGATTTGTTGGTCTCGAAATAGCGCTTTCTCGCCTCATTAAGTTCCTTTTTGCTGCTTGGCCTGCGGCTCCACACGTTTATTGTGTCGGCAAGCCATGTCATTTCTTTTCTTACAGCCCACGACGACCGTTGCGGGAAACTTACTTCAAGGCTGATGTCGATATTGTTGTAATAAGTGCTGTTGATTTTGGCTATATCGCTGTCAACGATTGTCAAGGGCAATTTGCCTTTCGATACCATGTCGATTAAATCTTCAGCCGAAAGCGTGTCCTGACTTGTGGTCATTATCTTTATTCCGCCGCCCACTTCGTTGTCAAGGTTTTTCAGTCTTGATTCATATTTCGAGCCTTTTTCCACATATACTTCCTTGCCAATCAGTTGCGTCACGTCGGTTATCATCTTTTTCTTCTTTGGCTGCACAAGCACCTGATGTGTAATGTCCTCTGTTCCGCAATGCAGCACCTTGCTCTTATATTCTGCCGTTATCGGAATCTCGTAGGCTATCACGTCGATTTTGCCGTGCTTCAGCATGTCCATTATCGATGAAATGTTGGCTCCCATCACAAATTTCACTTGTATTCCATGGTCACGCGCAAAATTTCTTATTCGCTCATATTCGTATCCCATGGTGTCACCTCGAAGTATGAACAGTGAGGTAGGGCTGTAGAGTGTGCCCACAAGCAGCGTGTCAGGCAGTTTATGCGATTCTGCGCCTTTTGCTGTTTTGCTGACTTTGCTTCCGCACGATGAAGTCACAAGCAATAATATTATTGCCACCAATGCTGATAATATCGCAACTTGCTTCTTCATGCGTCAACTATAATGCATCAATACACAAATTGTCCTTTTTCTGACAATATGGTGAGTCTGTTTTCATCGGCAGCACGTACACTGCCCACGATTTGAGCGTCAACACCGAACGACTTGGATATTGCTATTACTTGTCCGGCATCTGCGGGATTGACGTAAATCTCCATTCTGTGGCCCATATTGAACACTTTGTACATTTCCTTCCAATCTGTGCCTGATTGTTGCTGAATCAGTTTGAACAGCGGTGGGATAGGGAACAGATTGTCCTTGATTACGTGCTTGTTCTTTACGAAATGCATCACTTTGGTCTGCGCTCCGCCCGAACAGTGTACCATGCCATGTATCTTTGGTCGCATTTCATCAAGCATCCGCTTGATTATCGGGGCGTAGGTGCGCGTAGGTGAAAGCACCAGCTTTCCGGCATCCACAGGCACTCCTTCCACTTTATCGGTCAATTTCATCTTGCCTGAATAAGTCAAATCTTCAGGCACGTTTTTGTCGAAACTTTCGGGATATTTTTTGGCTAAATATTTTTCAAACACGTCGTGGCGAGCTGATGTCAGTCCATTGCTACCCATGCCGCCGTTGTATTCGGTCTCGTAATTTGCCTTGCCGAATGAGGATAGGCCTACAATCACGTCGCCGTCTGCAATGTTTGCGTTGTTGATTACGTCAGCCCGCTTCATTCTGCACGTCACGGTGCTGTCCACGACGATTGTCCTCACCAAATCGCCTATATCGGCAGTTTCTCCGCCGGTCGAGATTATATTTACTCCCAATTTCTTCAAATCGGCTATTATTTCTTCTGTTCCGTTGATTATTGCGGCAATCACTTCTCCGGGGATGAGCATCTTGTTGCGTCCGATTGTCGACGACAGCAGTATGTTGTCGGTTGCACCTACGCAAAGCAGGTCGTCGATGTTCATTATCAATGAATCTTGAGCCACACCTTTCCACACACTCATGTCGCCAGTTTCTTTCCAGTATATGTAGGCGAGCGACGATTTTGTGCCTGCTCCGTCGGCATGCATTATGTTGCAGTATTCAGGGTCGCCGCCCAGAATGTCAGGGATAATTTTACAGAACGCGTCTGGGAAAATTCCCTTGTCCACGTTCTTTATGGCGTTGTGTACATCTTCTTTCGACGCCGAAACGCCTCTTAAATCATATCGTTGATTGCTCATTATAGTTATATTCTTTTTCTACAAGTTATTTATACAGCTCATTATCAGCAGGTACGCCAGCACCGACGGCGCTACAAGCAACAGACTGTCGATTCTGTCGAGTATTCCTCCATGCCCGGGCAGGATATGGCTCGCATCCTTCACACCTACGGTCCGCTTTATCAGCGATTCGCACAAATCGCCCCATGTGCCGAATATCGAAATCACAATTCCGAATCCAATCCAAGTAACGATGTCAGGCCCGTTGAAGAATGTGTTCAGGCAGTATCTGAAAATTATTGCGCCTATCACGCACACTGCCAGCCCGCCGATGAATCCTTCCCACGATTTGTTTGGTGAAATGCGTGGAAACAGTTTGTGCTTGCCGAGTGTGCAGCCCACACAATATGCGCCGGTGTCGTTCAGCCAGATGAATATGAACATTGCCAGCAGTATCTTTGGACTGTAGATGAAATATATCACATTCAGCAGTGCCAGTGGCAGTGCCACATATATTTGACCCATTATTGAGTGCGCAAGATTTAATATCGGATTGCTTTCTTTGGTGTAAAGTTCCATCACGAACCGTGCCAATAAATAAATGAGGTAGGGCAGTATCCATATTATTGTGTCACCCTTATAATCAAAGCAGTATTTCCAGTAAACGGAAAGGAACAATATCACGCCGCCCACTATGTCGGTGGAAAGTGTCAATTTTTTCTCGCCGATGTCCTTATTGGCCAAGTGGTAAAACTCTATCAGTCCCAAAACTGTGAATATCACGAATACGCTTACAAATGCTTCGCTGTTCGGCAACAATAACGCTGCGGCTATCAGTGCCACATACACGCATCCGGTTATTGTTCGTGTCAGAATATTTTTCACTTTATTGTTATCTTGATTTTGCAACAAAATTAGCTTTTTTTTTTGAACGTACCAACTCACCGATTATAATTAAACGAAAAAGGGGAGCTTTTCACTCTAACGAGTTGAAACTCCCCTTTATTATTCACCTTTTTAACTTATGGTGCAATATCTATTTTACAATGAATTTCTGTACTTTTTCTTTGGTAGATGTCACGACTTTGGCGATATACACGCCTGAAGCCAGACTTTCGGTTGAAATCATTGCATTCGTCGCATCAGGATTGCCTGAAATCATTTCATTGCCTGAAATGCTGTAAACTGTTACATTCTTGATGCTTTCAGGTGAGCTGATTTCAAGTGCGTTGCTGCTCTTGACAATTGATATACCGCTTGACAGCACTGATTTCACTGATGATATATCGGATAGTTTTGCAGTCTGTACTGCTGTGTTGTTGTAATGTGTATATCTCAGTTGGTCGAAACGGAAATCACCAATCCATGCTTCACCCTGAGGCATGTCTGGATTGTCATCGTCATTGTCCTTGTAGTGCTGGATAAAGAATGCATCGTATTCCCAGTTGCCGTTGATTTGTGGTTTTGAACCTGACACATTTACAAATGGGTCGGTATATGGATGGCAAACTAATTGTTTCCAGCCGCGGAAGTCCATCGTTTGCAGTTTTTGGTGTTTTACGAATCCATCGCTCTTGTCGCGCAGGCAGTGGCCTATCATGTTCTTCGAGCCGTCACCGCAAACGTATGCTTCAATCACTGCATCCTTACTGTCGGAATAGTATGTTCCTCCCTTGAAATAGATTCTCAATGCCCAATATTCAGCCATTGTCTCAGGGTCGAAATCATAATGCACTGCAAATGCGCTTGATTGGTTCACGCTGCTGGTGCTGGTTGAAGTCACCATCGTATTTGTCTCTTCTGAGCGCCATCCCTTTGATGAGCCTGATCCGTGTGGTGGGAACCATGTGCTCAAATCAGCTGTTGCGTCGATTACTTTCTCTGAAGTAATTGGGTGATATTCCGACAGGAACTTGAATGTGGAGTCTTTCGACACATTTCCTGAAAGGTCTTTTAGTCCGCCACGGATTGTTACTTGGAAGCAACGGTCAAGTGGGAGATCCTTGCTGAAGAAGTAATGAACCACCGAATTGCCGGCTATCACTTCATGTTTTGTCACACCTTCGTATTTTGTTCCGTCTTTATCAACTACTGTTATCCAACCTTCTGCATTATCTTCGTTCCAGTCAAGTTTCTCGTTGAATTCCACGCGAATTACAGGGCGCAACGTGTAAAGAATTGTTGAGTCGGCCTGTGGAGTGGTTGAAACTATGTAAGGTGCTTCCAAATCAGGTGGCAGGGTAGTGAACGAGAATGTGTAGTCGCCTCCGGCTGTGCCGTTACCGTCACCGTCAAGGAATTGGCTCGTCTGCGAATTTTTAGCCACGCTGCCGCTTATCTTCATCGTATATTTCTGGTTCGATGCAAGTTGATGGATATTCACGCGCAGTGTGTAGTCGTTGTCCCAGCTAAGCGTAACTTTGCCGCTGTTGTCGATTGAGAATGCGCTTTCCACTGATGTTTTGTCCATGTAGCGTGAGAATGTCAACACAATGTCGTCAGTTGTCCTGACGCCTGTTGTGTCAGTAACTGAAATTGATGCCACTGTTGCTGGTGCTGTTGCTGTCATCGTCACATTGCCCCAAGTCACATTGTCACCTGAAAGGCCCTGGGGGTCTGATTTCATCGTCACGTCTTGTGTTGTTGCTGCATATCCGTCGGCTGAGTAGGAGATTGTGTATGTCTTGCCTGCCTCAAGTCCTTCAAACAGATAAAATCCGTTATGGATTAGGTCTTTGTTCTTGGTGTATTGGCTGAACAATGATGCGTAGCTGTCGGTGACTACTGTCTTGCCGTCAACTGTCACTGTCACTGCATCGATTGGCACACCGTTCTCTGAATTTGTAACCACGCCGGCAAGCATAGGCTGCGTAGGGCATTGCAGACCGCGGTATTTCAATATCGAGCGGTATGCGCCGAATGCTTCAAGATGCTTGTAACTTGCGTTCATGTTTAGCGGCTGCTGCACGGGGTGCGTGTGGAAACCGCCTTCACTTAGCAGTGAGGCCATGTTTGAACAGCGGTTTACCCAAAGATATGGATATTGCTTGTCGTGCGTTGTCTCTCCCTGATAATAATAGCAGCGGTCGTACCAGTTGCCGCGTGAAATGGTCTTGTACATCACGCTCGTAAGGTTCGGGTCGAGGATGTCGCCGAAGGCTTTGCCGCCCGTTGGAGTTTTCTCTATCGACACTCCATTGTTGTTCCATCCGCCGAACAGGAATAGCGTTGCATTTGTGTCGCTGCCTGAATCGGAGTGGATTGAATAATAGAAGTCTGCGCCCCAGGCATTGGCCATGTCGGTACGTTCTTCGAGTTCCACATTTGTGGTCTCGTCTTCACGCGACATTTTTATGCAGCTGTCGGGTATATCGGTGTATTCTTTCAGATAATCGCGGATTGAATTTGCCACTGCAAACACTTTCTGTGCTTCTGAATAGCTGTATAGTCCCTGATTTTCATGCAATGAGTGTCCCGGGTCAAGGAAAATCTTGAAATCGCCCCAAGCAATCTTGTCGGCTGCCGTCATTCCCATTGCTGTGCAGGCCATAGCTATCGCCATTGCGCTGCGTCCTAACATTTTTAATGCTTTCATTTCCTTGGGCTATTTAAGGTTCAACAAATAGATGCAACCGTCAGCACAGTTCTCGAATGCTACTTTTGTTCCGTCGGGCGACACTGCGTGCGTCATCGGAATCAGGTCAGTGTTTTCGGTCAGCAATGTGGCTTCGCCGCTCACTGTGTCGATGCAGTAAAGGTCAGATGCTGTGTAGTTTGCTCCGTTGTCTGTCCCGCGTGCCACAATCAGATAGCGGCTGTCGGGCATCCACGATGGATATGCTCCGCGACCTATGCTTTTTGCATTGTCTCCGTTCATGTCGCTGACGAAAGCGCCATTTCCGGGAACTTGGAAAGCGATTTTTTTGCCGTCGGGCGAAAGGGCAGGATTCAGAATCATTTTTCCTGCAAATTCTGCAAGTCCGCTGATTTTGCTCGTGGCGTTCACTGGGTCGTTCACCATTGTCTCGTAAGCTGTGGCGGCTGCCAATTTAGCGGCTTTCACATTCTTCAATGTCGGCGTTCCGCTGATGTTGCGGGTTGCTCCCACAATCGTGGTTTCTGCCTTTGTCGCCACATTGATTTGCTTCACTGAGTACATTCTGCGCTGGTTCTCCACTTGGTAGGTGCGTGCTGTCACGCTCTTGCCGTCGGCGTTCCAAATCATCTTGTAGCCTGCACCGTTTTCTGTCGTGATGCAGTTCAGGTTGCTGCCGTCGGCATTGGCAACCCATATTCCGGCGTAGTTGTCGCCGGTCACTGCTATCTGGCTGCCGTCGGGCGACCACACTGGCGACATCAGTCCTGTTGCCGCCTTTAGCAGAAGTTGTGGCTCGCCCGCTGCCCGCGGTTGAGCCGTCACACTAACGCAGCATAGTAAAGCCAATGCTGCGGAAAAGTAGATTTTTCTCTTCATGATTTTAAATAATTGTTTAAACATTATGTATTTAATGGTCTGTAATCTATGTATTGTTTACGCTCAAAAGTTTTTCCACGGCCGATTCTTGGCTGTAAAATTATCTAATTCTATTCAATTTGCAAAATTTCCGGGTCGTAATTAATCATTATTATCTTCTTTTCTCGTCATGCCTGAATATATTCGCAGCGGACCTTGCTTTGCGGGGCGGTAGGTCATGTGCGGTTTCCATGTTGATGCCGACCCTTGTGCAAGCAGATGCACTGCCGTGTCGCCGCAGTGCGCGTTGATTTTGTCTATCGCTTTCATCAACTTCTTTTGGCGAGGTTCGTCAGTCGGCTCGAATAGGTTCAGTTGCATGGCTCTGTTGTCGGTTATGTCGCTGAGTGTCACGGCTGCCTTCTTGTATCCGTATCCTTCGCGGTAAATGCTCCGAAGTGCCAGCAAGGCATATTTCACTATCTCCATAGTGCTGCATGTTGGCATTGCCAATCTTAATTGGCAACTGTTCGTGTAGAATGGCATATTTTCGTTGTGCATGTCGCCGCGGATATGCACCGTCACCATACCTGTCAACGAATTTTGGTCACGAAGTCTTTTGCCGCAATTCGATGCGAATGTCACCACAGCGTCGCTTAGCGTGCGGATGTCGCGTACTGTTGTTCCGAACGAGCGCGAAGTGGTTATTGTCTGCTTTGATTCGGTCACGGCTGTGATTTGCGCATAGTCATGGCCGAGCAGTTCCTGTTGTGTGCGTTCAGCCACTATCGAATATTGCGATTTCACCCATGTCCTCGACATTTGTGTAAAGTCGTAGGCCGTATTTATCCCGTATTCTTTCAGCGATGCGTCAAGCCTTCGCCCGATTCCCCACACGTCGCCCACTGGTATTTTTTTCAGTCTCTCCGGCACGGCTTTCATGTCGGTCAGCAAATACACATTATCCGTGTCCACACGCTCTTTTTTTGCTATGTGCGACGCTATTTTTGCCAGTGTTCTTGACGGTGCTGCGCCTATACTGACGGGTATTCCCACATATTTCTTTATCTTTTTTGCAATCGGGGCTATAAGGCCGTATATCTTCTCGTCATCGTCGAAAGGCACATCGAAAAATGCCTCGTCAACTGAATATATCGCCAACCGTTCCACTTCGCTGCCAAGCACATTCATCACTCTGTTGGAAAGGTCAAGGTAAAGTGTGTGGTTGCCGGAAATCACCTGCACATTCTGCTGCCGCACAAGGTCACGGATTTGGTACACTGGAATGCCCATCGGTATTCCAAGTGCCTTCGCCTCGTTGCTCCTCGATATCACGCACCCGTCATTGTTCGACAGCACCACCACAGGCTTCCCTTCGAGCGCTGGATTGAACACGCGTTCGCACGACACGAAGAAATTATTGCAGTCCATCAGTCCGTGCATGGCTTTACCTATTATTTATACCAGATTTTTTATGACGTGCGACACGATTCCCCAAATTTGGAAATTGCTGCCTTCCGTCACCTTTATTTCTATATAATTCTTATTGGCGGGGACAAGATACAGTCCGTCGTCGCGAATTGATATTTTCTTCACCGTGAAGTCGCCGTCGATGAAGCACACCGCCACACTTCCGTCGCGTGGAGTCAGTGATTTGTCTATTATCAGCAAATCGCCGTCGTTTATGCCGCATCCTGTCATCGAATTGCCTGTCACACGCGCGCAGAAAGTCGATGCCGGACTGTGTATCAGCTCATGGTTCAGGTCAATCGAATCGCTTGCGCCGCCTTGTGCCGGACTTGGAAATCCTGCTGGTACTGAGCTTTCAAGGAATTCAATCCTCATGTTTTCGCTCTCGTCAATATCTTTTATCTCTATATCTTCCATATCTTGCAAATTTACTATATCGCCGAATTATTTCAGCCAGTTCTTATCGTTAATTATTAATAAAAGCTGGTGCATGGCAGTCTATGGGTAAGCCGTCATGGCTCATCCACAGCATCTTATGTTTCCTGATTCTTCTGCCTTTATTTCATTTCCGGCGGCACTCTTTGCAGATATGCCATCAGGGCAGTGAAAATGTTCGTTATGTTTTTCTTGTTCTTGCCCCAGTCAACCAAAGTCGTGCCCATCGTCGATTGCGAAGTGATGTTCACTGACGTTGTGGTTGGCGTGATTTGCAT
The DNA here is from genome assembly GCA_022484565.1 of Muribaculaceae bacterium. Taxonomy (GTDB): domain Bacteria; phylum Bacteroidota; class Bacteroidia; order Bacteroidales; family Muribaculaceae; genus JAKVKZ01. Next base: position 10,129 of record JAKVKZ010000022.1, read on the forward strand.
CAATTTTATCTGGATTTTCTCTCCCCAGCTAATCAGACTTACGCCCGAATTCACGCTAATAGCGCTGAATGTCTGAGTGTCTGCGCTAACGATGTTCATCCCGTTTACTGTCGGGATTGTTTTGAAAAGTGCATCGAACACTGTTTCCTTCCTGTATTGGAACTGGCGTTCTTCTTGTTTTACGACTGACATAGTATTAATAATGTATGTTATATATGTTTTTGGCAAATTTACGTTTTTATTCCGTTTTTCATCAATCATTACCGCAATAAATAATTTCTTTTCTCATTTTTTTCAGTTTGTTGCGCAAGTTTATGCGGTTATCAGAAATTTGTTATACATTTGTAACATTAACGTCACAACTTTGCAATTACAAGAAATAAATAATTTTAGTGTATGGAAAACCTGCAAAACATTCTTGTAGTCGATGACGAAGAGACAATCTGCGAGGTTCTTAAATTGAATCTTGAGATTGCCGGTTTTAATGTTGATGTCGCAAATTCAGCAGAGGAGGCTCTCGCTCTCAACATGGAGTGCTATTCCCTTATTCTGCTCGATGTGATGATGGGTAAGATGAGCGGCTTTGAGCTTGCGGGTATTATCCGTTCTACTGAAAGGCTGAAGGATATTCCAATCATCATCTGCACCGCCAAGGATTCCGAGGACGACCTTGTCGAGGGATTCAGCCGTGGCGTGGACGATTATATCAAAAAGCCTTTTTCCATGCGCGAGCTTGTGCTGCGTGTGAAGAGTGTGCTTAGGAGGGCTGCTGGCAAAGGCGAGGCTTCCACCTTGAAATATAAGACTTTGACGCTTGATGTGGTGGGCAAATCTTGCTCCATGGGGTGCAAGAGGATTCCGCTTACTAAAAAGGAATTTGAGATTCTCCATCTTTTCCTTTCTTATCCGGGGCGCATTTTCTCGCGTGAGGAGATTCTTAATCGCGTTTGGGATGATGATGTGCTTGTTATCGACCGCACTATCGACGTGAATATCAACCGCCTGCGCCGCAAATTGGGCGAATATGGCAATAATATAATGACTAAACTTGGTTATGGCTATGGCTTCCAACAATGAATTCAACTATCAGACCCGCATGTTCTTCATCCTTGCGATTTTCACTTGGGTGCTCACTTTCGCGTTTTTCATCATTCAGTACACACGCGAGCGTGAGTATAAGTACGAGTCTATGCATCTGCGCTTGCAGTCGTATAATGAGCAGCTTATCACCGACATGAATAATGGCATCCACATCTCCGATGCGGTTGTCAAAGGTCTTGATCCAAGCGATTCTTTGCGTGTCACCGTGATTGACTTTTCTGGCAAGGTGCTTTTCGACACCGATAGCGGACGCACTTTCGAGAATCACTCCATGCGTCAGGAGTTCCGCGATGCTATGGCTCACGGCAACGGCTACACAGTCCGTCGGCAGTCGGCTGAAATCAACCGCGAATTTTTCTATTCCGCCACCCGTGGCAAGAATGTCGTTATCCGTTCTGCCTTGCCTTATGGCAACAATCTGGTTCAGGCTCTCCGCATCAATTCTGTTTATGTCTGGATTGTCATTGCCATTGCTGTCGCCATGACGGTGTTTGCGTTTTATGCGGCCAAAAGGATAGGGCGCAGCATTCGCAATCTGCGCGATTTTGCCGACAAAGCCGAATCAGGCGATATTGACGATTCCGACACTTTCGCCTTTCCGCACGATGAGCTTGGCGAAATCTCCAGCCACATTGTGAATATTTACAAGAATTTGAAGCGGACCACTATCCAGCGCGACCGCAACCTTAATGAGGCTCTATATGAGGAGAAGGAAAAGATTAGGATTAAGCGGCAATTGACAAATAATATCAATCACGAACTGAAAACTCCTGTTCATGCCATTCAGGCGTGCCTTGAAACTATTGAAAACAACGGCGACAAGTTGAGCAAGGAGGAAATGAAGTCGCTGATTGATAGGGCTTATGATAATGTGCGGAGGCTTTGCTCGCTCCTTCAGGATGTGGCGACAATCACCCGCATTAACGATGCTCCGGCGCAGATTCTCACTTCCACTGTCGATATTGGTGCAATTATTGAGGAAATCAAGGACGATATGTCAACTTATCCGCCCGAAAAGCGCCTTGAAATGATTGTTGATGTGCCAGAATCGCTCACAATCGATGGCAATCAGGGGTTGATTGAATCTATTTTCCGAAATCTTGTCATCAATTCTCTATCTTATTCCTGCGGCTCAGAAATTCACATTAAACTGATTGCCGACACCGCAGATGAATATCAATTTGAGTTCTACGACAATGGTGTAGGGGTCAGCGATGAGCATCTTCCGCATCTTTTTGAACGCTTCTACCGCATCGATGCCGGACGTTCCCGCAAGATGGGTGGCACAGGCCTTGGATTGTCAATTGTGAAGAATGCTGTGCTTTTCCACAATGGCTCCATCAAGGTCGAGAACCGCAAGGAGGGTGGCCTGTTGTTCACTTTCTCGCTTGCCAAGCACGTTAAACAATAACTTTAGCAATATATACTTTTATCTATGAAACGGTATTTATCTATTAATTTGGTTTGCTTGATTATAGCATGTGTATTTTCAAGTATTCCTTTAATGTCGCAAACTAACATTATTCGTGTTTATCGTAACGACGTTTTTTGCGAGGCTTTCTCCGATGCTGATGTCGATAGCATCACTTTTCGTCGTGCTCCTTCCTCTCAGGGCTTCACCACACAAGTAATAAGCACTGTTCAAGGTGACCAGTTTGAAACTCCGCTTGAAAACGTCGATAGCGTTGTCGTCACCTCCGAATATGTTGGCAAGCCTGTTGACCTTGGATTGAGTGTCCTTTGGGCTGACCGCAACATTGGAGCTGTCGATTCCATTGGCTTCGGCGGACTTTATGGCTGGGCCGACCCAACTGGCAACAAAACTTCAACATCCGTCGCTGATTATGTCAACTCTGAATTGCCTAACGAAATCAGTGGCACTTACAGCGACATCACCGTTGCCCGCTGGGGTGGACTTTGGCGTTTGCCGTCACATGAAGAAGAACAGGAACTCCTTGATAAATGCACTTGGGAATGGATGAAATCAGGCACTCATTATGGCTATAAAGTGACTGGCCCTAACGGCAACAGCATTTTCCTCTCGGCTGGTGGCAGCCGTTATGGCACTGCTGTCGATGACCGCGGTGGTGCAGGCCATTATTGGAGCGGCACTCTTAATGGTAGCGACAACACTGTCTGGAACATCAGTTTTGAAGGTTCTTTTCATAAAGTCTTCACTTTCTACGCTCCGTCTTATGGCTTTTCCGTCCGTCCTGTGATGAATAAGTAAAAAAATGTGAAATAATTTTGGCGCATATTTAGATATTTAGTATTTTTGGTGAAAATATCACGGCCAGTTTTGACCTTGTTTATTCTATACAAATATACCAAAACTAATTCACGATGCGACATTACATTACATTCACGCTTGTTTTATTCCTTGTATCTTTACCTGCAATTTTCTCATCTTGCAGCAGTGACGACAGCTCCGATATTAACGATGGAGTAGTGGTATCCGACAATAATACCTATTACAACAGCACTATTCGCCCGCCATTTCTTTCCGAAGGCGACAGCGTTGGGGTGGTTGATGTTTCATCCACTATCACCATTTCAGTCGATTCTGCCCAATCTATTTTGAATAGAATCCGTCGTTGGGGGCTTAAGATTAAGGTGGGAGCGCACACTTTCACTAAGACCGGCAATTGGTTTCCGGCTTCGGATGTTGAGCGTGCTTCCGACGTGCAGGCCATGATTGATGACCCTAATATTCGTGCAATCATCTTTTTCCGTGGTGGGTATGGAGCTATCCGCACAATCGAATATCTCAATTTGCTGAATCTTCGCACCAATCCCAAATGGATTGTCGGCTTCAGTGATGTCACTGTCTTCCATTATGCCTTGCGCACCGTCGGCTTGGAATCTATTCATGGCGAGATGCCTGCAAAGTTCAATTCCGACTCTGTTTCTTACGATGCTTCGGCTGAATCCATGCGCAGTGCCTTGTTTGGGAAAGTAACTGGTTACACCACAAGTCCTTCTGAATACAATCAGTATGGAACAGCTAAAGGCCGCCTTGTGGGTGGCAACATGACGATTATCGCCAATTTGAGCGAGACTGACATTGACAATAATTTCACTGCTCCTTCTATTTTACTCATTGAGGATGTCGGTGAACAGATTTATGCCATCGACCGCCGTTTCCAGATGCTAAAGCGCAGTGGCAAATTAAGCCGTATAAAAGGCTTGATTATCGGCCATTTCCTCGACACTGAGCAGGAACCGCGGTGGGGTAGTTCTGTTTACGAACTCATTCACAGTTATGCATCTCAGCTTAACATCCCGGTTATCTACTCATTCCCGGCAGGCCACACTGACCCTAATTTCAGCCTCTACATGAATCGTGACATAACCATGACTGTTGATGCCAATGGTGGTAAAATAGTTTTTGAATAGTTTGTCACAAAACGGATAATTTGTTGATGATTAAGGCCGTAATTTTCGATTTTAATGGTACTCTTTTCTGGGATACCGATTTTCATAGTCAGGCGTTCGACGTATTTGTAGCCCGTTATCTCAATGGCTCTCCAAGCGGCTTGAAGTCGCGTCATCTCACCGAGGACGACAAGCGCGACCATATCATGGGGCAGACTAATGAGACAATTATGCAGTATATTTTCGGGCAATCGCTCACCAAGCAGCAGATTGCGGAATTAGGCGAAGAAAAGGAAATAATCTATCGCGATTTGTGCCGCGGTAAAGTGCAATTCGCTCGAGGTGCTGAAGATTTGTTCCTTGCATTGCGCAATGATGGAATTCCGTTCACTATTGCGTCATCAGCCGGCAAAAGCAATTTTGATTTCTATTATCAGCAGATGCCTATGGCTAAATGGTTTCCTCGTGAATCAATTGTCTTCAACGATGGCTCTTTTAATGGCAAGCCCGCTCCCGACATATTCCTGCTCGCTGCTGAAAAATTGAATACTTCTCCTGCTGACACCACAATTTTCGAGGATTCTTCTTCAGGCGTACTTGCTGCCGAAAATGCCAAAGCAGGCCAGATAATTGTCGTCAATTCAAGCCTCACCGATTCAATAGAAAAGAAATATAATGGCATTCATCCAGTTATTCGCGATTTTCGTGAAGCGATTAGTATATTGGGCTTGCATTAGCGGTAGGGCTGTCCTTTTCCCGCTCATTTTATTTTCTTTTGCCATCGTCATTTCCGTTTATTGATTTTTATTTTGCTGATAGAATTTTAATTAGTAATTTTGAAAAATATTTTAATTTCTATTGCTTACATCATTAAATTTAAATGATTATGAAAATAAAATCCATTCTCACTGTTCTTTTGTTGACGGTCTCGCTATGCGCTTTTGCCGTTGCGCCTTCTTCTGCGAAAAAATCTCAAAAACAGACTTCTTCTCAAGCTGCCAAGCCGGCTAAAGCCGCTAAAAGGGCTGCTGCCAAGGAGGTTGATAGTGATGTTGCTGGCTACTCCACTGTGGCTGGTAGCCGCCTCACTCCGCTCACTGCCGCTGAAGAAAAATATATGGAATACGACTTTAAGGGTGCAAGCGATATTATCGACCGCTACATTGCCAAGCAGAAAGCTGCAAAGCAGCAGGTTCATTGGGAAACCACCCAAATGGAATGGCGTGCTAAGCAGGCTCAAATCATGCTTGGCCATGTCGAAAAGATTGCTGTCATCGATAGTTTCGTTGTTGATAAGGATTCGTTCTTTCAGGCTTACAAGATTTCTCCCGAAACTGGCACTCTAAGCAATGTTGATGTGCTGCCTGAAGAAAAGCCTACCAACAGCACCGTGGTTTTCACTTCTGCCAATAAAGGCCGCATGATGTGGGCCATGCCCGACACTAACGGCAAACTCCGTATCACCGAGACTAATAAGCTCACTGATGGCTCTTGGGACAAATATGTGCAGGCTGGCAACATCCTTGGCGAAGGCGACCAGAACTATCCGTTCATGATGCCTGATGGCACCACTCTCTATTATGCCAGCAATGGCCCTACGTCGCTTGGCGGTTACGACATTTTCATCTCCCGCAAGGATCCTGACACTGGCGAATATCTCCAGCCGCAGAATATGGGCTTCCCGTATAATTCTCCCGCCGACGATTACCTGCTCGTTATTGATGAAAACACTGGTGTAGGCTGGTGGGCTACCGACCGCAATCAAATCGTTGGCAAACTTACAATTTATGTGTTTGTCACTAACGAAACCCGTCAGAATTATGATGCTGCCGACCCTAATATCATCGACCTCGCTTCTCTCACAAGCATAAAGATGACTCAAACTCCTGGCGTTGATTATTCCGCTAAACTCGAGCAGATTGAGAATATCGGCAAAAAGCCGGAGCCTAAAAAGAATGAATTTGAATTCAATGTCAAGAATGGCGTTGTTTACTATAACATGAGCGATGTGAAGACCGACGAGGGTAAAAGCCTTATGACTCAATGGCTCACTGCCACAAAGCAGCAAAAGAGTGATGAGCGCACGCTCAAAGCTCTCCGCAAGGAATTTTCCGTTGCGGGCGACACTGACAAGGCGTCTCTCCAGAATGAAATCACCACTACTGAAAATGCCGTTGAATCTCGTCGTGCCGAAATCGACCGCCTCGCGAATGCTATCCGTCAGGCTGAACTTAACAATTGATTGTTTTATCCCACATTTGAAATAATAACATCTTATAGAAATGGAATTAACAGTATTATTGATTGCGGCTGTATCTTTTGTCGTACTTCTTATTTTCTTTTACTATGTGCCGTTCTTTTTGTGGATTTCGGCGATAGTTTCTGGTGTTAACATCTCGCTTATCCAGCTCTTTTTGATGCGGATTCGTAAAGTTCCTGCAAATGTCATTGTCCGCGCCATGATTGAGGCGCACAAGGCTGGTCTTAATGGTGTCACCCGCGATGACCTTGAGGCGCACTATCTTGCAGGCGGCAACGTTGAGAAGGTTGTTCATGCGCTTGTCTCGGCTGCAAAGGCCAATATCGACTTGGGCTTTAAGATGGCCACTGCTATCGACCTTGCCGGTCGCGATGTCTTTCAGGCTGTGCAGATGTCGGTTAACCCTAAGGTTATCGACACTCCTCCTGTCACTGCGGTTGCAAAGGATGGTATTCAGATGATTGCTAAGGCTCGTGTCACTGTCCGTGCCAATATCCGTCAACTTGTCGGTGGCGCTGGTGAGGACACCGTGCTTGCCCGTGTGGGCGAGGGCATTGTCTCTTCCATTGGCTCGGCTGAAAGTCACAAGTCGGTGCTTGAAAATCCCGACACTATTTCTAAGGTCGTCCTGAAGAAAGGTCTTGATTCCGGCACTGCTTTTGAAATTCTCTCTATTGATATTGCCGACATCGACATTGGCAAGAACATTGGCGCTACTCTCCAGATGGATCAGGCGCAGGCCGACAAGAATATTGCTCAGGCCAAGGCGGAGGAGCGTCGTGCCATGGCAATTGCCCTCGAACAGGAAATGAAGGCTAAGGCTCAGGAGGCCCGCGCAAAGGTCATTGAGGCTGAGGCTGAAGTGCCTTTGGCTATGGCTGAGGCTTTTCGCAGCGGCAATCTTGGCGTAATGGACTATATGAAAATAAAAAATATTGAAGCTGACACATCTATGCGTGATGCTATTGCCGGACCGACATCTGGCGGACCCACCACAGCTCCAACTTCTAAATAGACTAATTAATTAATTCAAAAAATAGCTTTTTATTAACTTCCAAAAATGTATTCTTTCTTAATCGCCTTGGCAGTTTTGATAGGCGGATATTTCACCTATGGCGTAATTGTCGAAAAGGTCTTTGGAGCCAATCCCAAAAAACAGACTCCTGCTTACGCTCTTCGTGATGGCGTTGACTATGTGCCGATGTCCACTTGGCGTGTTTTTCTTGTTCAGTTCCTCAATATTGCCGGCCTCGGCCCGATTTTCGGCCCGATTCTTGGCATTATGTATGGCACTTCTGCCTACATCTGGATTGCTATAGGAACAATTTTCGGTGGTGCCGTCCACGATTATTTTTCAGGCATGATTTCTTTGCGCAGCAATGGCATCTCTATCCCTGAGATTATCGGCAAACAGCTTGGTTTGCCTATTAAGCAGGTTATGCGCGTCTTTGCGCTTGTCACTTTGCTTCTTCTCGGCGCTGTGTTTGTCATTAATCCGGCAAAGCTCCTTTTCACTCTCACCGGCACTGTTTTCGGTTGGGGCTTGACTTTCTGGATTATCGTGATTTTCGTTTATTATGTGCTTGCCACTCTTTTGCCTATCGACAAACTTATTGGCAATCTATATCCTGTATTCGGTTTTGCTCTTCTTTTCATGGCTGTCGGCTTGTTTGTCTGCCTTTTCACTCATTCCGGCTCAATGCCTGAATTCACCGATGCAGGCGGGCTTTGCAATCGTCAATCGGGTTCTCCTATTTTCCCTGTGATGTTCATTTCCATTGCGTGCGGTGCTATTTCAGGATTCCATTCCACTCAATCGCCTCTTATGGCACGCTGCATCAAGAATGAGAAGTATGGCCGTCCTGTTTTCTATGGCGCTATGGTTGCCGAGGGCATTGTAGCTCTCATTTGGGCTGCTGCCACCATCACTTTCTTCAATAAGGATTACAGTGCTCTTGCCGTTTACCTTAAAGGTAATGAACCTGCAATTTTCGTCAACACTATTTGCCATGACTGGCTCGGCACTCTTGGCGGCATTCTTGCTGTCCTCGGTGTTATTGCCGCGCCTATCACTTCTGGCGACACGGCTCTTCGCAGTGCCCGCCTCATTGTTGCCGACTTCTTGCATTACGACCAGTCAAAGGTTCTTAAGCGCATTATAATTTCTGTTCCTATCTTCGCTTTGGCTTTTGCCATCATGCAGATGAATTGGGAGATTATGTGGCGTTACTTCGCTTGGGCTAACCAGACTTTGGCCACATTCACCCTTTGGGCAATTGCGGTTTACATGGTTCGTGAGTGCCGAAAATATACTTATCTGATGTCGCTTATTCCTGCGGCTTTCATGACGGTTGTCACTATCACTTACATCATGTTCGCTAAGGAGGGACTTCAGTTGGATTATAATCTGTCGCTTGCGATTGCTGGCGTGGCAACTGTAATTCTGCTTGTCTTGTTTGCAAGGTTTTTACATAAGCAAAGTAAGCAGGTTTTAAGGGATAATGTTCCAGTTTGATACTGTCACGGCTCACAGCCGTCTGTATAATTTCCATTCGCACACTCAATTCTGCGACGGACATGCTCCGATGGAGGATTTTGTGGTTGAAGCCATAGCCGAGGGTTTTACCGACTATGGCTTCAGTCCGCATTCCCCGATTCCTTTTCAGTCGTCGTGCAACATGAGCCGTGAGGCTGTTCCCGCATATCTTGCTGAATACAATCGTCTCAAATCGGTTTATGGCGACAAAATCAACCTTTATGCCGCTATGGAGATTGATTACATCAATGGCGATTGGGGGCCTTCTTCCGCTTATTTCGATTCCATTCCGCTTGATTATCGCATTGGCTCTGTTCATTTCATTCCTTCTTTCGATAATCCTGCCGAATTTGTTGACATCGACGGCAAATTTGTGAATTTCAAGGTTAAGATGGAAAAGTATTTCCATGGCGACATCCGCGCTGTTGTCGAGAGTTTCTTTCGGCAGACTCAAGCCATGATTGCTGCCGGTGGATTTCAGATTATCGGTCATTTCGACAAGATAGGGCACAATGGCGGCCATTATCAGGAAGGCATCGAGGATGAGCCTTGGTTTGAGCGTCTTTTCATGGACACTTTTAATGCCATTATGGACCATCATCTCATTGTCGAGGTCAACACTAAGGCCTGGGACGTTCATCATCGCTTTTTCCCGAATCTCAAGTATTTCGACCTGCTTCGCCGTTACGATGTGCCGATTCTCGTCAATTCCGATGCGCATTATCCCACTGCCATCAATGCCGGTCGCGACGATGCCATGCGCCTTCTTCACTTATAGTTCTCTGCTGTCTCCTTTCATTTTATCATATTTTTCGCTACTTTTGCACAATTATTAAAAGAAAGGATTTTACATTATGCCAGTTCGTGTGCCTTCGTCCCTGCCTGCGGTTGAGACGTTACGTAATGAAAATATATTTGTGATTGATGAGCAGCGCGCATCTTCTCAGGACATTCGTCCTCTGCGCATTGCCATTCTCAATCTCATGCCGCTTAAGATTCTCACCGAGACGGATTTGTTGCGCCTGCTCTCCAACACACCGCTTCAAATTGAACTTGACTTTATCGATGCGGATTCTCACGTCTGCAAGAATACTCCCCGCGAGCACATCGAGGCTTTTTACAAGAAATTCGACGACATCAAGCATAACAATTACGATGGTTTCATCATCACTGGTGCGCCTGTTGAAAAGGTTGATTTTGAGGAAGTTGATTATTGGCCTGAATTGAGTGAGATTTTCGATTGGGCCAAGTCGCACGTCACTTCCACTCTTTATATCTGTTGGGCTGCTCTTGCCGGAATGTACTATCATTATGGCGTGCCCAAGCATGTTTTGCCGAGCAAGATTTCTGGCGTTTTCCAGCATCGTGTTTACGACAAGCAAAATCCTATTTTCCGTGGCTTCGACGATGTGTTTTATGCTCCTCACAGCCGTCACAGCACTGTCCTCAAGGAGGATGTGCTGAAAGTTCCCGAACTTAGCATCATTTCTGAGAGTGACGAGGCTGGCATCTATATGGTTATGGCCCGCAATGGCCGTGAGTTCTACATTATGGGCCATTCCGAGTATTCGCCTATGACTCTCGATTTCGAGTATCACCGCGACCTTGAAAAGGGGCTGAATCCGCACATTCCAAGCCATTATTATCCCGACGATGATCCTTCAAGGCATCCAATTGTCCGTTGGCGTGCCCATGCCAATCTGCTTTTCACTAATTGGCTCAACTATTTCGTTTATCAGGAAACTCCTTACGATATTCGCAACATCAAATGATTTCTATGCCCCAAAAGCGTAAAATAGAACTTCTTGCGCCTGCCCGCACTGCCGGCACTGCTATCGAGGCTGTCCGTCATGGTGCTGATGCTGTCTATATTGGTGCTGACCAGTTTGGAGCGCGGTCGTCTGCCTGCAATTCTGTAGCCGACATTCGTCGAGCTGTGGATTTTGCTCACCAGTTCAATGCCCGCGTTTTTGCCACTGTCAACACTGTCCTTTTCGATGATGAGTTGCTTCAGGCTGAAAAGCTTATCCGAAGTCTTTACGTTGCCGGTGTCGATGCGCTTATTGTGCAGGACATGGGCATTCTTCGCCTCGACATTCCGCCGATTGCTCTTCATGCCAGCACTCAATGCGACATCCGCACGCCCGAAAAGGCGCGTTTTCTTCAGTCAGTCGGTTTTTCCCGTCTGATTCTTGCCCGCGAACTCACTTTCGATGAAATTCGTGCCATCACTGATGCTGTCACAATTCCTGTCGAGACTTTCATTCATGGTGCGCTTTGCGTGAGTTATAGTGGCCGTTGCCAAATCAGTCAGTCGGTCCGTGGCCGCAGTGCCAACCGTGGCGAATGTGCGCAGTTTTGCCGTCTTCCTTACGATTTGGTCGATGGTGATGGCAACGTTCTGCAACGTGATAAGCATCTTCTTTCTCTTCGCGATCTCAATATGAGCGACAGCCTTCCGCAGTTGCTCGATGCCGGTGTCTCGTCTTTCAAGATTGAGGGCCGTCTGAAAAGCGATGCTTATGTCAAGAATGTGGTTGCCTATTATCGCAAGGCCATCGATGGCTTGATTTCCGCTGATTCCGGCAAGTATGAGCGTGCTTCCGTGGGCGATGTCTCCTTGACCTTCAATCCTGATTTGTCGAGCAGTTTCAATCGCTCTTTCACCAGCTATTTCGCTCTTTCACGCCGTCCGGCCAATGGTTTCCGCATGGCTTCCGTCAGCACTCCCAAGTCTTTGGGCGAGTATGTCGGCCCTGTCACTCGTGCCTCTGGGCGCGATGTCAAGGTTGCAACCCGTCTAAAGTTGCACAATGGCGATGGTTTCAGCTATTTCGACCGTAAGGGCGAATATTCAGGTTTTCGTGCCAATCGTGCCGAAGGCAACATGATTACTGCCGCTTCTCCTCTCCAAATTCCTGTTGGCGCGGAAATTTACCGTACTTTCAATAAGGATTTCGACGACATCCTTTCCCGACCGTCGTCCGCTCGACGCATTCCGCTTGATGCCGCTCTTTCTTTGCATGGCAATGTGGTTTCTTTGTCTTTGTCCGATGTTCGTGGCAATCGTATTTCTTGTTCCGAGGTTCTTCAGCAGGTTGCAGCCTCCAATTCTCCGCAGGGCGATGTTCAGCGTGCAGTCCTTGCCAAGTTGGGCACAACCGTCTATTCGCTTCGTGATGCTGCCGTTTTGCCCGATGTATTCATTCCTTCGTCATTTCTCACTGCTTTGCGTCGTCGAGCTGTTGATTTGCTTGATAGGGCACAGGTCATTTCCTATACGTTCCGTTATCGTCTTCCCGAGGATGCCGATGCGGTCTATCCGTCTGATTCGCTTGTCTATTCCGATAATGTTTCCAACGCTTTGGCTGAAAAGTTCTATCGTTCTCATGGCGTTCAGTCCATTCAGCCGGCTCTTGAAACTGGCAAAGTCAATCTCGATGCTGGTTCTCCAGTCATGCACACTCGTTATTGCATCCGTCGCGAATTGGGCGCATGCCGTCTCGATTCTTCCGCAAGTCAATTGCCTGAACAGCTGTTTCTTGTCAACGACAACATTCGCTTCTCCGTCGTTTGCGATTGTTCCCGTTGCGAAATGTTCATCTGCCGAACTTGACCATATTTGGAATAGAACCTGACCATCTTTTGCAATGGAAGCAGTCTATTTCTTCATCTTAAATAGCATTCCGCCAATATTGTCGCATTTAGCACCCGTCACCGATGCGAGGCAGCTTGCCTCGTCAGCCATGTATAATGCTCCGAGGAATGCGAATATCAATGCCTCTTTGTAGTCGATTATCTGCTTTTCTGGTATCACTGTTTCGCAGCCTGTCAGCGCGTCGATTCTCTCTATCAGGAATTTGTTGAATGCTCCGCCGCCTGTTATCAGCATTTTTCCGTTTTTTGCCACTTTTGCTATCTGCATTGCGGCATGTTCGTAGTATGTGCGAAGCATGTCTTCCAGTTTCATCCCTTTGCTTTCCAGCATCGGATATATGATTTCCTCCACCCATTCGCGTCCAAGCGATTTTGGCCCGTCTTGGTTGTAATAGGGCAGGGCGTTTAGTTCGTCGAGCAACTTTTGGTCAACTTTACCTTTTTTGGCGATTTCTCCGTCTTTGTCGAATTCCAGCCCGATTTGCCTGCTGTAATGGTTGATTACGTAGTTCACTGGACTTATGTCGAATGCAATCCTTTTCCCGTCTTTTTCAAATGATATGTTCGAGAATCCGCCTATGTTCAGGCAATAGTCGTAGTCGCCGAATAGCAGTCTGTCGCCTATTGGCACAAGTGGTGCGCCTTGACCTCCAAGCATTATGTCGAGCCTTCTGAAGTCCGACACTGTGTCGATGCCTGTTTCAGCTGCAATGGCTGCTCCGTCGCCTATTTGGAACATTATCCGCTTTTGCGGCTCATGGAATATTGTGTGTCCGTGCGAAGCTATTATGTCAGGTTTCACTCCATATTCTTTCATGAACTCGTTCACTCTCTCTCCAAGGAATTTTCCGTATTCGCAATGGAATGTCACGAATTCAAGTGCGCTCATCTCTTGGGCTTTTGTTCCCAGTTTCTCTTTCATGTCCTCGGGATATGAATAGCCTTTTGCGCAGTCTATTTTGAAGTTCCATTTGCCTTCATTCTTCGTGAATGTGGCGCAGCACACGTCAAGTCCGTCAAGCGATGTCCCCGACATCAGTCCAATTGCCTGTATTGTTTTCATGTTTAATCGTCTTTATATTCTGTCAATTCAAATTTGTCTGCATCTTTCCATGCTGGAAAATGTTGTCTGAATTTTTCCAGTGCTTCGCGGCTCAATTCTGCGTTTATTGCTGGTGTCGCGCCTTCGCGCTTTGCAATTACTTCGCCCTTGAAGTCCACAATCATTGAATCGCCCGTGAATTCCAGCCCGTTTATGTCTGTTCCGCAGCGGTTCACTCCACACACGTAGCAGCCGTTTTCAATTGCTCTTGCCTTCAGCAGTGTTTTCCAAGCCTCAATTCTATCTTTTGGCCAGTTTGCCACCACTATCAGCACATCATATTTATTGTCGGTGTTTCTGCACCACACCGGGAATCTCAGGTCGTAGCACACCACTATCATTATGTTCCATCCGCGGTAGCGAAGCACTTCCGGCTTTTTCTTGCCTTCTTTGAATGTCAACCTTTCACCGCCCATTCTGAACAGATGGTGCTTGTCGTAGAAATTCTCGTCGCCGTTCGATTCCACCATGAATGCGCGGTTGAAGAATAGCCCTGCCGTCCGTGCCAAATAGCTCCCTGCTATTGCCGTATTGTGCTCCTCTGCAATTCTGTGCAGTGCCTGCATCGTCGCGTCGGTGTTCTTTTCTGCAAGATTTGCCACTGCCTCATGGTCTTCTGCTATGAATCCTGTCGTGAACAGTTCCGGCAGCACTATCAAGTCCGTGTTGTAGGGCACAAACCGCAGTGATTCCTCAAACTGGTTCATGTTGGCTTTCTTGTTTTCCCACACCACGTCGGTCTCTATCAATGATATTTTCAAATCGTTTGCGAACATTTCTCGGCTTCCTTTCTTTTTTTGTTGACTTCTTAAAAAACAATCAACCCGAAACCCTCATCAAGATTCTTCCATCTCTCCGACTTGGTTTCGGGCTATTATAATAACGTTACAGCCTGCCTTTTATTCTTTAGCGGCTATTTCTTTGTTTGCTTCTTTCTGGTCTTCCGGCAGAAGGGCGTTCATGTCTTTCACCACGTCTTCTATTCCATTGTTCAGCTGCTCTATCACTGCATTGTAGCATGCTTTGTAATATGCGCTGCGGGCTTTCACGAATTCCTTTTTGTCATTGCCGAAACTCTTGAGGTTCTTGTCAAAGCTTACATTCACTTTGTCAAGGCAGTCTTCTTGCAGATTTGCCAATTTCACTATCACTTCCTTCATCTTGTCGGAATCGATACCTTTTATTGAGCATTCTGCAACGAGGCATTCACCTGCTACGTCTCCACATACGAACCTGATGTACTTCTTTAAATCTCTTTTGCTTGCCATAATTATTTTGACATTTAAATTATTAATTAGCTTTTATTCTCGGTGGTCGGTCAATTGCCCGATTGCGATTCGCTGCTTTCATCTTTTGACCTTCCTCCTAATTTTCGGCTAAATTACTCATAATTTCCCTTTTATCCATCATCTTTGCTTCCTTTTTTTCATTTCCTGTCTTGTTTTCGCCTTTTTGTCATTTCTGATTTTATTGCAATTGAAAATAAATATATCGAAAAATGCAATTTTTCTTCAGATTTCTGCGCTATCTTAGCGCAGTGATTGGCATATTATCGCAATTTTATAAATGAAAAAGAGGAAAGTTTCGGCTGCTATGGCGTTTATCATTCTGTTTGGAATGGTAAGCATGATGTCCGATGTTGTGCATGAAGGTGCGGCGAGCATTCATGGTGCGTTCCTGTCGCTTCTCGGCGCTTCGGCTGGCACTATCGGCTTTGTGTCGGGTCTTGGCGAGCTGACGGGCTATTCCTTGCGTTATGTTTTCGGGCGCATCACCGACCGCACACGCAGCTATTGGCCGATGACCATCATCGGCTATGCTCTCGACATCATTGCCGTGCCCGCTCTTGCCTTGGTCGGCCCTCACGGTTGGATTGCTGCCTGCGTTCTGCTTATCGTGCAGAAGATGGGCAAGGCCATTAAAAAGCCGGCTAAGGACACCATACTTTCCTTTGCGGCCTCGCAGGAAGGAGTAGGGAAGAGCTTTGCCATTCAGGAGATGCTCGACCAGATTGGCGCTTTCCTCGGACCGCTTTTGCTCTATGTCGTCATGCTTCTCAAAACTTCCGGCTCCACCTATCAGATTTATTCATTTTGTTTTGCTGTACTCGCAATTCCTGGAGCCATTACTCTGATTTTGCTTTTCATCACTCGCCGTAACTTCCCTCATCCCGAAAAATTCGAGCCTGAACCAAAGGAATATGTTCCTTTTCTCATGCGTCGGCAGTTCATTCTCTACATAGCCGGTATAAGCCTATTTGCCTTTGGATTCGTTGATTATTCCATGGTAGCCATGCACATTGCGCGCACATGGTGCGTAGTACAAACATCTTTTATCAATGCCACCACATTGCCTTTGCTGTATTCAGGTGCTATGTTGATTGATGCGGTAGCTGCGATGGTATTCGGAATCATGTTCGACCGTCGTGGTTCTCGTGCCTTAGTCCTTTCCACCTTGCTCTCAGCGCCGGCAGCCATTCTCATTTTTGCAGCACACAGCGTTGCCGCCTTATTGGTAGGTCTTGCGTTATGGGGCATAGGCATGGGAGCGCAGGAGTCCGTTTTAAAGGCAGCCGTCACCACAATGGTGCCAAAATCCTCCCGAGCCACAGGTTATGGACTGTTTGAATGTTCATTTGGCATATTTTGGTTCCTTGGCAGTTGGTTGATCGGCATCCTCTACGATTTCAGCATTCCCGTCATGGTATCAGTCTCCTTAGTAGCCCAGTTAGCCGCCATTCCTCTTTTCCGCACCGGTAAAGCTCCGCATCATTCCCGTTAGCCAAACGCCCCCATCAAATCCCCGAAGTAGGGGCGGATCCATGTACCCGCCCTCCCGCATCAAGTATCTTTAAATCAGGAAATAAGTCAATCACCTGCAATAAAAAATTACGGCTGATAATATACCAGCCGTAATATTCACTAAATTAATAAAGATTACTTTTACACTATGCGATTATCTATGATTATAAGTCTTATAGAATCTGTCAGGACCACTAATTTTGAAATATTCACGGGTCTCTTTTTGAGAATAGCAATCAGCTTTGCTTTTCTCCTTGCTTATAGCTCCCTTTTTCGAGTAGTTCGTAATTCCTGACACATAAAAATCATTTTCAATATGTTTCAGTCCATTTCCATCTTTGGTAAATGAGTAAGCTATCCGATTCTTAAACTTCAATGGAGTTGTAGTTTCAGTAAAACTGGCTACTGTTGATGTCAAACTTGGAAAATCACGCTTTTTATCGCAAGTCAAGAACAATTCAGGATATATATTATATTCACTTATCACTTTCCACGAATTTGCTGGAACACACACAAATTCCGACTCTCTAATTGTAACGGAATTGCTCGTGCCTTTTAATAACTTCGCCATACTACCTATGGTAGTTGGTACATAATACCTATTCGACCAGACATCTGAGCCGGAATAATAGCGGCTTACCGAATAGCCAAGAGTCATTTCCGTCGTGTTTGTTGTTGCATACTCACGATTTTTGAAATAATCATTTGCGGCTCCGTTTTTGATGAAGAATGTTTGACCCATGTCAATAAAGATATCCTTACTGGTCTTGTTCATTATCACAAATCCAATAGAACCTTCTTCTCCCCAAAGATTGTACATTACTTTTAAGTCCTCATTTTCATAATTCAATGAGTTGTCTTGATGCATCATTGAACTCGCATTGACATCATAAACCTGATAATAGGTTGAATGACAAGAACTAAATCCAAAACATACTACTCCAGCAGCAATTGCTGCAGTGAGTTTAAAAATTTTTCCTTTCATACTAATAAATTTTAAATTAATATTAAAAATACAGCTATAACAGACTAAAATTCATTGAGTTAATCAAAATTCATACATATTAGATACTTTCCATCTTAATCCTGTAAAATCCTGAAAAAAATTAGCTCAAGGTTATGGTGCAAATATAGCAATAATATTAATATCATATTACAAAAATCAAAAGAAATTTTAAATAAAATTTTATTTTTCTCGCATTTTCAAAATAAATAGTTATGAAATCTTAGTTCAACTATAAAATGCAACGCATTTTAATGAATTATCCCAATAATTTCTATCCTTCAAATTTCTTCAAATCACCAAAATAATTGCCATCCAAGTATCCTTCCTCAAAAGTAATAATTGCGAAGCCCACCCATCAGCCGCATCTGCTCATCAAAGTCGCGATGAAAATGTGTTGCTATCATTCAACATTCTGCGTTAGACATTCAGCTGCTGGAACAATGCGAATCTTATGTCCTTTTCTCTCTACTTCTTGCTCGGCGTCAAAATTTATAAGCAGCAAATTTTCGCATTTGAACATTTCTGCTGCCGTCACAAGTCCATTAATCTCGCGTTTTAGCGTTTTCTCCGAGCTAACATCGTATGCCACCTGTATCAATTGCTCCACCTTGCCTCCCTTAGCTACTAAAAAATCAACTTCACATTGTTTGTCACGATAATAAAATATGTCCGTGTACTGTGGGCGAAAACGACGAAGTAGTTCTATATAGACTACGTTTTCTAATCTCCAACCAAGATTCTCAGTTGAAAAAGTGCCTTCCCTCTCTGAAACGAAAGCCACATCCACAACATACACCTTTTCACTGCGCACACGTTCTTTGCTTTTATAGGAAAACTTGTGAACGCCCTGTAACAGAAAGGCCTCTTTCAGATATGAATAATAATTTTCAATTGTATGGTCTGAAATATCAAATGTTTTAGCCAATTCCGACGCTACAAATTCTTGGCAGAAATTGTCCGATAAGTTTTCAGCCAGTCCGCGCAGCACCTCTTCATATTTCACCCTGAATCTTTTTGCTATATCATTCTTTATTATTGAATTAAGTAGAGTTTCTATATATCCTCCTTTGTTTCCTTCGTTTATCAGTTCTGGAAATCCTCCATCCAGCAAATATTCATGTAGTGCTTTCTTTCTCAATGCCCTTGATTTTGTTGATAATGATTTGAGTTCCACATTCTTCATCATGCCATATTCCGAAAATGAAAAAGGGAAAAGTTCCACTTTATTGTGCCTGCCAGTCAAATGGGTGGTCAATTCACTGCTCAGCAATTTGGAGTTTGAACCCGTTATGAATATATGTACTTTCTGGCGCAGCATCCTATTCACAAATAGTTGCCAGCCTTCTATATTCTGAACCTCATCCAAAAACAGGTACTTAAAATCTCCATATATCTGATATAGAGCATCAAGCACATTATCAAAATCATCTGAATTTAAATTAACCAAACGGTCATCATCAAAATTCGCGTATGCAAATTCAACCCCGTTTTGACGGATAAACTTCTCGCATAGAGTTGATTTGCCACTTCTTCTCACGCCAATTACTATTTGGGCAAGATTACTCGTGAGGGAAAGTTGTTTCTCTTCCAATCTCGCGCACCACTTAGTTATGTCGTTATTCTGTAGTTCTTCTTTTTGGTCGCTGAATATAGTTAGCAATCTCTTTGAATTCATAATCGTTTGATTTAATGCCACAAAGATAATTAAACTTCGATAAATTCCACTTTTTTGCTATCTAAACTTCGATAATAGTCAAATTCATTCCTAATCAATTTTTCCGTTTTCCTTGCATCTTCCCATCAATCCCTCACTATTTTGCGTCAAAAAAACATATTATGATCCCAACATCCGATAATCTTTGGCAAAAAATGGCTGATGGCGGAATGACTTTCCGCAGCCGTTCTCCAGAACTCCCATACATGAACATTCCCGCCGGCAATGCTGTCGATGTCGGCCTCATGCTCCATGATTCCCCCGACCTATGGCGTGGCTTGTGGCGTGAGGGCGAAATGGCCTGCCTGTTCGCCGACACCAACCTCGGCAAGAGCATCCTTGCCGTGCAGATGGGCAACGATGTGGCGCACCGCTTTAAGCGCAATGTGCTTTATTTCGATTTTGAACACAGCATTGCCCAGTTCGCCCGACGCTATTCCATCAACAAGAAGCCGTTCAAATTCAGCCCGTATTTCCGCCGTGTTAACCTTCGTGAGATTTACGGTCCAGCACCATTCGGCAAGGAAGTCGTCGACGGCATCGAGCGCATGGTTGTGGACAATCGCGCAGCGGCAATCGTCATCGACAATCTCACCTCCGTCATCGGCGATGTCAGCAATCCTCGCCTTGTTCGCCGCTTCATCGAGCAAATCTCCGTGATTAAGGCTCGTTACGACCTTTCAATCCTTATCGTCACCCATTCCAAGCGTCACAACGCATTCGCGCCACTCGGTGTGAATCATCTCGCCTGCGCTCCGATTCTTTCAGCATTCTGCGACAGCATCTTCGCCATCGGGCGTTCCACCGTCAATCCTCAGGCGCATTATATCAAGCAGATCAAGAGCCGTACCACCGAGTTCCGTCATGGTGCTGATTCCGTAATTCAGGCCTCAATCGGTTGGCACGACTTTGGCCTCACTTTTGCCATCGGCGATGAAGCCAAGGAAAGCATTCTTATTGACCGTATTTCGCCAATCCTTTGGCGGCAACTCCAGTCAGCGCAAGCCATGTCAAAAAGTGGTGTTCCAATCCGCCAGATTGCCAGCACGCTTGGCATCAGCAAATCGTCAGTCCATCGTCTTCTGCACCGTTACGATGTAATCACCGTTCCCGATGCTGAAGAACCTGAAAAGGAAGAAAAATTCTTCCTAAAGTCACCATTATTCACCAAATTTCCGCAAAATAATCCCACCGAAAAAGGAGCGAAAAAAGAAATTAAAAATGGGGTAGAGCAATCCTCGCAACGTCAAGATGATGAAGCAGATAACCCCACCAATCTTGTCCCACTTGATGAGCCGGATTTGTCCCAATCAACAGCTGAATCCATTGAGGGAACTGCATCATCTCCAGCCATCCAGCACCGCAACACCAAGCATAAGCCAAAACATCGCTCAAAACGTCGCCATTAATTATGTTTCTGTACATTATTATGATGGATTTCTATAAATATTGCCTCCCGTTTTCACATTGCTTACAACATATTGCCTTAATTTCGGCATTTTTTTGTATATTTGCACCGAATATGAAATTAAAAATGGCTAAAGAAGATTTGCCTGGCTTGATTTTTGAGACCAGCTGGGAGGTTTGTAATAAAGTGGGTGGTATCTACACGGTCCTTTCCACGAAAGCAAAAACTCTTCAAGATTTATCAAAAGATAACATTATATTCATCGGTCCTGACATTTGGTCCGATGAAAATCCTTCTCCTTTCTTTAAGGAATCATCAACTTTGTTCCGCAAATGGAGAAGTTCTGCGGTTTTCCCTGAGGGAATGAAGGTTAGGGTAGGCCGTTGGAACATTGTGGGCAGTCCGGCTGTTATTCTCGTTGACTATAAATCACTTTATAAATATAAGAATCAGCTTTATGCTGAAATGTGGAATCGTTTCCACGTTGACTCTCTTCACGCTTATGGTGATTACGATGAATCTTGCATGTTCGCTTACGGTGCGGCTCTCGTTATCGAGAGTTTCTGCAAGTCAGGCGGTGCGGATTTGTCCAAAGGCGTTATTGCTCATTTCGATGAGTGGACCACAGCCATGGGCCTGCTCTATATTAAGATGAAGATGCCTGAATTTGGCACTGTGTTCACCACACATGCCACTTGCATCGGGCGCAGCATTTGCGGCAATAACAAGCCTTTATATGATTATCTTTCAGGCTATAATGGTGACCAGATGTCTAATGAGCTTAACATGCAGTCAAAGCATTCTCTTGAAAAGGCTGCCGCTCATTATTCTGATTGCTTCACCACGGTTAGTGATGTCACGGCTCGCGAATGTGAGCAACTTCTTGAACGTCGCCCGTTGGTCACTCCTAATGGCTTTGAATTTGATTTTGTCCCGGCTAAGGATAAGTTTACGGCAAAGCGCAAGGCGGCTCGTGCCAAGTTACTGAAAGTTGCCAACACTCTTCTGTCTGCCAATCTCGACGACGACACTCTTATTATTGCCACTTCTGGACGTAATGAAATTCGCAATAAAGGCATCGATGTCTTTATCGATTCCATAAATGCTCTGCGCTTTACGTTGCAGAGCAGCAAAAAGAAAGTCCTTGCCTTTATCATGGTCCCTGCATGGGTTGATGAACCCCGCAAGGATTTGGCAATGGCTTTGAAGTCCCGTTCCAATCAGGCAAAGCTTGAAAACAGGACCATCACTCATTCTCTTCACGATTATTCTTCCGATGCTATCTATTCCCGATTGAATTATTTGGGTATGCACAATGCCGATAATGAGAACGTAAAGATAATTTATGTCCCTTGTTATCTTAATGGCGATGATGGCATCTTCAACATCCCTTACTACGACTTGCTGATTGGTATGGATTGCACTGTCTTTCCTTCTTATTACGAGCCTTGGGGATACACTCCGCTCGAAAGCATTTCTTTCGGTGTGCCTACTGTTACCACTAATCTGTCTGGTTTCGGTCAGTGGGTTTTGGCTAATTTCTCAGGCTCAATGGAGAAATCCGGCGTGTCTGTCATCGAGCGGAATGATTCAAACTACGATTATGTTGTTGAACAAATAGTGGATACTTTACTTTCCACATTAAGTGCTGATTCCATTTTGCGTGCTAAGCTCCATAGCTCTGCTATGAAAACGGCCAAATGCGCATCTTGGAGTAATTTTATTAATTTCTATCTCAAAGCCTACAAGGTTGCCCTCGATAAGGCAAGGCGTTTAGGCGATGAATAGCGTAACATTTATTTGTATATAATTATTTAACCTATTTTCATTATGAAATTGCAAGTTAGTAACAGTAACGCTCCATCTTGGAGAGACATCACGATTAAGTCCGAATTGCCTTCCAAGTTGAAAAAGCTTGAAGATCTTTCCAAAAATCTTTGGTGGGTTTGGAATAGTGAGGGTAAAGCTCTTTTCCGTTCCCTTGATGTGGATTTATGGAGACAGACAGGTGAAAACCCTGTAATGTTGTTGCAAAAATTAGGATTTGAACGCTACCAGCAAATTATTAACGACCAAGGTCTCATGGACCGCATCGATAAAGTGTACTACGATTTTAAGGACTACATGAAAGAACCGATGCGTAAAGATGTTCCTTCTGTTTCTTATTTCAGTATGGAATATGGTCTTTGTAACGCTTTGAAAATTTATTCTGGCGGTCTTGGTATTTTGGCTGGCGACTATATTAAGGAGGCTTCCGACTCCCGTGTTGACATGACGGCTGTCGGTTTTCTTTATAGATTTGGCTATTTCACTCAGACTTTGTCTATCGACGGTCAACAGGTTGCTAATTATGAATCTCAAAATTTCAATCAGCTTCCTATTGAGCCTGTTCTCGATAAAAATGGTCAGCATCTGATTATTGAAGTGCCTTATCCTGGTCGTATTATTTATGCCAGAATTTGGCGTGTCAATGTTGGTCGTATCAAATTGTATCTTATGGATACTGATATCGACATGAATTCAGAATTCGACCGCCCTATAACTCACCAACTCTATGGCGGTGATTGGGAAAACCGTATCAAGCAGGAATATATGCTTGGCATTGGTGGCGTTATAATGCTCAAGACTCTTGGCATCAAATCTCAGCTCTACCATTGCAACGAAGGTCATGCTGCTTTGCTCAACCTCCAGCGTCTTGCTGATTATGTTCAGGAAGAGGGCCTTTCATTCAATGAGGCTATGGAAGTAGTTCGTGCTTCTTCTCTCTACACTGTCCATACTCCGGTACCTGCCGGTCACGATTATTTCGATGAAGGTCTGTTTGGCAAATATATGGGTGAATTCCCTGCAAAACTTGGCATTGAGTGGCGCGACCTCATGAATCTTGGACGTGAAAATCCTGATTCTCAGGAACGTTTCTCCATGAGCGTATTTGCTCTAAACACTTGTCAGGAAGCTAACGGTGTTAGCTGGCTTCACGGCAAGGTCTCACAAAAAATGTTCCAAGGCCTGTGGAAAGGTTATGCTCCAGAAGAATCCCACGTTTCTTATGTCACCAATGGTGTCCACATGCCCACTTGGGCTGCTTCCGAATGGAAAGAGTTCTATGCCGACACTCTAGGAGCTGATTACATCTATAATCAGGCCGAGGAAAAGACTTGGGAACCAATCCTTACAGCTAAGGATGAGGATATTTGGGAATTACGTATGCGCTTGAAGAACAAGCTCATCAATTTCGTTAAAAAGGACTTCACTGAAAACTGGTTGAAGAATCAGGGTGACCCTTCACGCATCATTTCCATCATGGAGCGCATTAATCCTAATGCTCTTCTCATTGGTTTTGCCCGCCGTTTCGCTACTTACAAACGTGCTTACCTGCTTTTCACTGATTTGGAACGCCTCTCTAAAATCGTTAACAACGAGAAGTTCCCAGTTCAGTTCATCTTTGCAGGCAAGGCGCATCCGGCTGATGGAGCAGGACAGGACTTGATTAAGCGTATCATTGAGGTTTCAAGAATGCCTCAGTTCCTCGGTAAGATTATCTTCCTTGAGAACTACGACATGATTGTTGCAAAGCGTCTTGTCACTGGCGTTGACATTTGGCTCAACACTCCGACACGTCCGCTGGAGGCTTCTGGCACATCTGGCGAAAAGGCCGAAATGAATGGTGTCCTCAATTTCTCAGTTCTCGATGGTTGGTGGTACGAAGGTTACAAGCAGGGTGCTGGTTGGGCTTTAACCGACAAGCGCACTTTCTCTGACCAAGGTCAGCAGGACCGTCTTGATGCCGCCACTATCTATTCCATGCTTGAGAATGAGATTGTTCCTCTTTATTTCGCTCAGAATTCCAAGGGCTATTCACCTGAATGGGTTCAGTATATCAAGAATTCTATTGTCCGCATTGCTCCTCATTTCACTATGAAGCGCATGATTGACGATTACATCAATCGTTTCTACCTGAAAGAGAGCGCTCGTTCCAAGAAGCTCAAGGCCAACAATTACGCTTTGGCTAAGGAAATTTCAGCTTGGAAGTTCAAAGTTGCTGAAAAATGGGATGAAATCCAGATTATCGACCTTCACGTTTCCGATGCCCTCATTTCTAATCCAGTTAATGGTGCGGAATATGAAACTACTGCTGTTATCAACACAGCCGGTCTTACCAAGGACATTGGTGTTGAGCTTGTTCTCTACACTGAGGAAAATGGTCAATCCACTTTCCATGGCACATATCCTTTGACGGTGGCCAAAGAAGATGGCAATATCGTAACTTACCGCATTAAGCGTAAGTTGATGAATGCTGGCGTATTCCGTTATGCTTTCCGCATTTATCCTAAGAACGCTAATCTTCCTCATCGTCAGGATTTCGCTTATCTTAAGTGGTTCTAATTTATTGCTAAATAAAAGCAGGAAGATAATCCATTATGGAGAAATCTTCCTGCTCTTTATAAAGTTTTCGGACTTGAATTTTTATTGTGGGAATAGAAAGTGAATAAAATGAGAAAATAAAAGAATGAAAAACTGGAGCAAATAAATGCTCAAAATCAAATTCCTTATTTCACCAGCACTTTAACTGCTTTTTGCCCACTGACTTTTACGATATAATTTCCCGAACTGATTGGTAGGGAAGTATCATTATTAATTACCATTGAATAAACTTTTATTCCTTTCATATCAAATATTTGCACTTCGCATTTATGGTTTGTGGCAAAATTAATGCAGCCATTTGCACCATTCACTTTAATGCAATTTTCATTCAAAGTGCTTATATCCGATGAGGAGTTATAAACTATAGAAATATCATCCATGAAATTAGAATTTAATCCAACTGACCTGAAAGCTACTTTCACTCCTTTAAACGTGGATATTGGTATGCTGTCTGTGGCTTTTACTTTTGTCACATCTATTTTCTGCAATGTGCATTTGTCGGTGCATGCGAAATTTCTCCTTGCCAGCTCATTGTTAAGGCTGTCACGGAAAATCACACGGAATAGTCCGCCTTCACTTGTGGAGTAGTAAAAACTCATTGATTGAATGTTGTCTAATCCATGGTCTGTCACCAATTCATATCTGCTGTAGAACTCTGCGCCGAAAAGCGTATGGCAATGCACATTATCTTTATGGATTTCATATTGCTGCTCAGGTGTATCGTTGTTTGTCCAACCGGCAGGATTGGCAACAAACCCTAATGAATCCCCAAAATTGCATGTCAATGTTTCCGAAGCATTAACCGTGTAAATGGTAAATATCGACAGTACAATAATAAATAAACGTCTCATTCTAATTCTTGTTTTAATGATATTATTTTACGAAAAGGTCTGCCAGTTATTAAATGGCAGACCTGATTCAAAATTAAATTGTCAATTATTTTTTGGTTACACCATTCATTACTACGGTAATATGGTTGTTGCCATTATTAAGCGTTTTCACAAATTTGTTGAAATCTGCAAGTGTCAAATCATCAAGCATCTTCTTGAACCCGGTATAAGTGTCAATTCCGATGCCTCTGTTGTTAAGTATGTCCAGCCAATATGAATTTTCGCGGAGGTTGTTCTCATATTGTTTTACTGTGGCTTCTTTCACTTTTTGGAAGTCCTCTGCTTGAGCTCCGTCTTTCATTACCTTGAACAATTCTTCGTCAGCGCGCTTAATCAGTCTGTCTTTCTGAGCATCATTTGTATTGAACTCATAAGTGAAATGCCAAGTGTTGCTGTACTTTGAGATTGAAGCTCCGGTTGAAACTCCGTAAGTTCCGCTTTCTTCTTCACGGATTGTCCTTGTATAGACTATATCCATAAGTTGCTCTAAAAGGTCAAGCATGAAGTCATTGCGCAAATTGTATTTTAAGTCTCCGCAAATTGTTGAATACACAGATGTCTGCTGAATTTGCATCGGGCGGTCAAACAGATTGTTTATTGTCCCTTTCTGACGGCCAACAATATAAGAGGTCTTTTCACGGACTCCATTATCAGGAAGTGATGCAATGTATTTCTCAATGAGTGGACGGATGCTGTCAACAGAGAAGTTGCCGACAAATGAGAATGAAAAGTCTCCGGCATTTCCAAGTCGTTCTTTGACAAGTTTCATACAGTCATCATAGTTGATTTTGTCAACTTCCTCCACTGTGAGGTCTTTATAAAGTGGATTATGATGGAACAAGGTGACCATAATGGAATCACCAAACACGTTATTCGGGTTGTTCTTGGCTAATGACAGACGTGACTTCATGCTGCTCTGGTAGGCTTTAAATGCCTGCTCATCCTTACGGACATCAGTGAAAAGCAGATAATTGAGTTGCAGCATTGTCTCTAAATCCTTCTTTGAACTTCTGCCGCTTATGCTTTCAGTTGGGTCATTCAATGAGAAATTGGCACTTGCAATTTTACCTGAAAGACGTTTAGTCAGCGACATTTGGCTAAATGTTCCAAGAGCACTTACACCAACCACATCATCAAGCACTTTCAGGTCTATAGCATTCTGTCCTTTATAGGCCCATTCACCACCAAGGCTGATTGCGTCCATCAGAATTTCATCATTCTTGAAGTTGGTGGGTTTCAGATAAACAGTAGCTCCGTTCGACAACTTCAATGTGGTCACATTAATATCCTTCTCGTAAGTCTCTTTAACTATTTTGCCAGAAGTGGGTTCTTTGCTGAGTAATGGTTTATCACTAACTTCATCAACGTAAGCAGCAACATCGCTCTTGATGATTTTGTCAAAATCAGCTTTGATTGCAGTGCTATCAGGATATGTTAAGCCTTGTTTTTCAGGTCCAGTCAACATCATGCTGACATTGTTTTCCGAAATGTATTGGCTTACAAAGTTGTTTACCATATCAAGAGTTATAGTTGGCAACAATTCTTTAGTCTTTTGCAGTTCATAGTCAATTCCGGGAATATATCCACCACTTATAAAATGATTTACATATTCTGATATATAACGGGAATTCTTTCTCTTGTTGCGCTCGTTATATTGGTTCTGAAGTTCCGACATATATTCGTCCTTGGCACGGCTAAGTTCACCTGGCGTGAATCCATGTTGGTCAATTCTGCGAGCTTCAGTAAGCATTGATTCAAATGATTCCAATCCTTTGCCTTCTTTAGCCAATGCCAACATCATGAAAGCATCCTTTGTATGCGAAATGAAGAAGTTTCCGTCTGATACTCCAGCGTATGCAAATGGGCAATCAGGCTTTTGCGACAGTTCACCAAGACGTTGCGAAATCATGGATTGGCAAAGTTCATTTACTATGTCACGCTTCATATTGGATAAAGTATTTCTTTCAGCCTGTGGCACTTGCTGATGTTGGAAGAACAAATACACCATTGTATTCGACGATTCAGGGTCGGTGCAAAGCGCATAATCTATTCCCTGATGGTCAGGCACTGGGAATTCTTCACGCACTTGCGCATTAGCAGGCATCTTGTTAGGAGTGAACATCTCTTTAACCTTTTGCTCCATCTTTGCGGCATCAAAATCGCCGACAATAATTATGCCTTGCTGGTCAGGACGATACCAACGATGATAATAGTCCTGAAGTTCTTTAGGCTTGAAGTTCATCACTACATCCATTGTGCCGATAGGCATACGGTTGGCATACTTGCTGCCATGGAAGAGGATAGGAATAACCTTGTCCCACATACGCCATTGCGCATCGCCGCGTGTACGCCATTCTTCACGGATTACGCCACGTTCTTTATCAATCTCTTGAGGGTCAAGTGTTATGGCACACGACCAATCATGCAGAACAAGAAGAGCCGAATCCAAAACGCCTTGGCGGTCAGTCGGAACATTTTTTACATTATATATAGTTTGGTCAAAACCAGTACCAGCATTAATGTCATATCCAAATCTCATGCCGTTATTCTGTAGGTAATCAAGCATTGCTTTACCAGGGAAATGCTTTGTACCATTGAATGCCATGTGCTCAAGGAAATGAGCGAGACCACGCTGATTATCCTCTTCAAGAATAGAACCGACTTTTTGAGCAATGTAAAAGTCAGCACGATGATTAGGTTCACTGTTGTGACGGATATAATAGGTCAACCCGTTAGGAAGAACCCCATATCTCACCGCTGTGTCAATTGGTAATTGTTGATTGTCAGCTGCGCTTGAGGGAAGCATGAAGCCAATCAATGCTGCCATAATCAGCAGGCTTTTTAAGACGTTTTTCTTCATATATGATTTATTATTAATTAGAATTCTCAGTTAGATAAATACAATGTGCAAATATACAGAATTTTTATAAGATTAAAACTTAAATATGACTAATGTATCCATTCATCATTGCATAAACACTCAATCCCGAAGCAGAACGTATTCCGAGTTTGGCTGAAATATTCTTGCGATGGGAGAGTACGGTATTGATGCTTATGCCGAGTTTATCGGCAATCTCCTTATTTAAAAAACCCGTTGCCACAAGTTTCAACACCTCAACTTCACGAGCCGACAATTCATTGTGTGAATCAACCGTCTGTTCAAAATTGTGCAAAATAGAGCCTATATTATCAATTATCCGGCTTTCTTCCAAACGAATATTAATAGATGGGAAACTGCTGACTAAGTCAGAATCAGTAACAAGAACAATCTTGGACCGACGCGGCAGGAAAAATTCAAGATTAGCCACAAACGTTTCGCTGTCGGTAAAATACAGGTCATAATTCTCATTACTCGCATCTGCATTCTCAATCGCGTTCAATAACGAAGCATTAACTGAAAACATTGATGCGAAAATATGCCTTAGGCCGATTGCATCAAGCGTATTACGAAGAATTATGGCAACTGATAGAGAGTTCATGGCATTCCGAATATCATTTCAGACTATTTACAGCAACTAATGCATTGGTCAAAGGCTTTAGAATACGATTCCTAATTCTGTTGTTTTGCCTAATGTCCTTTTCAATGTTCACCAAAGCAACAATAACGGCAAGGCACAAGTTAAGGTCGTAATCACCGGAAAGATGACGGACCAACATGCTTATTAGATCGCTGAGTTTATCCTCAATGGAATCACTTCCATCATCGTCAAAACTGATTTCAACTTCATTTAGCGACAGTTTGCTTGACTTCAAACTGCTTTCAAGCCGAAGAATTTCAGGAAACCATCTTGAATTATCATCATTTATCCTATCAATGAGCTGACGCTTAACCTCAAGGAAGAAATTGCGCATTAATTCAAGATTGTTATTATCGTTGATGCTGTGATTGATGAATGAATTGAAGTGTCGCTCAATATTCGGAATTTGGAACTGCAAATAATAATTATTCGTCTTTTTCAGATATTCGATTATTTCAGATGCTTTAAAAGATTTAAGAGCAGTTTCAGGGAAGTATTCATCACTCACGTTAGTGTTGATAATCGCAAGGAGAAAATTTACGTCAAGTCTCTTTTCACGACAAATCTCATTCACGGTTTTATCACCTACGCCAAGAAATATGTCGAAACGGTTCAACACAGTAATCACCGACACATCACTAAGGACTATGTCGCTAAGTTTACTATCAGGATTAAATAAAGCCATGCTTTAATATTATTTGTTTTGAAAATCAAGCACCTCGGTATCAGTTATAATCATATCCATTCTCACATCGTGTGGCTCGGAAGGAATATCATCAATCAATTGAAAAGGGTAACAAATACCAACCTTTAATGCCGACGAACCGGCAAGAAGCCTATCATAAAAACCTTTTCCGCGGCCAAGCCGGTTACCGTTTCTGTCAAAAGCAACGCCTGGGACTATCACGAGCTGAATGGTATTGATTGGCACTAAATCCTCGCCGACAGGTTCTTCAATTGAAAACGCTCCTTTTTGCAGACGTTGTTCATCATATTTAAGAATATCAAGATTTATGCCATTTACACGTGGCAAGAAAAGCGATTTGCGTTTTTGCCATTTTGTCAGGAAAGCCAGTGTTGGCAATTCATCAGGCAACGAATAATAGCAGAGTATCCTTTCAGCATCAGCGAAAATAGGCGTGCGCTCAAGTAATGAAAAGGCCATATCAGCGAAACGGCATTTATCTGAATCTGAAACGTTACGTTTCTGCTCTTTAATTGAATGCCGGATTCCTGCTTTTCTTATGGCATCATTCCCCTTCATCGGTTATAGGGAATGCAGCCTTGTGGTTATCAAGAGCCTTCAAAGCAATCTGAATGGTCTTGTCATTACGGTTAAAGATAGGGTAGAAGGCATCATTACCGAATATATCGCGTGCAATAAGAGCTTTCAACTGAGTAACAATAAGGTCGCGCGACATATCGATATAGTACCAACGGGCAGGAATACCATTCTGACCTGCAAATGCAACAAAGTCGTTGAGCAACTCATCATTGCTTGGCATAATGCGAAGAAGTTGCTTGTAATCCTTCAGTTTGTTGAACGTAGCACGGTTAATGCCGACATAACGGAAAGCGAACTGCTGAAGCAAACCACCATTAAAGACGTTGATGTAATATGAAGTCATGCCTGTGGTGTCGGTAGGCACAAAGATGTCAGGAATAATTCCACCACCACCATATACCTTACGACCATGCACAGTTTCATATACTTTCGACTTATCAACCTTGATGCTGTCGCGATTATACAACTCTCCATGAGTGTAACGGTCAACAATGTCCTCATCGTAGTTTTCAAGGCCTTTCTTGTAATCCTTTTGGATGCAGCGTCCTGAAGGAGTGTAATAACGGGCAATAGTAAGACGAATGGCACTGCTGTCGGGCAAAGTGAACTGCTTTTGGACAAGTCCCTTGCCAAAGGTGCGGCGGCCAACAATCAAGCCACGGTCGTTATCCTGAATTGCACCAGCAAATATCTCACTGGAGCTGGCAGAATACTCATCGACAAGAACAGCAAACTCTGCATCCTGGAATGAGCCATTGCCATCGCTCCACACCTGAGAATCATTTTTCTTTTCACGGCCTTTAGTCTGAACTATCAATTGGCCTTCAGGAAGGAATTCATTTGCCATAAGGATGGCCATTTCCATATAGCCACCACCATTACCACGCAAATCTATCATGTAACGCTTGGCTCCCGAGTTCTTCAACTTGGCCAAAGCATTCAGAAACTCATCGTAAGTTGTCTTGCCAAATTTGTTGACTTTAATGTAGCCAGTGAGATTATCCACCATGTAAGCGGCATCAATGGAGTTAACAGGGATGTCGCCACGCTTCACATTAAATGTAAGCAATGAACGGGAATTATTGCGCTTGATGCCGAGTTTCACAACAGTGCCTTTTGGACCTTTCAAGTGCGACATTGCGGCATCATTAGTCACCTTTTTGCCGACAAAAGTAGTGTCGTTGATGGAAACGATGCGGT
>JAKVKZ010000023.1 GCA_022484565.1 Muribaculaceae bacterium
GAATACATTCACGACCTTGACAGGTTCAGGAGAAGTGATATTGATGATACCAGTAGTAGGGTTCGGATAAACCGAAAGACGAACAGCCGCATCATTCAAAACAGAGTTAACTCCACTCGCCTTCTTGATAACCGTCAGAGACTTCTTGGCAGGAGTAGTGCAAGTGTTGTTTTCGGTTGGCAAAGAGAACATGCCAAGATAAGCACCACTTGCAAGGAGATTGCCTGCATAATCGAAGTGCATCTGGAATACACTGTGATAATAAGTAGGGTCACCAATAGAATGATTATATTTATACTTATAAGTCAACGTAGGCACATTGCCATTCCAAGTAACATCGTAGAACAAGAATTCATCAGTTGCATCGTTGATGATAAGCGTCTTCCCATCAGGAGTCAATGCAAAACCTGCACCACCACAACCGCTGAATGTGTCGAAAATCACTGAAGAATTGTACTGGATTTTCCCGTCTTTTGTGACAAAAATCAGAGCTGGAACTTCGGCAGTGTTCTGGCTGGCAGCACGAAGCTGAGATACCCAGAAACCATCATGATTCTCATCGGGAACGATTGAGCAGTTGCCATTAAGTTCAGTGGCACCGACATCAATAATGCTTGAAGGCGCAACATTCCAATTGCTTGCTATACCGTCGGAAGAACCGATGTTGTAAGCAGCAATGACATTGCCTTTACCGCTTGTAGCACCCAAAACATCCTCAGCAATAGTGTAGAGAACAGTGTTTGCACCACTTCCAGTTATGCAAAGACCTGAAACGCTACCACCTACGACAGTGCCGTCGGAATTAGTGAACTGACCACTACTGGAATTGCGGGTGCAACCCTTGAAGAAGTCAGCGAAATCGGCAGTGAGGTCAGCAGGGTCAGCAATGCGGATGCCCGACAAATTATCGCTCCAATCAGCCACATAAACCTTGTGGTTGGAATCAATGCCGAGACGGTAAGGAGAGCCGAAATTGGCATTTCCCTGGAATGGATTATCGCTTATGCGAGTCCAATCAGGATTATAGGCATACAAGCCACGGACAGCAGCATTAGTCTTGTTGTAATTGGAGACATAGACGCGTCCAAAATAGTCAGATTCAGGGTCATCATCACTTATTACACCAGTTGCACGGGTGTAAGTGAAAGGAGCAGTCTGGTCGTTAACCTGAGCAATGTTAGCAACAGGATCGCCAGTCAAACGAACCCCCCAAG
The DNA here is from genome assembly GCA_022484565.1 of Muribaculaceae bacterium. GTDB lineage: Bacteria > Bacteroidota > Bacteroidia > Bacteroidales > Muribaculaceae > JAKVKZ01. The sequence continues at coordinate 1,215 of JAKVKZ010000023.1, forward strand.
TCAACTTCTGTCCTACCTCGCCCGGAATATCGGACATCGGAACGACAGTAGTGGAAGCCTCAGAAAAAGCAACATTATCAATTGAACCGACTTCAGCACCCTCTTCATCGTAGAATACAATCTGAGCTTCGTTTGGCGAAACATTACACTTGTAAGAGAACTGGTAATGATTATCATCAAACAATGTTGACTTCAAATCGTAAGCAAATATGCGCCTAACCTGAGGCTGAGCAGTGTTTTGAGTAGTAAACTTAGTGATTGTGGTGTCCCTGACAAGGAGAACAGTGATGTCGGCATTATTGACAACACCACCAGCCATAGTGTAAACGGCAGAATCAGCCGTAATATCAGTGTTGGTAGTGGCAATTAAGTTGGCAGCATCAAAGCCATTAGTAACATCGAACAACTTAATTCCGACATTCTTGGCATTTTCATCAGTGACAGGAGCAGCCATAAGAGAATGCTTAGCATATTTGAAATAGTCAGCACCTTTGGCAGAAGCAGGAATAACGTCAGTGCTCATAGAACCAACGACAGCAACATTAGAAGCAGCAGCACCCTGAGGAGCGAACTCAACAGGAGCAATGAGAGAGCCATCGATTACGAAATTATCCTCGCTGCGAGGAGAAACCTTAAGCTGATAATCTTCACCGACATTAGTGGTGCTGAAAGTAGTCTTGTTATGGACAGCAGCAACCATAGCGCTATCGACAACAGCCATGTAAACAGGACGAATGCTTGTGCCAGTAGCCGACTTGGCAGTGGAAAGAATCTTACACTCCCTGACAGTACCGCTGACAGCAAGCGTCTGCCCTACCATGGCAGTGTAGAAATTGCCAGAATTGAGCGTGCTAAACCATTCCACCGGAGCAGAATCGAAATCAGCCCAACGATAAATGTGGAGAACACCGCGTTTTTCACCGGCAGCAATATAAGTGCTATCATACTGGTTCTTACCATAGTTACAACCAATAAGACTGTAATCGGCAGTAAGCGCAATATCGGAAAGTTTCAATTGGGATTCGATCAGACCGGCAGTGCTAATCTCCTTAACGAAGGTCTGATTCTTCGCATTGAAGAAATACACATGCGGAGTGTTATCAGGGTCAAGAGCAAGAGCCAAAAGAGTGTCGCCACGAAGAATGGTGCGACGGACCGTCTTACCATTGAGAACAGTCAAGTTCTTATCAAGGAAAGAGCGCTTCATGTTATATTTGGCAGCAATACCAAGATAAGAGTCCTGCTGAGGGTCAGGATAATTAGCATAAGTGCCAACAGGAGGCACATAACCAGTCTTTTGCAGCAGAAGCATCGAATAGGAAGTGGCATCAGCCTTTACAGAGATAGGCGCCTTATAGAAAGAAGTGAGGGAATCATAACCTTCAACAGTGGCATCAAGAGTGTAATCATCGCCAGGCTGAAGACCCTCGAAAACGAATACGCCATTATACAAGGAGTCAACATTGTAAGTTCTCACAAGTGAGCCGCCTTTGTAGAGGTTAACCTTGGCACCATTAAGCGGAAGCCATTGGTCGTTAGTCTCAGGGAGATATTGGAACACCTTGTTGACAATTCTTGTGTTCATATCCTTGACAGTGCCCATGATAGCACCAGTAGTAAGTCCATCGGAGCCAAAATAAGCAGCAATGCCACGGGCAAGGCGCATACCCTCCTGACCGCAATAATCAGGATTCAAAGCGCGGTGGCGGGCAGGCTGATAAGTGTGCATGTAACCTTCAGAAAGGAATCCGGGGACACCATGCTTCAAAACGCCGAGATAACCAGTGTAAGCCTTATGGCTATATACATTGACTACAGTGTCGTAATCGCCGTAGAAATCCATATCGCCACGGATGTTAACGTTAGTGGCACTATAGCTCGTAGTAGGGTCAATCTCGTTAGTGAGCATGAAAGGCCAAACCGTCTTTGCCATAGCACGACTAGTTGGGACACTATCACCACCCTCGCCATCTTTACCACGATAGAGGAAAAGAGTGAAATTAGTGAAATCATCGGGAGCGCCATTGGAGTGAACCGACAGGAACATATCCATATTGTTGGCTTCAACCTCACCGGAAATTTCAGAAAGAGGACGATTGAACTCTTGATAACCCGCGACTTTACCCGCATAAGGATACGGGCCATTCTTCACACGCGAGAACATTATGTTAGCAGGCTTAACGCCCATCTGCTCAAGGACTGCACCAAGATGCAGAACCTTCCAGAGGTTAGTATTCGACTCATAGAAGCCACAAGTGTCGGGACGGCCAGTAGATGCCAAATTCGGATAAGGAATAGTGGCAGCAGGACGGTCATCCGGCCCCCAACTTCCATGACCAGGATTCAAATAGATGCGCGCCTCGGTAAGAGCCTTAACAGCGAACATGGAACTAACCGTAAATAGAACGGCAATCAAAACAAACATTAATTTTTTCATGGCATCTATTTGTTAACGTTAATAATATAAACACCACCTTCAGGCGTGGAGAAAGCAATCTTGTCGCCAGCCTTAGTGGAATAAGGATACATGGCAATAACGTCGCTGCCAGTGAGAACCTGAGATTGACCATCGAGAGTGACAGCCACGATGGAAGAAGAAGTCTGATAGTAACCGTTGTCCTTATCGTTCATGGCAATAACGACATTGTCGTTGTACCATTGCGGAGCGCGGTAGAAACCGATAGACTTAATGTTCTGGCCGTTGAGGTCGCAAACAAATGCGCCTACCCCACCCACATAATAGAGCACCTTAGTGCCGTCGGGGGAAAGAGAAGGCCAAAGATAATGATACTGTGTGCCGTTAGGCGAGAAAGTGGAAGTGCTGCCACCGCGGGTAATCATCAGCTGCGCATTCTTGATAGAGAAAACGGGAGCAGAAAGGACAGCCTTAGCACCGGTGAAAGACTTGACAGAAACCTTGCCCTTATTGACAGCTGCAACGCCGTCGACAACAGAAACTCCCTGAAGGTCACGCGTGGAAGCCACAAGTTGAGTAGTGGCCATTGAGGTGAGATTAGTTGACTTCAGAGAGACATAGCGAAGATGGTTAGCATCGAACGAAGCCTCGCGATAGACGACATTGCTGCCGTCGGGAGAAATCTGCACATCGAAGCCTGCTGAAGGCGCTGTGGACAGAACAGTAGCCTTGCTTGTGGCAAGGTCATACTTAACCAGGCCTTTGTTATCGCCATTGGTCAGCATCAAGTAAGCGCCATCGGGAGCGATAGCAGCAACTTTGACATCGCCAGAGGAAGGAGCATTGACTTTAGAGATAGAGCCAACGTTCAGAATCTGTGCGAAACCAACAGTACTAAAACAAAGAGCCAGCATGAGAAATACTTTTTTCATAAGCTTTGGAATTTGTTTATAGATAAATGTTAACAGTAAGAGTTCACGATTAAGGGAGCTTCTATAGTTTAGAAAAGAATCGATTGTTTTACAGGAACAAAGGTAAAAACAATGAATGAGAAACACAAGAAAAATCAATAAAACTTTAATAACCATAACATTTAAGGTAAAATAAATCGACACAAAGCCTATTATTGGAGGTTAACGGCGACGTTTGGAACGATGTTTTGACTTATGCTTGGAATTGCGGCGAGGGGTTGTTGGCGTGGCGGTAGGTTCAGCATCGGATTCTTCATCAGAATCGGCTACTGATTGGGACAAATCCGGCTCATCGGGTGGGACAAGATTGGTGGGGTTATCGTCCTCATCATCTTGACGTTGAGAGGACTGTCCCAACTCTTTTTCCATTTCTTTTTTCGCTTCTTTTTCGGCGGGATTATTGCGAGGATTTTTTGTGGATTTCTTATTATTTTTCGGCTGGTTCTCCTCCACTTCCTGTTCTTCTGCATCAGGAACGGTGATTACATCGTAACGGTGCAGAAGACGATGGACTGACGACTTGCTGATGCCAAGCGTGCCGGCTATCTGGCGGATTGGAACGCCACTTTTCGACATGGCTTGCGCTGACTGGAGTTGCCGCCAAAGGATTGGGGAAATTCGGTCGATAAGAATGCTTTCCTTGGCTTCGTCGCCGATGGAGAAAGTAAGGCCATAGTCGTGCCAGCCGATTGAGGCCTGAATTACGGAATCGGCTCCGTGGCGGAACTCGGTGGTACGGCTCTTGATCTGCTTGATATAATGCGCCTGAGGATTGACGGTGGAACGCCCTATTGCGAAGATGCTGTCGCAGAATGCTGAAAGAATCGGTGCGCAGGCGAGATGATTCACACCGAGGGGCGCGAAGGCGTTGTGACGCTTGGAATGGGTGACGATAAGGATTGAAAGGTCGTAACGAGCCTTTATCACAGAGATTTGCTCGATGAAGCGGCGGACAAGGCGAGGATTGCTGACATCGCCGATGACGGAGGTGAGATTGTCGATGACGATTGCCGCAGCACGATTATCCACCACCATGCGCTCGATGCCATCGACGACTTCCTTGCCGAAAGGTGCTGGACCGTAAATTTCGCGCAGATTGACGCGGCGGAAATACGGGCTGAACTTGAACGGCTTCCTGTTGATGGAATAGCGGCGGGCGAACTGGGCGATTGAATGCTCAAAATCGAAATAAAGCACATTGCGCTTGAAGCGGTGCGCCACATCGTTGCCCATCTGCACGGCAAGGATGCTCTTGCCAAGATTCGTGTCGGCAAACAGGCAGGCCATCTCGCCCTCACGCCACAAGCCACGCCATAGGTCGGGCGAATCATGGAGCATGAGACCGACATCGACTGCATTGCCGGCGGGAATGTTCATGTACGGGAGTTCTGGAGAACGGCTGCGGAAAGTCATGCCGCCATCAGCCATTTTCTGCCAAAGATTATCGGATGTTGGGACCATAATATGTTTTTTTTGACGCAAAATAGTGAGGGATTGAGGGGAAGATGCAAGGAAAACGGAAAAATTGATGAGGAAAAATTCTATAAATGCAATGAAATTTTGATTCGTGAGATGATTTGCAATTTGGGAGATAAAATACAGCTTGCGGGTAAATATGATGTGGGGTGGAATGACCGAAGTCAAACCACCCCACAGGATAAGGATTAAAGGCTATTGGCCTTAATTATTTCTTGATTATCTTGACAGCCTTAAGGTTATTGACCTTAACGAAGTAGAAACCATTTTCAAGACTGCTCAAATCAACAGTAGCTTCAGTGGAATGAGCGACAAGAGCACCAGTTGCACTGTAAACATTGACAACCTTAATGGCTTCAGGAGCATTAACAGTGATCATGCCAGTAGTCGGGTTAGGATAAACGGCAAGACGAGTGTTAACATTAACTGCGCTGACACCAGTGGTTGACTTAGTGACAATCTGAACTGACTTGGCAGGAGTGATGCACTCATTGTCGTCGGTAGGCAAGGAGAAAGCTCCGAGGCATCCACCAGAAGTAAGGAGGTTGCCGCCAAAGTCGAATGCCATTTGATAAATGTTATTACCGCTATCGCCAACTGAATGGTCGAAGTCATAAAGATGCGTCAAAGAAGGAGTGGTTCCGTTCCAAGTGATATGGAAGAAAGCCAACTGGCTTGAAGCATTGTTGATGATAAGAGTGCTTTCGTCAGGAGTGATAGCAAAGCCAGAACCCCAAGTACCAGTGAGGTATTGAGCTATACTGTCAACGCCAGAATTAAGAACGACATCACCATCAGAATTAACATACATGAGTGAAGGAACGCCCTTAACGTTGTTGCCAGCGCTACGAGTCTGAGCTACCCAAACGCCACCTCTGTTATCAGCGATAATGTTACCGTTAGTGTTAGCCTGATAAGCGCTGATGTTGTAGAGTTTGTTAGGAGCAACGTCCCAAGAATCAGCAATGCCAGCGGCAGAGCCAAGGTTGTAAGTAACGACATTGTTGCTTGAATTACCATCAGGAACATCTTCAGCATAGCAATAGAGAACAGTGTTAGCACCAGAGCCAACGATGTTCAAACCAGGTGAGCTACCGCCAACAGCTACGCCAGAAGCGTTGGTGATTTGGCCGGAAGAAGCACGAGTGCCGTTGCGGAAGAGGTTGATGAAATCACCATTGAGATTAGCAGGGTCAGCAATCCAGATGCCTGAATTACCATCGGACCAATCAGGAACGTAAACCTTGCCATTAGAATCAATAGCTATACGATAGCAAGTACCGAGCTTGTTAGCACCACCGGTGTAAGGAGCGGAATTAACGCGATTCCAGTCAGCATCATAAAGGAAGAGACCACGGTCGGCGTTATCGGACTTATTATATTCGTCAAGATAGATATTGGAGAAGAAGTCGGACTCAGGGTTGTTGTTGACAGCAACACCAGTGGCACGAGCATAACCTTCAGCATTATCATTAACACGGGCGATAGTAACGATAGGTTCACCAATAAGGCGGACAGCCCACTTGAGGTTCTGAGATTCAGAGCCAGGGAGGTCAGCAGCCTTGATAGTAACCTTGTTGAAACCAGCCTTTACGTCAGGAACGAGAACTGAATCGACCTTTTCGCCGGAAACAGCATCGGAGAATACCAAGTAAGCCTGTTGAGCGTCGGAATTAGCGTTGAAGCTAAATTCGTAAGACATGTCGGAAGCATCAGGAATCACGGTAAGAGCGTGAGCAAAGATGCGCTTAACGACAGGTTGAGCGACAGAAGCAGTGGTAAACTTGCTGACTGTGCTATCCTTAGCAAGGAAGAGAGTGATGTCGGCTCCATTAACGATGCCACCAGCATCAGTAGTGGTGAAATCGGAAGGATTAAGAGCGGTGTTAGTGGTTTGGATAAGAGTAGCCTTGTCAAGACCAGCAGTAACATCAAACAAAGCGACACCGGCATTGCCAAAGAAAGAGGCAGCCAAAGCCGGAGACATCTTTTGAACCATTGCAGAAACAGGAGCAACCATGAGAGCATGCTTAGCATACTTGAAGAAGCCAACGCCATTGGAAATGGAATCGAGAAGGCTTGCAGGAACTTGTCCGATTAAAGGAGCATCCTTAGTGCTTTCGCCGATTTGGAACTCAATAGGAGTGGAACGCTCACCATCGATGATAAACTGGTCGTCGGCACGAGGAGAAGTGGTGAGACGAAGACGGTCACCAAGTTTAGGACAAGTGTAATTACTTGTTGAAGAGATGTTGTCACCATTATACATTGCGCTGGCATATTTACCATCAACGACGCCAAAAATAGCGAAACGAATAGAGTGAGAAGAACCAGTGGTGACAGCAGTGGTAATGATATTGCACTCATTAGAAGTACCACTTACAGCAAAGGTTTCACCAGTGGTGGCAGCATAATAATTAGAAGACATTTGTGAACTGAACCATTCAGTTGGAACGCTGTCGAGACCAGCCCATTTATAAACGCGGAAAGTACCACGCTTGTAACCGGCAGGGATGTGAGCATCATCGTAAGAATTTATCTCCTTGTTGCAGCCAATAAGAATGTTATCGGCAGTGAAAGCGATGTCGGAGAGCGGAAGAATCTGTCCCTGAACGCCCTTAGTGGAGAGTTCCTTAACGATTACCTGAGTTTCAGGATTAACCAAGAATACGTGCGGAGCTTTGGCAGTGTCTATAGAAAGAGTGAAAATGCTATCACCACGGACGATGGAGCGACGAACAGTCATATTCTTAAGAGAGCTGACAGTCTTGTTGATGAACGACTGCTTCATCTCATATTTCTTAGCTACACCAAGATAAGCAGGCTGAACAGGATCAGGATAATTGGTGTAAACAACCGTAGGAGGCACATAAGACTCTGATTCCAAGAAAAGGAACGGATAAGTAGTTTCATCAGCATTAACGGTGATGGCAGCCTTGTAGGAATCAGCCAGAGGCTTGTAGCCAGCAGCGGAAGCATCGAGAGTGTAAGAGCCCGGTTCAAGACCTTCAAAAACGAACACGCCGTTATAAAGAGAATCGACATTATAAGTCTTCACAGCCGAGCCATCCTTGTAGAGCGTTACCTTAGCGCCATTGACAGGCAGCCATTGGTCGTTAGTACCAGGATTATAGTTAAAGAGATTGTTGACAATCTTTTCATGCAAGTCCTTAACAGTGCCCATGACAGAGCCAGTGGTCTGCTTAACGCCAAAGAAAGCAGCAATACCACGAGCCTGACGCATACCTTCCTGACCGCAATAATCAGAATTCAAAGCGCGGTGACGGGCAGGCTGATAAGTGTGGAAGTAACCTTCGCAAAGATAACCCGGAACACCATGCTTGAGGACACCAAGCTTGCCAGCATAAGACTTATGAGTGATGGTGTCAAAACGAGCATCAGTGGTCCAACTTGAGTAGAAACTTATATCACCGCGGACGTTAGGATTATTTTCACCGTAATACGTCTTAGGGTCAAGTTGGTTTTTCCAAAGGAACGGCCAGCAAGAGAGAGCCATATCGCGGGAAGTGGGAACACTGTCACCGCCAACGCCATCAGAACCGCGATAGAGGTAGAGAGGATAGTTAGTGGAAGTGCCCTCAGTGGCAGCATTGGAGTGAATAGAGACGAAAACGTCCATATTGTTGGCATTAACCTCGTAGCAAATATCAGAGAGGCTACGGTTGTACAATTCCTCATCAGCAGCACCCTTAACATAAGGATACGGGCCATTCTTCACGCGTGAGAACATGACGTTCTCAGGCTTAACACCCATAGCTTCGAGAGAAGCCGCCATGTGGAGAACTTTCCACAAGTTGGTGTTTGACTCATAAAAGCCGCAAGTGTCGGGCATACCATTAGCCAAATTTGGATAAGGGATAGTGGCCATAGGACGGTCGTTAGGACCCCAACTGCCGTGGCCAGCATTCAAATAGACGCGCGCCTCGGACAAAGCCTTGGTGGCAAACATGGAACCGACCGTAAAGAGGACGGCAGCCAAAACAAACAATATCTTTTTCATGGCATCTATTTGTTAATGTTAATAATGTAAACACCACCTTCAGGCGTGGAGAAAGCAATCTTGTCGCCAGCCTTAGTGGAATATGGATACATGGCAATAACGTCGCTGCCAGTAAGTACCTGAGATTGACCATCGAGAGTGAGAGCCACGATGGAAGAGGAAGTCTGGAAGTAACCGTTGTCCTTATCGTTCATGGCAATAACAACGTTGTCGTTATACCATTGCGGAGCGCGGTAGCAACCGATAGACTTAATGTTCTGGCCGTTGAGGTCGCAAACAAATGCGCCTATTCCAGCGACATAATAAAGCACCTTAGTGCCGTCGGGGGAAAGAGAAGGCCAAAGATAATGATACTGTGTGCCATTAGGCGAGAAAGTGGAAGTGCTGCCACCGCGGGTAATCATCAGCTGCGCATCCTTGATAGAGAAAACGGGAGCAGAAAGACTGGCCTTAGCACCGGTGAAAGACTTGACAGAAACCTTGCCCTTATTGACAGCAGCAACGCCGTCGGCAACAGAAACTCCCTGAAGGTCGCGCGTGGAAGCCACGAGTTGAGTGGTGGCCATAGTGGCGAGATTAGTTGACTTCAGAGACACATAGCGAAGATGGTTCGCATCGAACGAAGCCTCGCGATAGACGACATTGCTGCCGTCGGGTGAAATCTGCACATCGAAGCCTGCTGAAGGCGCGGTGGACAGAACAGTAGCCTTGTTTGTGGCAAGGTCATACTTAACCAGGCCTTTGGTATCGCCATTGGTAAGCATCAAGTAACTGCCATCGGGAGCGATAGCAGCGACCGTGACGTCGCCCTTCATCGGAACATTGACCTTAGAAACGGAGCCAACGTTCAGAATCTGTGCAAAACCAACAGAACTTACACAAAGTGCCAACATAAGAAGTACTTTCTTCATAAGTGTTTGGAATTTGTTTATAGATAAATTTATTAATATAAAGATTTTAAGCTCTTTACAAGTTTAAAATTATTTTCTTGTCAGTTGTAGTATAGAATAATGCGGGGTAAAATTATAAATATTCGGCAAAAAAAACAAATAAAAATCATAAAAAAAGGGAAAAGAGGGGAAGAAAGTTGGATAAAGTGACATAAGCGGCAGATAAGGGCAATTTATTAATAATTATTACCGCAAAGTGGGCATAGACCGAAAATAATAGTTATTTTTGCAATATAAAAGAAGAAAGCCGCCGAAAGCAAAGGCAAGTAGGCAAGAAATGTACGACCAAAAAATATTAAAAAATATATTTATGGGTAACGGATTCATAAGAGTGGCAGCGGCGGTGCCAAGAGTGAACGTCGCTGACTGCGAAGGGAACGCGAACAGCATAATAGAAGAAATAAAGAAGGCAAGCGAACGGAGGGTGAAAATACTCGTTTTGCCGGAATTATGCGTGACATCATACACATGCGGCGACCTGTTCGGTCACAGCAAACTGCTTGACGGGGCATTGGCCGCACTGGACAAGATACGCAAAGCCACAACAGAATACGAAGGAGTGGTGATGGTGGGCGCTCCCCTACGGTGCAAGACATTGCTGCTGAACTGCGCGATAGCCATTGAAAAAGGAAAATACGTGGCAGTGACACCAAAGACATATCTGCCGAACTATAAAGAATTCTACGACAAACGCTGGTTCGCAAGCGGCGACGAAACGCCGGAGACAACCATTGACATCAACGGAGAAGAAGTGGCACTCGGCAGCGACATAATGCTGACCAGAGGCGACGTGAAGATTGCAATGGAAGTGTGCGAAGACCTGTGGACACCGATACCACCAAGCTCGACAGCCGCCATAAACGGGGCAAACGTGATAGTGAACCTGTCGGCATCGAACGCGCTGATAGGCAAAAACGAATATAGGCTGAGCCTGATACAACAGCAATCGGCACGATGCCTCGCAGCCTACGTTTACTCATCGTGCGGACTTGGAGAATCAACCACCGACATAGTGTTTGCCGGCAATGCCATAGTGGCTGAAAACGGAAAACTCATGGGCGCATGCAAAAGATTCTGCATTGAGCCACAAATGACCGTGAGCGACATAGACATAGAACGGCTTGACAACGAAAGACGGACGACAGGCAGCTTCGGCGACAGTCTGCGCCGACACGCAAAGAAATACAGAGAAATCGCACTGAGCTTTGAAATCCACGACGAAGTGAAGCTGGAGCGGGAAGTGGCAAAACACCCGTTCGTGCCAAGCGACGACAAGATACTGAACGACCGTTGCGAAGAAATAGTGAACATACAGGTGCACGGACTTATGCGCCGGCTATCGTTCACGGGAATAAAATCGGTGGTAATCGGAGTGTCGGGCGGACTTGACTCGACATTGGCACTGCTTGTGGCACACAGGACATTCAAGAAAATGGGCCTCGACGTGAAAGGGATAATCGGAATAACTATGCCCGGATTAGGAACTACCGACAGAACGCACAACAACGCGCTGGAACTGATGAAGGCACTGGGAATAACGATATTGAACATTCCAATAGACGCATCAGTGCAACAGCACTTCAAGGACATCGGTCAAGACCCGAACAAACATGACGTGACATTCGAAAACTGCCAAGCAAGAGAAAGGACGCAGATACTGATGGACTACTCCAACAAATGCGGAGGGCTGGTAATCGGGACAGGCGACCTGAGCGAACTTGCTTTGGGCTGGGCAACATACAACGGCGACCACATGTCGATGTACGCCGTGAACGTGAGCATACCGAAAACGCTGGTGAAATATCTGGTAAGATGGTTCGCGGTGTGCGGAGAAGACGGGAGCAAAGGATTCCACGCCACACTACGCGACATAGTGGAGACACCAATCAGTCCAGAACTGACACCAGCCGACGAAAACGGCGAAATACAACAAAAGACGGAAGACCTTGTAGGGCCATACGAACTGCATGACTTCTTCATATATTATACGCTTCGCCACGGATTCGGACCAAAGAAAATATTCCTGCTGGCCAAGGCAGCATTCGGTGACGACTACGACGAGGCTACCATAAAGAAATGGCTGAGAATTTTCTTCAAGAGATTCTTCCAGCAGCAATTCAAACGGTCGTGCCTGCCCGACGGACCAAAAGTGGGCAGCGCAAGTCTGTCGCCACGTGGTGACTGGAGAATGCCAAGCGACGCATCGGCAGCATTGTGGCTGAAAGAATGCGACGAGCTTTAGAGAAGAGAATGACATGGAATGCACATCAACAATCCTGATTTGGTGCGGCACGACATGAAAAAGAAGTAATTGACTAATAAAAAACGACAGAAACAAATTGATTCAAAGATTCGACCATAACAGGAACGGACATCAGGACAGCAACATAAAATCCGGGAAATACATTTCAACGGGGATGATGATAGGCCTGGTGCTTGGAATGATGATAGGTCTGGCCTTCGGCGCGGCACTGATGCACAAATACCGGACAAGCACACTCTCGGTGTCGATGCTGCTCGGGATGGTGTTCGGAATGGCCATCGGAATGCTGACGGCAATACTGATGTACATGAGAAAGAAAAGCAAAGCCAGAAAATAGGTAGAGGATGAAAATCACGTACAACATATATAAGGTAATCCGCAGCATAATAGTGACTGCCATAGCGCTGATAATCGGCGTGTACGTGATAACATACATTTTACTGTCGGTGCCGGCAGTACAGGACAAAATCAGGGCAAAAGGAGAGAAAGAATTGAGCGCCCTACTCCACACCAACGTGAAAATCGGACAGTTGGCAATCTCACCTTTCAGCCAAGTGGAACTATACGACGTGCTCGTTCCCGACCAACGCGGGGACTCACTGATGAAAGTACAGAAACTGGGAGCAGGAATAAGCATCTACAACCTGCTGGTGAAAAAGAAGCTGGTGTTCACCTACGCTGAGATATTAGGACTTGAGGGACACATCACAAGGGACAACCCGAACGCGCCAACCAACTTGCAATTCATAATCGACGCGCTGAAATCGAAAGACAAAAACAAGCCACCGACGCAATTCGACATAAAGATATACAACATAGTGATAAGGCGAAGCTCTATCACCTACGACGTGCTGAGCGAAGCGAGGAAAATCGGGAAATTCGACAAAAACCACCTTGCAGTAAGCAATCTGAAAGCCGATATTGCCCTGCCACAGCTGAAAAACGACAATTTCCTGATTGACATCAACAGGCTGTCGCTAAAAGAAAAGAGCGGAATCAACCTTGAATCGCTGTCGGCAAATCTTGCCATTGGGAAAAAGGCCATGGACATAAAGAATCTGCAAATTGAACTGCCAAACACAGAAATCACGCCGGAAGACATACATTTGGACTACAGCGACCTGAATAACCTTGGGAATGAGATAAAAAACATCCCGATAACGCTGAACATCGCCAACAGCTACGTCACCCTCGCCGACTTTGCAGGATTCGTGCCGGCACTCGCCAATTTCCAAGAGCCGATACAAGTGACATTGTCGGCAAGCGGAACAATCCACGACATGGACATACCATCACTGTCAATCACGACAAAGAACCAACGGTTGACAGTGGCAATTGCCGGACGCATACAAAACATCGACAACAAAAACATAAACGCTACGTTTCCGCACATAGCAGTGAAGGCAAACGCAGCAGAAATAGCCAACCTTACATCGCACTTCGCAAGCCTGTCGCCATGGCTCAACGGAGTGATAAGCCGTTGCGGAAATGTGCATCTTGACGGCTCGTTGGCAGCAAATAAGGAACACGTCAGCTTCAACGGATTCATCAACACATCGCTTGGAAATGTGAACTTGAACGGGAAATTCGCACAAATGCCCGAAAGAAAACAAAAGCAATTCAACGGGACAGTAAGCACTACGGGATTCAAGCTTGGAACACTACTCGACAAGAACGACATACTTGGAGAAACAGCCTTCGACATAAGACTCGACGGCACAAAATCGCCACAAGGAATAGCAGGAAAAGTGAACGGCAACATCAAGTACGCAGACGTGAAAGGCTACCGATACAACAACATCACGGCAAACGTGGAATTCGCGCCATCGCTCTATAAAGGCAACGTGAAAATTGATGACAAAAACCTACAGGCATCGATAGAAGGATTGGCTCATCTGGCTGGGGCAAAATCGAGAGTTGACACAAAGATTGACGTGGCCAACGTGAATCCCGCCAACCTCGGACTATACAAGAAATATCCCTACAACAACCTGAAATTCACAGCAGACGCATCGTTCACCGGCAGCAATATTGAGAATGCGACAGGAAACATCAGCGTGAACAATTTCAGCTTCGACGACACTTCAGGAAAAGGAATACACCTGAAAGACCTGAAGATTGACGCACAGAACAACACCCTGCCCCACAGCGTGACAATCACATCAGACCTGATAGACGGAAAGATAATAGGAGAATACAACTTCAAAGACCTTGTGCCAGCAATAAAAGGAATGCTGTCGCAACCATTCCCGTCGATATTCGGCGAATACGCAATGAGCCAGCACAAACGCCCGAACGACTTCAACTTCGCCTTTACAGTGAAGCCAAACAAGGAGATACCGACATTCTTCAAGTTGCCGATACAAGTGATTGACACAATACACATTGACGGAAACGTGAGCGAAACAGCCCACAACTTCGCCGTGAACATCGACGCGCCATATCTACAACAAGGGAACAAGCTGATTCAAGGCACACACCTTGAAGCAGCACTCAACAGCGCCGAAGACAACGTGACGCTGCAAGGACAGACAATAATGCCATCGAAAAACGGACAGATACTCCTGAATTTGAACGCCAACGGAGTGAACAACCAAATAGACAGTGACATAAGTTGGAAAATCAACAGGAAGCAAGACTACAGCGGAGAAGTCAGCACCTCAACGCACCTGACACGTGACGAAAACAATAAACTGGCAGCCGACCTCAACGTGAATCCGACAAAAATCGTGATAAACGACACTGCATGGCAAATAATTCCATCGAAAGTTGACATAGCCGGAGGAGTGATAAAGGTAACCGACTTCATGGCATCGTGCGACAAACAATTCGTAAAAATAAACGGAAAAGTATCGCATGACCCCGAAGACGAACTGTGCGTGGAGCTGAACGACATGAGCCTTGACTACGTGTTTGAGACACTGAACATCGACAATGTTGACTTCGGCGGACGGGCGACAGGAAAATTCTACGCATCGAACCTGTACGGGAAAATGCCACGACTCGAAACCCCGAAGCTGCACGTGGAAAGATTCAGCTACAACAAAGCAATACTCGGCAACGCCGACATAAAAAGCCACTTTGAAAACTCCACCAAAGGCATAACTCTGGATGCCAACATCACCAACAAAGACGGCCAGCACTCATTCGTTGACGGCACAATATTCCCAACCGAAGATTCGCTATATCTTGAATTCAACGCTGATAAAATCAACGTAGCATTCCTGAAACCGATAATGTCGGCCTTCACAACCGACGTGCAAGGTCAGGCATCGGGACACGCAGTGCTATTCGGCAACTTCCACAGAATAGACCTGATGGGAGATTTATACGCCCAAAACTTCAGAATGAAAATCGGCTACACCAACGTGGAATATTCAGTGACCGACTCAGTACACATAAAGCCCGGGCTGATAGCATTCAACAATGTGGTGCTGCATGACCGCGACGGGCACACAGCGAAGATGACAGGAACATTAACACATACACAATTCCACAACCCAATGTTCCAGTTCTCGATAACCGACGCACGCAATCTGCTTTGCTACGACATAACGCCGCAAATCAATTCAGAATGGTACGGGACAATTTACGGCAACGGGACAGCATTCATCAGCGGAGTACCTGGCACCGTGAACATCGACGTGAACATGGCAACCGCAGCCAACAGCAAATTCACATTCGTGATGAGCGACACGCAAGAAGCCACGAACTACAATTTCATCACATTCAACGACCGCAACAAGAAAAACGCGCCAAGCGAAGAAGAGACTGACACGAGGCCAGCCTTCGTGAAAGGATTCGAGAAGAAGCAGACCGTGCAGCAAGAAAGCCACCCGACAATCTACCGCATTAACCTACAGGCAGAGATAACACCGCTGGCAACAATGATACTGGTGATGGACCCAGTGGGAGGCGACAGGATAAAAGCCACCGGCAACGGTCACCTGCGAATGAGCTACAGCAACGCCGACGACCAACTGACAATGTACGGAAAATACACGCTCGACAAGGGCGACTACAATTTCACACTGCAAGACATTATTATAAAGGACTTCACAATCAGGGAAGGCAGCACAATCAGCTTCCATGGCGACCCGTACACGGCCAACCTTGACATAGAAGCGATTTATTCACTCAATGCCAATCTGCAAGACCTTGACGAATCGTTCGCAACCGACAAGGACATGAACCGCACCAACGTGCCTGTACACGCATTGCTGCGGGTGAAAGGCGACGTGAAGCAGCCAATGATTTCATTCGACCTTGAGTTCCCGACACTGACAAGCGACGCATACAGAAAAGTGAAGAGCGTGATAAGCACCGACGACATGATGAACCGGCAGATAATATATCTGTTGGCTTTGAACAGATTCTACACGCCAAACTACATGGGCGCAACCAGCAAGAACAACGAACTGGCATCGGTGGCATCATCAACAATATCGTCACAGCTAAGCAGTATGCTCGGACAACTGAGCGAAAACTGGAGCATAGCTCCAAACTTCAGAAGCGACAAGGGAGATTTCTCGGATATGGAAGTGGATTTGGCACTGTCGAGCCAGTTGCTGAACAACAGGCTGATATTCAACGGCAACTTCGGCTACCGCGACAACACGCTGAACACACGAAATTCAAACTTCATAGGCGACTTCGACCTTGAATATCTGCTGAACAAGAACGGAAACATAAGGCTAAAAGCATACAACCACTACAACGACCAAAACTATTATGTGCGAAGCGCATTGACGACACAAGGCGTTGGCGTGGTGTTCAAACATGACTTTGACCGACCATTCGACTTTTTAAAGTTGAACAAAACCTTAAAATTAAAGAGAGACTCGGCAGGGACAACCAAGTCAAACAGCGCAACACAAAAGACGAAACGATAAATACAAGACTAAATGATAACTTGCGACTTAAATAAGACTATAGTAGATGCATTGGGCAAGTTCAACGACCCAATGGGCTACGTGCTTCTTGCAGCACTGGCATTATGCAGCCTTTGGTACACCCTCAGAACACACGGCGCACAATTCCGCCTATTTCCCGAAATGTGCCGACTACTATTCGAGAGCAACAAGAAAGAAGGAAAACAAATTTCATCATTTCAGGCATTCGCAGTGTCGATAGCCAGCCGTGTGGGAACAGGAAACCTTGCAGGCGTGGCAACAGCCATATATCTGGGAGGTCCAGGCGCAGTGTTCTGGATGTGGGTGATGGCACTTCTCGGCTCGGCAAACGCATTCGTGGAATCCACCCTCGCCCAACTATTCAAGATAAAAGGAAAAGACTCATTCATAGGCGGACCTGCATACTACATCACAAAAGGCCTGCATAAAAAATGGTTCGCATACATATTCGCTTTAGCCATAATTGCCGACTTCGGACTGACCAACAACATGGTGCAAAGCAACACAATAAGCATAGCATTCAATTCAGCATTCGGAATAACCACAAACTGGATGGCAATAGGACTGACCGCACTGACACTGCTGATAATATTCGGAGGAATACAAAGGATAGCCAAAGTAAGTTCAGTGATAGTGCCAGTGATGGCAATAGCCTACCTGATACTTGCCATTTATGTGATAGCAACCAATTTCCAAAGCATACCAAAAGTGCTTGACATGATATTCACGAATGCCTTCGGATTCAATCAATTCATGGGCGGAGGAGTAGGCACGGCAGTAGTGATAGGCTTCAAGCGAGGGCTATTCAGCAACGAGGCCGGTGAAGGTTCAGCACCAAACGCGGCAGCAACGGCAGACGTGAGCCATCCAGTGAAACAAGGGCTGATACAGGCACTTGGAGTTTACACCGACACCCTACTCGTTTGCTCCTGCACAGCATTCATAATACTTTGCAGCGGAGTGTTCAACAACGGTCAGACAGGAATTGAACTGACACAGACGGCACTGACAAGCGAAATCGGCCCGATAGGAGCAACATTCATAGCAATAACAATATTCCTGTTCGCATTCACAAGCGTAATCGGAAACTACTATTACGGCGAAAGCAACCTATATTTCATGTCGCAAAAGAAATCGACAATGTTCACTTACCGAATAGCAGTGGGCGCACTCGTGCTGATAGGCGCACTGGTAAAAGTGGATTTGGCGTGGGCATTCGTGGATGTGTTCATGGCAATAATGACCATCTGCAACCTCATAGCGATAATGCTGCTCGGCAAATATGCAGTGAAGGCACTGCGGGACTACGACAAACAGCGGAAAGCAGGAAAGAATCCGGAATATCATAAATCAACGATACCAGAGATAGCAAACGAGACAGAATGCTGGGAGGAATGAAAAATGAAAAGGAAATTATTGCTATTATTGACATTATTTCTGATAGCCATTGCAATGACAGCCAATGCCGACACAATGAGCCGCAAAGAAAAGATAGCTGCGAAGAAAGCAGAGATAAAGGCAAAAATAAAGGCATACGAGCAATTTGACACGATACGCGACTCAACTTACTGGAAACGTGCATTGATGCACGGAAAACTCGACACACGCGACACTACCGTGCTATGGCCAAAATTCCTTAAACTCTGCGTGAACGTGTACAACTGGGGCGACAAGGCATTCAACAGCTACGATCCAGCATACGTGTTGCCAACCGGAAAGAAATGGAAAATATTCTTGAAAAGCAACAACTGGGTAAACAGTTATGCGATGCGATTCGACCGAAATACCGACAAGACAAAATTATACATGCTATCGGACCCTGCATCCAACCTTGGTGTGACACTCGCCTTTATGGCGGTAAGCGGAAGCTATTCGCTCAACCTGAACAAAATAATAGGAGGTCAAGCCGTGACCCACAGGCGATTCGACTTCAACTTCTGCTGTGCAAGATTTGCAGCCGACATGTACTACATAAAAGACCACGGACGAACAATAATAAGGAGTTTCGGCAACTACAACAACGGGCATGACTTCAACTACAAATTCAACGGGAAAAAGATACTAACGTACGGAGTTGACGCATACTACTTTTTCAACAACCGAAAATACTCACAAGGAGCGGCATACAACTTTTCAAAGCTCCAGAAACGCCGTTCAGGCTCGTTCATAGCAGGCATAGCATTATCGCACCAAGATATGCAATTCGACTTCTCATCCCTGCCAGAAGGCATACAGGCACAATTTCCGAACGAAATAAGGCAATACAGATTCAACTACAACGACTATTGCCTAATGCTGGGGTACGGCTACAACTGGATACTCGGACGGTACTGGATAGCCAATCTCACGGCAATGCCAGTGATAGGGCTAAAACACAGTTTTGCGGAATCGACCGACGGAAAACAGCAAATGACAGCAGTAAACCTGAGGATGAAATTTTCATTCGTCTATAACCGCAACCAATTTTTCTTAGGTATAATTGGACGCTATGACGGAAGGACATTCACAGGCGAAACCAACGACTACTTCAACAGCCTTGAAAGCCTTGACATCTGCTCCGGATTCAGATTCTAAACATATAAAAAGAATATGAGAGTTTACGCCAGATATTTCACAGATGACGGACTTAACTACAGAAGAAACACGATATTGCAGTTAGGCGACAGTTGGGAAGTGATTGGAGCAGCCGTACTGATAAACCCGGGAAGCGCAGCTCCAATTGCAGAAACAGATGAGCAAACCACAGAGCAATTAAGACAAATCACCGGCATTGCTATCGACTGGAAAACATTCTCGACCGACTCGACAATGCGCCAGCTTGAAAAAGTGTTCAACGGCTCATACATCAACAAGCAAAAAACGCTTGACGGAGTGATAATGCTATTCAACCTATTCAACCTGCGGGACCAAAGGCTGGAAGAAGCCGTGAAGCAAATGAAAGACTGCAAATCATGCAATCTATTTAGCGAAGAAAACGATTTGCAACTTATGAAAGGCGTAGGAAAGATTTATTTAGGCTGGGGAGAAACAGGAAAACGGGAACTTAGAGAACAAGCTGAAAAGATTTTCAATAACTTGACAGCAGAACAAAAAAGCTACCTAAAACCAAAATTTGAGGAGAACCCATTCTATCATCCCGGCTTCATCAACAGAAGCTACAAAAGATTCAAGGTGACTCAAGAAATACTTGAAAATTTTTCAGCAAAAGAATAGTAATCAGCCGTTTCCACATCTGAAAACAGATTCGTGAAAACGGCTGAAACGCTTAACAATTATTTGATACAACCCACAAAGTCAGAATCAAAGAACCTTTTTATAAAGGTCCATGATAATCTCCTTAGTGACATCGCGAGGATTGCCAGGAGTGCAGACATCAGCGATAGCCTGCTCTGAAAGCTTAGGAATATCAGTTTCCTTGATGCCGAGTTCGGTGAGGTGCTGCGGAATACCGACCTTGACGGCAAGTGAGCGAACAGCATCGCAGGCAGCCTTGGCAGCCTCTTCCTTGGTCATGCCCTCTTGATAAACTTCAAGAGCCTGAGCGATAATGACGAATTTGTCGAGGCAAGCAGGTGCATTGAATTCCATAATGGTAGGTAGAAGCAAAGCATTAGCCACACCATGAGGAACATCGAAGAGAGAACCCATAGGGTGAGCCATGCCATGAACCACGCCAAGACCAACATTGGAGAAAGCCATGCCGGCAATGTACTGGGCTACAGCCATACCATTACGGCCAACAGGATTCTTCGGCTCGAAAACAGCAGTTTCAAGATACTTATGAATCATGCGGATGGCCTCAACCTCGAACATATCGGACATTTCCCAAGCGCCCTTGGTAATCAAGCCTTCGATGGCATGAGTGAGAGCATCCAAACCAGTGGCGGCAGTGAGCATCTTAGGAAGAGAATACATCAGTTCAGCATCGACAACAGCAACGGCAGGGATGTCGTTAGGGTCAACGCAAACCATCTTTTTCTGCTTAGCCTCGTCGATAATCACATAATTGATAGTGGTTTCGGCAGCAGTTCCGGCTGTGGTAGGCATTGCAATGATAGGCACACTCTTATGCTTGGTGGGAGCGCAGCCTTCAAGAGAAACAACATCGGCAAATTCAGGATTGTTGGTGACAATACCAATGCCCTTGGCAGTGTCCATGGAAGAACCGCCACCGATAGCGATGAGGAAATCGGCACCAGCCTTCTTGAAAGCCTCAACACCCTGCTTCACATTAGTGACAGTGGGATTAGGCTTGATTTCGCTGTAGATTTCATAAGGGATTTTAGCCTCATCAAGCACGTCAGTGACCATTTTAGCCACACCAAACTTGATAAGCCCCTTATCGGTAGCGATAAGAGCCTTTTTGAAGCCATAACGTTTTACGATAGCCGGCAGTTCCTTGCGAGCACCCGGGCCGAAGTAAGAAACTTCATTGAGAATAAATCTTTGTACCATGATTTAAGCTAAATAAATTATTTTGGTAAATGAAAAACATCGCTGATTTCCTGCATTTGAGCATCCGACATTCCGTCGGGAACGAAGCCCATGCAGCGGGCATCCATGTAAATCTGGGCACTCTTGTTGAGAGTATCGACCATATCAAAAGCCTCGATGACATCCTCGCCGACGGCAAAGACGCCATGCTTCTCCCACATGACCACATCATAATCATCGTCGATGGCCTTGATAGTGGCATTTGCGAGTTCAACAGAGCTTGGCAACATGTAAGGCACAATGCCGAGACCACGCGGGCAGAAAGCCTTGGTTTCAGGAATCATGCTCCAAAGCAACTTGGTGAGGACATCCTTTTTGAGGAAATCATTGCAGTGCGTCATCGCAACAAGTTCAATTGGATGAGTGTGAACTGAGGCCTTGTAGGTGGAGCCTTTGCCAATGAGATAATTATGAACGCTCAGATGCGAAGGAAGTTCGCTTGTGGGCATTACGTGGCGGTCGGCAATAATTTCATAACTTGCACAATCATCGCAGATGCGAATTACTGAGCCATTCTCCATAGGAGCACGGGCCAAGTCGCGCATACGGCGGTTAGTGCCTTTGCAATAGAAATAGCAGCCCTTGAGATTGGGAAGAGTGGCACCAATAGGATTGACACCACAGATAGCGGGGAGCTTGCGAATGGCCTCATCAACATATTGAGTGATGTTGATGGTGATGTTGCCGCCATTACGCTCGGCCCAACCCTTTTGCCAAAGATAGCCCGCCACTTCAGCCACTTTATTGACCTCACGGGCGAGATTACTACGATTTTCGAGAATCGATTTCATTTAAACAATCATTTTAAAAGTTGAGGAAGGAATGAGGATACAATCAGCACAATAAGTCCAACGAGAAGAACCACGATAGTCTTGCGCGAACAGCCTTTCCATTCCTTCAGAATAATACCCCAAACATTGGAGAATGTGACGTTGAGAGCCATGAGGATGCACCACGAGAAGGTAATCAGCACAGCAGAACCAGCCAAGAAACCTTTTCCAAGGCTAAGTCCAAAGAACTGGCTATACCAAAGCACACCCGCAAGAGCGCAGAACAAAATATTATTGAACAAGAGATTACTCTTGCCATAATCGCCCCAAGTCTTGTTGTGGGCATTCTGATAAAGGCAATAAACGGCATTGGTGACAAAACCGCCAAGAGTGACCATGAAAGTGGCAGGCAAAGTCTTGTAAATGTCGGGAGTGCCCGCAAAACAAAGTTTTTCGCCAAAGCCAAGACCGATACTGAAGCAAGCACTCATGAAGCCGGCAAGCAATGCAACGATAAGACCTTTAGTGAAATTGAAATCCTTAACCGCCTTTTTCTTCTCATCCTCGCTAAGCGACGAAGACTTCATGCCACCGGCAATGCCGATGATGGCAATACCGACAAGAGTGACAACCACACCGACAATAACCGGCATAGTCAAATCGCCCGGATTACCAGTGAAAATCGGGGTAAGAATAGTGCCAAGTCCGGCACATGTGCCGAGAGCGATTGACTGACCGAGGGCCACGCCAAGATAACGCATTGAAAGGCCGAAAGTCAAGCCCCCTACTCCCCAAAGCACGCCGAAGAAGATAGACCACAAAGTTGCTGTGCCATTCTGCAAATAAACCTCGATGAGGGAATGCCCCTGAGGCACAGCAAGCAATGCGCCAAGAAGCGGGAACACCAGCCATGCGAAAATGCCCTGAACAAGCCAGAAACTTTCCCAACTCCATTCCTTCACCTTATTAATAGGTACATAGGAACTTGACTGGCAGAAACTGCCAATGGCAATAATTATCAGTCCGATAACAATCTCCATGACTTACCGCTTAGAGGTTACGTCAGCCTCATATTTTTCAACGTCGGCAATAAATGATTCACCGACAGGCACATTATTCTTCAAGCAGAACATGTCCCAAACTGCATTCCAAGGCAATGACTTACATTCCTCAAGGAGAGCAAGACGCTCGAAGAACTTGCCTTCAGCCTCGTATTTGCGGAGCGTGGCGAGCGGTTCGAGAAGTGCCTGAACCATGCACTTTTGAGTGGCACGGGCACCGATGACATAAGCGCCGATACGGTTGATGCTGGCATCGAAATAGTCAAGACCGATATGGACACGGCCAAGAGCATCGCAGCGGACAATTTCCTTGCAGAGGTCCATTGTGTCATCGTTCATGATGGTAACGTGGTCGGAATCCCAACGGACAGGACGGCTGACGTGGAGCATGACTTCGGGAACAAAAAGCAAAAGTGACGACAATTTGTCGGCAACACTTTCAGTCGGATGGAAATGGCCAGTGTCGAGAGTGACAATTTTCTGCTTTTGAGCAGCATAACCGATATAGAAATCGTTAGAGCCAACAGTGTAGCTTTCAAGACCGATGCCGAACACCTTCGACTCAATGCAATCACGCATATTCTTGTAATCGACGGCAAAAATCTGGTCGAGAGAATCCTTGAGCAAAGCACGATAATACATGCGATTGACTGTGATGTCCTTGCTGCCATCGTGAATCCAAAGATTCATGATGCAAGGGTCGCCCTGACGGCGTCCCATCTCCTCAGCAATGGCACGGCAACGCTTGGTGTGCTCAATCCAGAAATCGCGGATGCCCTTGTCAGGGTTGGCAAGCGAGAGATTGCCTGATTTAGGGTGAGAAAACGAAGTGGAATTAAAGTCAAGCTTCATATCATGCTCCTTAGCCCAATCCATCCACGAGAAGAAATGCTTGGGTTCAACTTGGTCGCGATCGACAAACTTGCCGCCAAAATCGCCATAGATTTCATGTAAGTTAAGCCTATGTTTACCTGGAATAAGAGAGGCAGCCTCAAGGACATCAGCCTGAAGTTCCTCCATGGTGCGGGCCTTGCCTGGATAATTGCCCGTGGCCTGAATGCCACCCGTCAGAGAACCTTTGGACTCAAAGCCCGCAACATCGTCGGCCTGCCAGCAATGCAAAGAAATATGCACATCCTGCAATTTTGCAAGAACTTCATCGACGTTAACGCCGATAGCGGCATAGCGCTCTTTAGCGACGTTGAATGCCTTTAAAATCAAATTTTCGTTCATGATGAATTATTTGTTATTGTTTATGTTAAATGTCTGTTCTATATACTTTATTGTAAGTTTCGTAAGCCTCATCCCACTTGGCAGCATCCTGAGGAGTAAATTTCTTGGTGGCTACCGAACGAGCTATAAGCTGACGCATGGCGTGAATATCAGGAACCAAACCGGCTGCCTTGGCCTGAAGCATGATGTTGCCTACGGCAGTACATTCAGCAGGTCCAGCCAAAACATCGACACCTACAGCATTGCTCGTGAACTGGTCGAGAACCTCATTGAGCGAACCGCCACCAATAATGTGGAGGCAATCAATGGAGAACGGCGACATGGACTGCAACATGCGGAACACCTGACGATAGCGCAATGCCAAACTTTCAAAAATGCAGCGTGCCACCTCAGCCTCGGTGACAGGGACAGGCTGCGAAGTGGCCTTGCAATATCCGGCAATGGCATCGAGCATGGAAGCAGGATTAGCAAAGCACGGAGCATCGGGATTGATGAGAGAGCGGAAAGGAGCAGCCGACAAAGCGGCATTGTTCATCTCATCGTAGCTCATCTTGCGATGGCCCTGAGCCTCCCATTCAGCACGACAACGCTCGATTAGCCAAAGGCCGCAAATATTTTTGAGGAAACGGGTTGTGCCTTCAATGCCACCCTCGTTAGTGAAATTCTGCTTGAAACTTTCGTCGGTGATAATGGCCTGCTTAGTCTCAATTCCCATCAGGCTCCAAGTGCCAGAACTGAGATAAGCGAAATGCTCATCCACAGCAGGCACAGCGGCAACTGCAGAAGCTGTGTCGTGGCCGGCTACGGCGATAACAGGCACTGCACTAAGGCCCGTGGCCTTCTGAATAGAATCAGAAAGCACGCCCACCTGATGGCCAGGATAGACCATTTCAGCAAATTGCTCAGAACGGACACCGGCAGCCTTGAGCAATTCAAGCTCAAGCCGCTTGGTGGCAGGATTAAGAATTTGCGAAGTGGAAGCGATGGTGTATTCAGTGACCATGTTGCCAGTGAGTAGATAGCTCAAGGCATCGGGGACAAAAAGAATCTTGTCGGCAGCCTCAAGCGCGGAACAATTATTGGTGTGCAACGTGGAAAGTTGGAACAAGGAATTGAAATTCATAAACTGAATGCCAGTGAGAGCATACACCTTTTCACGGGGAACGATGCTGAAATACCGCTCCATAGCGCCTACAGTGTGGGGGTCGCGATAAGAATATGGATTGCGGAGAATCTCGCCGTCCTTTCCGAAAAACACGAAATCAACGCCCCAAGTATCGATGCCAACCGACGAAATCTTGATATTCTCCTTGGCTACCTTTTTCAATCCCTCAACAATTTCATAGTAAAGGGCAAAAATATCCCAATAAAAATGTCCGCAAGTTTCGATAATATGATTAGGGAAACGAGTTATTTCACGCAATTGCAAGCTGTCCGTGCTGACAGTGCCTAAAATGGTTCTTCCACTTGTCGCGCCGAGGTCGACAGCGAAGAAATTTGTTGTTTTATTCATGTTATAATTAGTATATTTCGATTGCCTCACTGATGCTACAAAGATAACAAAATATCACACTAATATTTGCAGCCGAAAGTCAATATTCTTCACAATGAGAAAATGCGCTCAGTGAAATCAAATGACAAAAAACCGCAAATAGAATAAATTTCTTTAGCATGATATAAATATGTCAAGTTAAGTTTATCAGTAATTCATGCAAAGATATTTAATGTAAGCAGAAATGATGAGTAATTTTGTCCCAAAGAATTCAACATTTGTTCCAAATTGCCCAAAAACATAAGAAAAATGCCCGAAAAGTGAGGATACAGCCCTACAACGGCAGAATGTGAACAATGTCAGCCGGCCTCGGCAAAAGAAATTCAAACTGATTTTTATTTCGTTTGCGCTCGGCTTGAGGACGCAGTTTTTGGCAACAATATTACTCCACTACCACTTCACAGCGGTTCTGCGCTTTTATTTCCAAACGATGCATGAAATCGCAAAAGATTTCCCTCAACAATTTTCAATCACCCAACCATCGAGTGTACGCGTTTTTGAAGAGAAATTTATGCCCACTTTTTTCACTTTGCGGTTGTCCAACGTATATGGGATGAGATAATCCTTAGTATCTATCTGTGCGACGGCGGCATCGGCAGATTTGTCCAACTTGAATTCCATCACATAGATGCAAGTATTAGTTTTCAGTACCATGTCGATACGACCAGTGGCCGTAGAAATTTCCACATCCACATATTTGGTCATCATCTTAAAAATCACATAAATAATGGTCTGAAAATGTTTCTCCGTCTTATTTTCCAGTTCATACGGAACTGCTGCCATAAACGCCTTCAGACGATTGAGCGCACTGTCCATATTGTCGTGACGTAAATCATCGTACATTTTTGCCATCGTGCTGGATGTTGTCTGTGTATCAGGTGATACATAATACGG
Source organism: Muribaculaceae bacterium (assembly GCA_022484565.1). Classification (GTDB taxonomy): domain Bacteria; phylum Bacteroidota; class Bacteroidia; order Bacteroidales; family Muribaculaceae; genus JAKVKZ01. Next base: position 28,229 of record JAKVKZ010000023.1, read on the forward strand.
TATCAGCGCATTCATCAATCCAAAAGCCACTTCCTTGTTGGGCATGCCCAACTGATAAAGTTCAGTCGCGCGATTATATCCCTTAATGGTGATATATCCACTTTGATAAAGGATTGGAAGTATAGAGGTCATTCCCTCAGTAGGTGCATCGAATTCGCTTGACAGAGCCTCGGCATTATCAAGTATTCGTATATCGATGCCAAATTTCTTCATTAATTTGACTAAGAAAGTGGGGGTACCTGATGAAAACCAATAACTATTGACTTCCAAATCACTCAGCGCATTGATGAGACTAAATGGATTATATATATCTTCGGATTTAGAAGAGAAATGATATCCGTCGTATTGGCGCTTCAACATCTCCAATGCCTCATCTGCCGTCACATCCTCTTCTTCTGCCAATGCCTTCACATCATCCATCAACTGATTTTCTATCTCGCTTTGAGATATACCGCAAATAGCAGAATATTTAGACATCATACTGATATTCTTCAGATTGTTCAACTCGCTAAAGATGCTGACCTGAGAGAATTTGGTGATGCCGGTGATAAACACAAAGCGAAGATATGCATCGCAGGCCTTGAGAGGAGCAAAGAAACTGCGCATAAAGTTGCGAATATTCTTCAGTTTGTCTGGCTCATCAATCACATTCAGCAACTGTGCATCATACTCATCAATAAGTACGACAGTATTCTTTCCAAATTTTGTTGCGCAGCCGGTAATCAATGTTGTCAGCCGAATTCCGAAATTGTCGGATGTTTTTTGTATGCCGTATTTCTCTTCATATTTTGCAAGCTGAAAATTCAGCATAGAACTTATATCCTCTATTGTTCCAAGTTTTGCCCAACTCATGTCGAAATGGAGCACAGGATACACTTGCCATTCAGTCTCTAAAGAATCAATAGCCAATCCTTTGAACAATTCTTTCTGACCAAGAAAATAGCTCTCCAAAGTCGTTGTCAACAATGATTTGCCGAAACGACGTGGACGACTAAGAAATACATACTTCAATTTAGCAATGTCATAGATATATTTTGTTTTGTCCACATAAACGTAATTTCCAGTGATGATTTCACTGAAAGTCTGTATTCCTATCGGATATCTTCTTGTTTCCATATCGCTCCATCAATTAACATACAAAGATACTACAAGTTAAAGATAAAACAATATAAAAATCGATTATTCAGAATTTCTACAATTTGATTTTATCGGCAAAAGAAATTAAAACTGCGTTTTATTTCATTTTGCGCTCGGCTTGCATTATCTTTGCTACAAGGACAGCCAAAATAAGCTGCGCCTCGGCAAAAGAAATTAAAACTGCGTTTTATTTCGTTTTGCGCTCGGCTTGCATTATCTTTGCACTAAAATTACATATATAATATGAGTGTCGTAATTCTTGGAATTGAGTCGTCGTGCGACGACACTTCCGCTGCGGTGATTAAGGACTGTGTCCTGATGTCGAATGTAATTGCAAGCCAAAAAGTGCATGAGGCATACGGTGGCGTGGTCCCCGAACTCGCATCACGCGCACACCAGCAGAACATTGTACCTGTAGTTTCCGAGGCAATTCGCCAATCGGGACTGAAAAAGGAGGACATCAATGCAATAGCTTTCACACGCGGTCCCGGGCTGCTCGGCTCATTGCTTGTGGGCACTTCGTTCGCCAAAGGCCTTGCCCTTTCGCTGGATATTCCGCTTGTCGATGTAAACCATCTTCACGGTCATGTGCTTTCACACTTCATTAAAGAGGATGAGAACACAGAAGTTCCTGAATTTCCTTATCTCTGCCTGCTCGTTTCGGGCGGCAATTCGCAAATCATCAAGGTGAACTCACCGAGCAATATGGAAGTGCTGGGGCAAACCATCGACGATGCGGCAGGCGAAGCATTCGACAAATGCGCGAAAGTAATGGGTTTGCCTTACCCGGGTGGCCCATTCATCGACCGTATGGCACAAGAAGGCGACGCAAAACGATTCAAATTCAATAAGCCACGCGTTGAAGGCCTCAACTACAGTTTCAGCGGATTGAAAACCTCATTCCTGTATACACTTCGCAACGAGAAGGCAAAAAATGAGAATTTCATCGAGGAAAACAAGGCTGACCTTGCAGCATCGCTGCAAAAGACCATAATCGATATCCTTATGGATAAATTCGGGAAAGCAATAAAAATGACAGGGATAAAGACCATTGCCATAGGCGGAGGCGTGTCGGCCAATTCAGGAGTACGCAACGCAGTACAGCGATATGCCGACGAACACGGAATCCGCGCCTTCATTCCAAAACGCTCATTCACTACCGACAATGCCGCAATGATTGCAGTGGCCGGCTATTTCAAATATCTTGACAAAGAATTCTGCGACATCAGTTTGCCTCCTTTCGCACGCATAACTGTTTAACTGTTTAGCAAATAGTAATGGAGAAAATACTGCTTATTTACATTATAGTATTTGTTGCCGCTGAATTCATCATCAGCAGCGTATTATCGAGCCTCAACCGATCATGGATGTCGCACCCGATACCAAATGTGCTTAAAGGCATCTACGATTCAAATACTTACGCCAAACAGCAACGCTATGCCCGCGAATGTGACCGGATAGGATGGATTGACCGCGTATTCAGTTTCATCCTGACAATAATAGTCCTTGTAACTGGACTTTTGGGCTGGCTCAACGATGCCGTCTGCGTTCCGGCTTTTACAAATCCACTGTGGCAACTAATTCTGTTCCTTGTGATTTCGCAGACAGTAATGACTTTGATAGGGATTCCATTCAGCTATTATTCCACATTCGTCGTTGAACAGCGTTACGGATTCAACAAGACGACACACCGGACATTCTGGGCTGACACTGCAAAAAGTTTTGCCCTCTCAATAGTGCTTTCATCAGTATTGATTGGAGTTATATTCCTGCTTTACCAAACTTGGCGCGACGACTTTTGGATTTATGCACTCGCAGTGTGCGTAGCAGTGATGATTTTCTTCTCAATGTTCTATTCCAACCTAATCGTGCCGCTTTTCAACAAGCAGACACCACTTGAACCCGGTGAACTGCGCTCGGCAATTGAAATCGCCGTGAAAAGCGCAGGATTTTCAATTAAGGACATCTACGTAATCAACGGTTCAAAGCACTCCACCAAAGCTAATGCCTATTTCACCGGACTTGGCCGCACAAAGCGGGTCGTTCTCTACGATACTCTTATCCAGCAACTCACAACTGAAGAAATAGTAGCCGTACTCGGCCATGAACTTGGCCATTACAGCCATCACGACACTTGGAAGATGCTCGGTTTCAACATTGTGTATATTGCTGTGAATTTCTACGTATTTTCACTGCTGGTTTCCAATCCAGCACTGCCTAAGGCGCTTGGCGGCACACAATGGTCGTTCGCACTGGCACTTGTGGCTTTTTCGCTGCTGTTTACTCCTATCGACATAATTCTGAAGCCGATTATCAACTGGGCAAGCCGTATCAACGAATATTATGCCGATGCTTTTGCAGTGGAATGCGGGTATGGCAAAGAACTCATCAGCGGGCTTAAAAAACTTCATGCCAACAGTCTGTCGAACCTGACACCGCATCCGCTATACATAAAGTTCCATTTCTCGCATCCTTCGCTTGAGCAGCGGGTAATCGCAATTCAGGATTACGACCGCGAACTCAGCCAACCTAACGACGCAGAATACGGCCATTACGGTGACGACGACAAAAAATAATTGAATTAATCATATATACAAATCATGGATGTTTCTATAATTGCTATAGGTGACGAATTGCTCATCGGGCAGGTCACCGACACAAATTCGGGCTGGATTGCCCGCCATCTCAGCCCTCTCGGCTGGAATGTCCATACTGTAAGAGTTGTTGCCGACGACAGCGAGGAAATTTTCAAGGCCATTGATGAATCTTTTGCCGAAACCAACATAGTGCTTTGCACTGGAGGTCTTGGCCCGACTAAGGACGACATCACCAAACCTACTCTCTGCCGCTATTTCGGCGGCGAACTCGTCTATGACGAGGCCACTGCGCGTAATGTTCAGGAGGTAGTGGATACCCGCCATCTGAAAATGAATCCGCTCACTGCAGCACAGGCCAACGTGCCTTCGTCGTGCCGCGTGATTCAAAATAAAGTGGGCACTGCCCCGCTGATGTGGTTCGAAAAGGACGGCAAAGTGCTCGTATCCATGCCTGGCGTACCTTTTGAAACTGAAACGATGATGGAACTTGAGGTAATTCCTCAACTCCTTAAGCATTTCTCGGTCAACGATCACATAGTTTACCGCACTTTCATAGTCATCGACTATTCCGAATCGGTTCTGGCAATAAAACTCGATGAATTCGAGCGCCAAATGCCTGATTACATTCATCTCGCATATCTTCCAAAACCGGGTGTGATCCGCCTTCGCCTCACAGGAACATCAAAGGATGAGGCCAAAATCATCGCTGATATGGACAGGCTTTCTGCACAACTTCATGATATCCTCGGAGATGCCATAGTTTGCAGCGAAGACAAATCATTATCCGAAATACTCGGAATTAAGCTGCGTGAGAAAGGCCTGACCGTGGCATCAGCCGAAAGTTGCACCGGCGGCAATATCGCTCACCAAATAACAGAAATAGCAGGCAGCTCAGAATATTTTGTAGGCACAGTTGTATCCTATTGCAACAGAGTGAAAAATGCGCTGCTGAAAGTTCCTAACGAGATTCTTGACACTGTAGGCGCTGTCAGCCAAGAAACTGCTGAACAGATGTCGCGAGGCGTAAGTGAGCTTTTGGGCACCGACTGCGCCATGTCAACCACCGGCATAGCAGGTCCTGGCGGTGCAGAACCCGGGAAACCAGTTGGGACAGTGTGGATTGCTGCAAAATATGGCGACAAACTCGTGAGCGAATGTTTCCATTTTCCAGGCTCGCGCGACCGCGTAATCGACCGTGCAACCACCACAGCCATAATTATGCTGCTAAAACTTTTAAAATAATCGCCTGCAAATTTTGTAATTAAGCACGTTTTCACTAACTTTGCACCCGCATTCAGGGTTAAAGAAGCGATTTTCCGCTGAATTACGCACCTTGCATTGCAGCTCTTTCTTTAGGACGATGATGCTAACGGCCAATCAGAAAGCAGTTTGCAATAACAGTCAAGGCACAGAATTAATAGCTTACTTCTGCCGGGGCATTCTGAACTGCCAGGCTTTAGCAGAGCAATAGTTATGTGCTCTATGTGTAAATTTTAGCGAGAATTCTATTTTATGTGGGCTTAAATTTGGCTATTAGCTAAAATTTTGCTTACTTTGCGCTCTGTTTTGTGAACATATTTAGAAACATATAAAATTATAATAAAGCCATGTCAAAGGTTTGTCAAATTACAGGAAGGAAAGCCGTTACAGGTAACAATGTATCGCACTCCCGCAGAAGAACTAAGCGTAAGTTCAACCCGAACCTCTTCACTAAGAAGTTTTTCTGGGTAGAGCAAAATCAGTGGATCCGCTTGACCATCTCGGCCGCCGGTCTCCGCGACATCAACAAGATGGGTCTGGACGCCGCCATCAAAATGGCGATGAAGGACGGGTACTTGAAGGATATTAAACAAATCGAAAAGAAATAATAGCCATGCCAAAGAAAGCAAAAGGTAATAGGGTTCAAGTTATTCTTGAATGCACTGAACAGAAGGCAAGTGGTGTGCCTGGAATGTCCCGCTATATTACCACTAAAAATAGAAAAAATACCACAGAGAGATTGGAATTGAAGAAATACAATCCATATCTCAAAAAAGTAACTGTTCATAAAGAAATAAAATAAAACATTCTGAATTATGGCAAAGAAAGTTGTCGCTACTCTGCAAAAAGGTGAAGGCCGCACATTCAGCAAGGTCATTTTGATGGTCAAATCTGAAAAGACCGGTGCTTACGTCTTCAAAGAAGAGATGGTACCTAACGACAAGGTACAGGACGCTCTCAAAAAATAGATATATATTTTTCCTAAAATAGTTTTGCAAGCCCAATCGCATTTAGTGGTCGGGCTTGCATTTTTTGTGCCCTGCACGTCTTTTTTCTCAGCTTACTTTGCGGTTTTAGCGAATTAATTCTTACTTTTGTGTTTGTTAATCTACATGGTATGCCGGAAAATTCATTTGTTGACGATAAAAAGTACAATATAGGCCTTGCGCTTGGCGGTGGCGGAGCACGCGGTTTTGCCCATCTCGGCGTTCTGAAGGCTATGGAGGAGCTTGGCATCAAGCCAGATATAATTTCGGGCGTGAGTGCAGGCAGCATTGTCGCCGCCCTCTACGCCGCCGGATTTCCAGTAGATGTAATCTTCAAGGCGTTCACATCGCTATCGCTCACCGACCTTACCGAACTCAGCGTTCCGCGCTGCGGGTTCTTCAGCCTCAACAAACTGCGCACATTTCTGCGCAGAATCCTTCCGGTGGAGAACATTGAGGATTTGCATATCCCCACACGAATCATAGCCACCAATATCGACAAAAGCGAGCCTGTGGTTTTCGACCACGGTCCAATTTCAGAACGCGTAATAGCCTCGTGCAGCATACCGGTAATTTTCAAGCCAGCCAAAATTGATGGAGTAAACTACGTTGACGGCGGACTGCTCCACAACTTGCCGACAACTTTTCTGCGCGACGATTGCCGAGTGCTGATTGGAGTGAATGTCAGCCCGATATGCACTGATAAGGTAAAGCAGTCGCTAATTGGTGTGGCGCAGCGCACATTTGAAATGATGGCCCGCACAAATGCCGTTCCCGATTCCAAATTGTGCGATGTACTCGTAGAACCGAGTTTACTTGCCGACATTAATGTATTCAACTTGAAGAATGGAACTAAAATTCTCCGAATAGGATATGATTCGGCAATGGAAGTTTTCAAAAATTCAGAAACAATTAAAAAAATCATTCATAATGACTGATGAAAAGCTCATAATATATCAGTTGCTCCCACGCTTGTTCACAAACACCTGCAATGCCTGCGTGCCCAACGGCTCAATCGGGCAAAACGGCTGCGGCAAGTTCAACGACATCTCCAGCAAAGTGCTTACGGAAATCCGCAATTTGGGAGTGACGCACGTGTGGTACACAGGCGTGATTGAACACGCCACAGCAACCGATTATTCAGAATATGGCATTCAGCATGATAATCCACGCATAGTAAAAGGCAAAGCTGGCTCACCTTACGCCATCAAGGACTATTACGACGTTGACCCAGACCTTGCCGTAAGCGTAAAATCGAGGATGGCAGAATTTGAGGCTCTCGTGGCCCGCACGCATAAGGCCGGACTCAGCGTGCTGATTGATTTTGTGCCCAACCACGTGGCGCGGCAATATCATTCGGATGCAAAACCGGCTGGAATCGACGATTTGGGAAAGGACGACAACACTTCACTCGCATTTTCACGCGACAATAATTTCTATTACATACCACGCCAACTGTTTTCGCCCAGCATCACTCTGGGGCACGGAAAAGATGCCTACTATGAATTTCCGGCAAAGGCCACTGGCAACGACTGCTTCACAGCTTTTCCTTCCGCCAACGACTGGTACGAGACGATAAAACTGAACTACGGCGTTGACTACGGTGATGGTTCCACGCATTTCAGCCCCATTCCATCCACTTGGTTCAAGATGCTTAACATTCTCAGATTTTGGGCCGGCAAAGGCATCGACGGTTTCCGCTGCGACATGGCGCACATGGTGCCAGTGCAATTCTGGAAATGGGCCATTCCACTTGTTAAAGAAAAATATCCGCGTGTGATTTTCATTGCTGAAATCTACGATGTGAATCTCTACCGCGATTACATCTACAACGGGCATTTCGATTATCTTTACGACAAAGTCACGCTCTACGACACTTTGCGCGGAATAGTGTGCGGAAACATCTCAGCCGCCTGCCTAACAAGCTGCTGGCAGACCGTTGACGGAATCAGCTCGCACATGCTCAATTTCCTCGAAAATCACGATGAGCAGCGTTTTGCCTCAATGCAATATGCCGGCGATGCCATGAAGGCCTTGCCGTCGCTCGTCGTAAGCGCCACCATAAGCAATTGCCCAATGCTGATTTATGCCGGACAGGAGCTTGGCGAAAAGGCATCGGCTGCCGAAGGGTTCAGCGGCTACGACGGACGCACCTCAATTTTCGACTACTGGAGCGTTCCTTCCATCCGCCGCTGGTTCAACGAGGGTAAATGCGATGGCGGCCAACTTTCAGCCTACGAGATGGAAGTACGCGAAATGTATGCACGGGTACTGCGCATCTGCCGCCGTGAAAAGGCCATCTGCCAAGGCGGATTCTTCGACCTCATGTACGTCAACTACGACAATCCAGCACTGAATCCACACCGTCAGTTTGCCTATCTCCGCCATTACGAAGATGAGACGCTGCTGATTGCGGTGAATTTCGCCATCACACCATGCGACTTGAAAATCAACATTCCGGCACACGCATTCACCACATTGGATATGCGTCAGGGTGATGTTGTGGCCACTGACCTGCTTACAGGCGAAAAGCAAGAATTTTTATTCTGCGTGAATTCGCCCGTTCCTGCTCACATTAAGCCATTTAACGCCGTGATTTTAAAGATTCGCTACGCCCAACGCAAGGCTTCGGCAAAAAAAGTTTAGAATATTCATGGCTCGTACAACTATTTTGTATTAACTTTGTAACACAATAAATATCTCAAAATATGAATAGCGCATTACCACCTATCAAAATTTTTTCAGGTACTAAATCCCGTTACCTCGCTGAACAAATCTGCAAAGACTTGGGTATTGAACTTGGTGAGATGAACATCCAGCACTTTTCCGATGGCGAATTTGAAGTTTCCTTCGAAGAGTCAATCCGCGGGTGCGAAGTCTATCTCGTTCAGTCAACTTTCCCCAACTGCGACAATCTCATGGAGCTTCTCCTTATGATTGATGCCGCTAAAAGGGCTTCAGCAAAATCAATAGTAGCCGTTATCCCCTACTTCGGTTGGGCTCGCCAGGACCGCAAGGACAAACCACGCGTTTCAATTGCTGCCAAACTGGTTGCCGACTTGCTAAGTACTGCCGGTATCGACAGGCTCATCACCATGGACCTCCACGCTGACCAGATTCAGGGCTTCTTCAATGTCCCTGTTGACCACCTTTACGCATCTTCATGCTTCATTCCTTATATCCAGTCATTGGGCCTTAAAGACCTCGTGATGGCTTCGCCTGACGTGGGTGGTGCAAAACGCGCCAACACATACGCAAAATATCTCAATGCGCCTCTCGTACTATGCCACAAGCAGCGTGCAAAAGCCAACGAAGTTGAGAACATGACCATCATCGGCGATGTCAGGGGCAAGGATGTGATTATAGTTGACGATATGGTAGATACTGCCGGCACCATCTGCCGTTCAGCAGGTTTGATGATGGAAAACGGAGCCAAGAGTGTTCGCGCCGTTGCTTCACACGCCATCATGAGCGACCCTGCTTCGGAACGCATCACCGACAGTGCCCTGACCGAAATGATTTTCTCCGACAGCATTCCTTACACCAAGAAATGCTCCAAAGTGAAGATTATCAGCATTGCAGGACTTTTTGCCGACACTCTTCGCCGCGTTCACGAAAACAAATCGATTAGTTCACAATATCTTATAAAATAGACGTTTAAGTTTATTGCTCTTTTTTCAGCCCGTGCTTGCAACCGCATCCACGGGCTTTTCTTGTGAAAAAAATTGAAATGGCACTTTAATCCATAAGTTTTTAGGATTTTAAGCTATCACAATTCATTAATTAATTATATCTTTGCATAAACTAAACGCCCCATTTGGGGCAGTTTAATGACTTTAGCATAACGTAATTAACTAAATAACTAACTAACAACAACTTATAATCATGAGCAAGCCTTATGTAATCGGTATTGATATGGGTGGCACAAACACCGCTTTCGGTATCGTCGACGCACGCGGCACTGTCATCGCGAGCAGTTCTATAAAGACAGCTAAACACAGCGACATCAACGACTATATTGACGAACTTTTCGTTGAGGCAAACCGTCTGATGGTTGCAAACGATGCTGTTGACAAGATTCATGGCATCGGTGTTGGTGCTCCTAACGCCAACTATTTCACCGGCATCATCGAAGAAGGCGTGAACCTTCCTTGGCCAACTCCAATTCCATTGGCTGACCTTCTCAGCGCAAAATTCGGAATTCCTGTTGCAATCACCAACGATGCCAACGCTGCCGCTATCGGTGAAATGACTTACGGCGCCGCACGTGGCTTGAAGGATTTCATCATGATTACTCTTGGCACTGGTGTTGGTAGCGGCATCGTCATCAACGGCCAGATGGTTTACGGACACGACGGCTTTGCCGGCGAACTTGGCCACGTAATAGTTAAGCGCAACAACGGACGTATCTGCGGTTGCGGTCGCACAGGCTGCCTTGAGGCTTATTGCTCAGCTACCGGCGTCGCTCGCACAGCACGCGAATTTCTTGAAATACGCAGCGACGACAGTCTCCTTCGCAATCTTGAAGTTGACACCATCACATCAAAAGACGTGTACGATGCAGCCGTTCAGGGCGACAAACTGGCAAAGGAAATATTTGAATACACCGGCAAGATTCTCGGTGAAGCTCTCGCTGATTTCGTAGCATTCTCAAGCCCTGAGGCATTCATCCTCTTTGGCGGCCTCACCAAATCAGGCGACCTCATCATGAAGCCTGTAAAGAACGCTCTCGACAAGAACATCCTGCCTATCTATCGCGGCAAGGTGAAACTTCTCCTTTCCGAACTGAAAGAAAGCGATGCTGCCGTCCTCGGCGCAAGTGCTCTCGGTTGGGAAGTAAAGAACATATAATTCGATTCATTTATAGCATAATAAAGGTTGCCTGTCACTGTGATAGGCAACCTTTTTTTGTATCCGATTTTGCGCCAAATGACCAAACGAAATTGCGCCAAATAACCAAATTGCACAGCCAATTTATCTCGCCAGGGCAGAAATAAAGCGCTCACTTCCAGCAAAGTATCTCGGAATTTTCATCATAATACGGCATAATAAAACATGACGCTACTAAAAGAGCCATAAGCATTTCAAAGACTGCCAATCACCTCGACTGGCAGCCTTCTCTAAATAGTATGAATAAATAAACTTCTCAATCCGGATTAGCCGAAATTGACTTCCGCCTAATCTATGTTCCAATATGCGTCGGGGTCACCGTCGAACGCATCACTTATCGCTTGGTCGCTATATCCAGCCACATCCTGGGCGTAAGTGCCCGCATATTCGCCATAAGTTTGTTCGTTTTCATAATAGTTATCATCATCTTGATATTGCGGTTCATCGTCACGCAAATCAGGATTGAGGTCACTAAACTGCACCTGCTTTTCATGACCGTCTTTCACCACTTTAGTCGAGCTTCTGCCCTTATCGAGGAAATTCCACACTTCATCATATTCAGCTGGCAGCACTTCCTCACCGCTTTCGTTGATTATGCCCCACTTGCAATTCGTTGCAGGGCCTTTGCCGATTTTCACACGTGCCAGCCCTTGGTCAAATCCGTCAATCCAGTCATATTTTCCGAATGGCACTATCTCTTCCCCTTGGGCACCCACTACGCCCCACGTATAGTCGGGACGTTCCACTACTGTCAAATTTCCGTAAGTTTTTTCTTCTAAATTTTTCATATTTCATAAATTTTATGATGCAAAATTAAGGCCAGCGTACGAACTCTATTTTCGCAAATCCAGATAATTTCATCTATCTCACATAAAATCATTAACGGCAGCCATTTTATGTTTGAGAAAATGGCTGCCGTTTACTATTTAATAATAATGATTTATTAAAGTTCAAATTTTTCACGAATGGCATCAATTAAAGAATCCGAATCAGATAGTTGGCTAGATACTACAATTTTCTGCTTCCTGTTTTTTGTTTGATAAACTTTGAAAAAAATATTTTTACTACTTATACCCGAATTGCTCATGTATGAAATTTCTGGTGCAATTTGGTCAACTTCACCAAACAATGCTTCTATTAATAATTCATTAATATCATTACCATATTCTATTACTACCATGGGGAAGCCTTTGAAAAATGGATGAAAAAGGACAGTGTTGCTAAATTTTAATTTAGGTTTTTTTGAAGCTTTATTTCCATGTTTCTTATCTTCTTTATACTTTCTCAATTCAGACAAATACGTATTCAATTCATTTATATTTTTCTGATTAATTTCAGTTACAAAAGCATTCATCCAGAAAAAATAAGGAATATTAGGGTCATTAGTGAAAGCAGTGCCATATAACAATTTTTGATAAGCAGTCCAAGTTTTCATATCAGCAGAACTTGGTAGTGGTATATATGGCCATAGCGGATTAAAAATCCCATTCCAATTAGGCAAAGCACTTTGCAGACCTATAGAACTGGTAATAGGGACTCCACCGCTTTTGGGAATATATGGAGTAAGATTATCAGAAGCTTTAGTATTTTTCTTAATATTCTTATCCCAATCATCATGATTCTGTACTATTTCCATCAGATTCAATGTAGCATCTCTGTCTTTGTCAAGAACATATAGTGTGGCTTTTCTGCCAATTATTAATAACGATGCTGCTGGATTTCCAAAGCCAATAAAATCTCCTGAAACAGTGTTTTTTACTAATTCGCAAAAATCCCGTGTATAATCCTGTAATTGAGGATAAATAGAATTTTTATAAATAGAATGTGGATATGACATAGATAAAATTTTATAATTTATTGAATTTAATACTTAGATAATTCCTAAACTAAATGTCTAAAGCCTTACGAATGGCATCAATTAAGGCATCCGAAGAACCATTAGATAATTGACGAGTTAATACAATTTTCTGTTTTTTGTTTTTTGTCTGATAAACAGTGTAACAATTACCGCTATTGTTAATTCCCGATTTGCTATCAAATTTCACTGTAGGAGCGATTTGCTTAACTTCTCCAAACATTCTTTCTATTTTATCTATGTCAACATAATCATGGCATGCCAACACTACAATAGGGAATCCTTTGAAAAATGGGTGAGACAAAATACGGTCGATTCGGTCATTTACGCTTCTTGCTACTGCAGAGTCATTAATTCCCTTACTTGTTGTTGAAGGTTCTTGATTCATTTCCGTCACAAACGCATTCATCCAAAAGAAATAGGGGACAAATTGTTCATTAGTACAACCTGTACCATATACTAATTTTTGATAGGAAGTCCAAGTATTAATATTAGCTGTACTTGAAAGCCATAGATAAGGCCACAAAGGGTTAAAATTTATGCCCCACTCCACCATGGCACTCTGAAGAGGATTTTTATGTACTTTCGGGTATCCTCCTTTATTTACAATAGAGTAATTTATAA
>JAKVKZ010000024.1 GCA_022484565.1 Muribaculaceae bacterium
CACCTTCTCGCATATTTTTATAAACGATGCCCAAAAGTCAGCCGATGCCGTAGTGTCAACCCAAGGCAAAAAAACAGGTGCCATAAATGCCACCATCAGATTGCAAAGCAGTGAGAACGATGCCAATTTTGGTATGCTTCCGCCAAGCATTCCTGTTATCACAGGTGCCGCGGCGGCAGTCGGAATGAAAACGCACAGAAATGCGCCTTCTGCCACAATACCATTAAAATGGTAAAGCGCAAAGTACACCGTCCAGCATCCCACCAGTTGCACAGCCATCAGCGTCCATTGCAGAGCGTTGAGTTTAAGGTCATGGAATCCAATGCGAGTATAGGCTATGGTGAGCATGGCAAAAAGCAGATAAGGCACCAAAAATTCCAGTTTCGATGCCCACGGATAGCACACCGCACCGCAAGCTATTGCTATAGGCAACGCCCACGACTTCAGCAATCCCAATATTTTGCTTTTGTTTGCCGTCAGTCAGTATTATTTCAGTTTGGCTATTACCTCCTCAATTGTCAGATGCAGCTGTTCGCCCGAAGTCATGTCTTTCAGTGCGATTTTACCTTCTGCCAGCTCCGATTCTCCAACAATTGCGAAAAAAGGAATTTTTTTGGCATTGGCATAGCCAATCTGTTTCTTCATCTTTGAGGATTCAGGATAAAGCTCGCCCGATATGCCTTCCTTGCGCAGAGCCATAATGTATTTCAGTGATGCCTTCGCCTCTTCGTCGCCGAAGTTGGCAAAAATCACCTTTGTTGAAGTGCAGGTATCGGCAGGATACAGATTCAGCGTGTTGAGCACGTCAAAAATTCGGTCAGCGCCGAAACTGATGCCCACACCCGACACTCCTTCCATTCCGAACACGCCGGTAAGGTTGTCGTAGCGTCCGCCCCCTGTAATGCTGCCCATTTCCACGTCGTTGGCTTTCACTTCGAGTATCGTGCCTGTGTAGTAGTTCAGCCCGCGTGCCAGCGACACGTCAAGTTCCACTGTCGATTTCATTCCCAGTTCGGCAACGTGTCCAAGCAGGAATCTCAGTTCTTCAATTCCTTTCTTGCCGATTTCCGAGGTGGCAAGCAGTTTGTCAAGTGTCGCAAGTTTCTCGTCGTTGCTGCCGGTGAGCTGCAAGAGTGGTTGAAGTGTTGCTATCGCGTCTTCGCTGAGTTCCTTTTCACGAAGTTCAGCGTTCACATTCTCTATTCCTATCTTGTCAATTTTGTCAATTGCTACCGTAATGTCCACAATTTTCTCAGGTGCTCCTATCATTTCGGCTATTCCGCTGAGCACTTTGCGGTTGTTTATCTTGATTGTGATGTTTACTCCCAGGCGGTTGAACACTTCGTCAATCATAGCCACAAGTTCCACCTCATTAAATAATGAGTCCGAACCCACCACGTCAGCGTCACATTGGTAGAATTCCCTGTAGCGTCCCTTTTGTGGACGGTCGGCACGCCACACTGGTTGTATTTGATAGCGTTTGAATGGGAATTGCAGTTCAGCGCGGTGTTGCACCACATAGCGGGCAAACGGCACTGTCAGGTCATAACGCAGACCTTTCTCGCAAAATTGGTTGGTCAGATGCACATAATTGCGTTCTTTTAGCTGTTCATCAGTGGCTTCACGCAAAAAGTCACCGCTGTTGAGTATTTTGAATAGCAGTTTGTCACCTTCTTCTCCGTATTTCCCCATCAGCGTCGACAGATTTTCCATCGCCGGTGTCTCTATCTGCTGAAATCCGTATAGAAGAAAAACTTGCTTTATTGTATCGAATATATAGTTGCGTTTCGCCATTTCCTCAGGCGAAAAGTCGCGGGTCCCCTTTGGGATTGAAGGTTTCTGTGCCATTTTTGTCTGTCCTTTAATTTTTCTGCAAAGTTACATATAAATAAGCAAAATCAAAACCGGCAGGCCCTTAAATAGTATTGCTCCACCTTTCACAGTCTTGGCATTGGCACAAAAAAATAATGAGCCGCTTTCATCACGAAAGGAGCTCACCATTTATCTTAATCTAATACTATGAAAAACACACATTGCAAAAGTATGAAAGTATTGGATATTATACAAGAAATAGTGGTATTTCGGCGTAATATCAGTAATTATAGCCATATTTCATGGACAAATGTCGATTTTTTACTACCTTTGCCGAAATTACAGAAAGCAAAAAATCACGATGAAAGAGACAGAAATAACGGAAGCGATTAAAACTCGCCTTGGAATCAGTCAGTTCAACGAGATGCAGACCACAATGACTGAACGTGCACATGAATCTGGCGACATGATTTTGCTTGCCCCGACGGGTACTGGCAAGACTATCGCCTTTCTTATTCCTTTGCTTAAGGCTCTGAAGAAACCTGATGGACGCTTGCAGGCGCTGATTATCGCCCCATCCCGTGAACTGGTGCAGCAGATTGATGAAATCACTCGCGAAATTGCCACTGGCTATAAGGTCACTTGCTGCTATGGAGGCCATAACGTACAGGACGAAAAGCAGTCGCTTAGCGTCACTCCGTCAATTATTGTCAGCACCCCGGGCCGTCTTCTCGACCACATTAATCGTGGCAATATCGACGTTTATTCCACCCGTCTTCTCGTTCTCGATGAATTCGACAAGACTTTGGAACTCGGTTTTCAGGACGAGATGAAGAAGATTCTGCACCGCACGCCTAACATTGCTCGGCGGTTCTTGACTTCAGCAACGCGAATTGATGAAATGCCTGATTTTGTCCGTCTCTATAATCCCATCGAAATTGATTTTTTGGCACAAAGCAGCGATGTTAAGAACCGTATGACGGTTCATCAGGTCAAGTCACTCGACAACGATAAGCTCCCTGCCCTGTTCTCCCTCCTTTGCAATACCGGCAGTGGCCGTACCATCGTTTTTGCTAACTATCGTGAGGCGGTTGAGCGCATTTGCAATTTTCTTAGGGACAATGATGTCCCTGCTGGAATGTATCATGGCGGAATGGAGCAGATTGAGCGTGAAAAGGCTGTCACTATGCTGAATAATGGCTCACTGGCTGTTTTGGTCACTACCGACCTCGCTTCCCGTGGCCTCGACATCACTGAAGTCAAGAATATTATCCATTATCATCTGCCTACTACGCCTGAAGCCTACACGCACCGCAATGGACGTACGGCCCGCGTCAATGCTACAGGCGAGATTTTTGTCATAACTTCTCCTATTGATAAATTGCCCTCGTACATCACTTTCGATGACGAGAAAATCCTCAATCCCGATGCTGCCATGAAAATAACCACTGATTTTGCCTCACTCTATTTTCAGGCTGGCAAGAAAGAGAAGATTTCAAAGGGCGACATTGTGGGATTTATTGCCAAAAATGGCGGCATATCAGGAAGCGAGATTGGCCCTATCGACCTTCACGACCATTATGCCATCGTCGCTGTGCCGGCACAAAAGGCTGCCGACGTGCTTCATAGGCTTATTCCGCTTAAGATCAAGAACAAGCGCATCAGAATAGCGATGGCCAAGGATGTGAAGTGATTCTTGCCTACTTTCCCTTGTTTCCTCTGAGGAGTCCGTCAAGATTTGCCTTGAGTTCATCAGCACTGATTAGCCCTACAGTCCGGGTAATCTCGTTGCCGTCAGCATCAAGATAAATAAGTGTTGGCACTGCATCTATCCCTGCTTCTTCTGCCATTTCCTTCTCTTGGTCAATGTCGATTCTCTTGAACTCTATTTTGCTGCCGTATTCTGCCTCAATTGGCTTCATCACTTTTGCAAGTTCCTTGCAGGGACCGCACCATGTGGCATAGAAATCCACCACCATCGGCACTTTTTCTGCATTGCTCATTTTCTTCATTGAAGTTGTAGAGTCAGGCTTAGCAGCCGGTGCAGTTTGACTATTCTTGTTTCCGCCGCATGAGCCGAAAGTTATCGCTATAGCCGTCATGCAGACAATCAGGCTGAAAAATCTTGATTTTTTCATTATCGTTAGGTTTTAATTTAATTCTTTCCAAAAATAATCATTTATTCGTCAACTGCAAAGCGTCTTCTGATTTTAACGTGAAAAAAGCGTCCCGAGGACTAATCCAGGGAACGCTTCTTATAAATTATAACTATGTGTTTGAACTATTTCAAAGCATCTGCAAGAGCCTCGTTTGTCTTCTTGGCTGCTGCTGCGCTTGCTGCGAAGAGAGCTTTTTCTTCGTCGTTAAGCTCAATTTCCACAATCTTCTCGATACCGCCATTGCCAAGGATGCAAGGAACACCGATGCAGAGGTCGCTGAAGCCATATTCGCCTTCAACCAATGCGCTGCAAGGGATAAGTTTCTTCTCATCGTGAAGAACTGCTTCGCATACTTGTGCTGCTGCTGCACCCGGTGCGTACCATGCGCTTGTGCCAAGCAGACCTGTAAGTGTTGCACCGCCAACCTTTGTGTCAGCTGCAATCTTGTCAAGTTGCTCCTTGCTCAGGAAGTTGGTTACAGGAACACCACGCCAAACAGCGTAACGTGTCATAGGAATCATAGTCTTGTCATTATGGCCGCCGATTACGAATCCGTCAACTTCTCCAGCATTTGCATTGAGAGCTAAGCGAAGGTTGAATTTGAAGCGTGCACTGTCAAGTGCGCCACCCATACCGATTATGCGGTTCTTTGGAAGTCCACTGGTCTTATGGATAAGATATGTCATTGTATCCATTGGGTTGCTGATGCAGATAACTACTGCATTTGGTGAAGCCTTAACGACTTCTGCAATCACGCTCTTTACAATTTTGGCATTGACACCGATAAGTTCTTCACGTGTCATTCCAGGTTTACGTGGAATTCCTGATGTGATTACCACTACATCTGAATCCTTTGTCTTGGAATAATCATTGGTTGTTCCAGTGAGAATTGTGTTTATACCAAGGATATTTGCTGTCTGCATAATATCCATTGCCTTGCCTTCTGATACTCCAGGCTTGATGTCAAGGAGAACTACTTCGTCAGCTACTTGTTTGCAAACTAATACATTTGCACATGTTGCGCCTACATTTCCGGCACCAATAACTGTGATTTTCGACATAATTAATTATTATTTAGATGTTTGACAATACTTCAGTTTCCAGCGGATAATATTTCCGTTATCGATGACAAAGTTATATATTAATCCCAAATTAAAGAAATTTTTCCGCATTATTAATGGTTAATTTTTCCTATTATTTTAACACACCCTTTCCTTCACGCACTATTTCAGGCTCGTCGCCCGTGCAGTCAATGATGGTTGACGGCACTATCGACCGCCGTCCCGAATCAAGTATCAGGCTCACGTCACCCACATATCTTTCAGCTATCAGTTCAGGCTCCGTTCCATAATCCTCATCTTCATATTCTATTGAGCTTGTCATTATCGGCCGTCCGAGCCTATGCACCAATTCAATTGCTATTTTATCGTCAGGGACTCTCACGCCAACTGTCTTGCGGCCTTTAAATGCTTTTGGCAACTTCGACATAGCAGGAAATATGAATGTGAATGGTCCAGGCAGATTTGCTTTCATCATCCTGAACTCATCATTGTCAAAATGGGCATATTCTGCAACCTGACTTATACTTTCACAGATAATTGAGAGGTTTGTCTTTTCGCTCTTCACCCCTTTTATCCTGCATATTTTCTCAATTGCTCCATTGTTGAGCGCATCGCATCCAAGCGCGTACAGAGTATCAGTAGGATATATTATAATGTTGCCGTCGAGCAGTGCTTCCACAGCTATATCTATATAGCGTTCATTCAGGCTTTCTTCTATTATCTTCAATAATTTCATTTGATATCGGATTTATTTGATTATTGCCGTTTCCACATTGGTTGCCGACGCATATTTCTTCAGCAGTTCCACGCTCCAGTCCACAGCCTCTTCAATCGGCATCTCTGGCCCGAATGCGTTGATGTTCATTTGGAATGATGTAGTTTCAAGCGATATTTTTGTACGTTCTTCATCACTTGTCGGTGTAGCGATCCCGCCTCGCAAATCCCTGTAAACGGGAAGTCCTTCAATATTCAGTAAGCCACGACCTATCCCTTCATATTTTTCATCATGCTCTCCCACTCCAAGCACGAGTTTATCTCCTTCTATCTTGCCTGCGTCAAGCCCACTGATGCTGTAACCGCTCTTTATCGACACCAAATTCACAAGGTCAACCAAAGTGTCAATATGGTAAAGTCCAAGCCCTCTGATTACACGTCTGCACAATGCTTCCGCCGACATTCTGTATCGGTTTGGGTCTTTACCCAATGCACGGTATAATGCTCTTGTCTGTGCCACAGCTGGACGTTTGTTGATTTCAAGCAACTGGTACTGTTTGCTGATTTCTGCACATTCAGCATCAATCTCGTTCCACAATTCAGCATTTGTAGCACTGTTCTTCACATTGGCATGTATCATTCCAATGCGTAAATCAGGGCAAAACTGCCTTATTCTTTCATCTATTTCAATTTGTAACACCACTATTCACAATTAATAATTGTACAAAATTAATATATTTATTACTTTTGTCACAACTTTAAGAGAATTTATATTGTTATGACTATTGGAATAATCGTTGCAATGCAAAAAGAGCTTTCCCTGCTTCTCCCATTGCTTGGAAATCATGAGGAAACTTCAATCGACAACCGTATTTTCCACATGGGCAAAGTTGGCTCTAACGACATAGTTGCAATGCAATGTGGCATTGGCAAAGTCAATGCTGCCATTGGAACTATGCTGATGTTGACCAATTTCTCTGTCGAATTGGTCATCAGCACCGGTGTTGCTGGTGGTGCCGATTCATCAGTGAACGTAATGGATGTCATAATTGGTGAGCGTATTGCCTACCACGATGTATGGTGTGGCCCAGGCACTTCCTATGGCGAAGCTTATGGCTTCCCTCTTTATTTTAAATCCAGCAGCGACGTAATGCGTATGGTGGATTTCAGCAACAATGTTAAAGCTGGACTTATCTGCTCAGGCGATAAATTCATCAGCACAATAGAAGAAGTCAATGAAATAAAGAGCCATTATCCTGATGCAATTGCAGTTGACATGGAATCAACTTCGATAGCTCAAGTCTGCTATATGCGCAATGTACCTTTCTTCTGCGCCCGCGTAATCAGCGATTCACCTGGTGCAAATCACGATAATTCCAAGCAGTACGACGACTTCTGGGAAGTTGCCCCGAAACATACATTCAATATCATTCACGAGATACTGCTGAAAACGAAATAACTCATAATCATGGACAAGATAGCAAGTTTTACAATCAATCATCTAAAATTAAAAAGAGGCATTTATCTTTCTCGAAAGGACACGTTACCCAAAGGTGACATTCTCACCACCTTCGACATTCGCATGAAGGAACCGAACCGTGAACCAGTAGTCAGTTTGCCTGCCATCCACACAATCGAGCATCTTGGAGCAACTTTCCTCCGCAATCATCCAAAATGGGGTAAGAGCATTGTTTATTGGGGACCAATGGGATGCTGCACAGGTTGCTATCTGATTCTTGCCGGAGATTTCTCTTCTGCCGACATTATCGGACTGATGAAAGAAACATTCTCATTCATTTCCGACTTCGATGACGACATTCCAGGAGCCACCGCTCGTGATTGTGGCAACTACATGCTGCACAATTTGCCTATGGCAAAATGGGAGGCAAAAAAATATTTGGTTGAAGTTCTCGAAAAAATTTCAGACGAAAATTTGGTCTATCCAGTTGATTAATTTATATTTGTATGTTTTTATTACCTTTTTTATCTTTGATTCGCTTATTACATTGCTAAAACTATACTAAAATGAAATATTTTGTGCTTTCTATATTGTTATTATTCGTCACTTTCGGAGGCTTTTCTCAGCCTAAAAAGAATTGTGATGAAAAACGCACTATCCATATCGTTGTCGAAAAAGACCTTTGGCCTTTTGAATTTGTCAACGAGAAGGGAGAGCCTGACGGTTTCGATGTTGACATGTTCAAGGCTGTCATGAATCGTGCAGGATATAAATATAAAATGTCTGTTACATCTTGGGACAAGGTTCTTCTTTCTGGTGACAGCATTAATGGCGATATGTCCATTGCACTCTACTATTCCGAAAAACGTGCGAAACAATATTTATTCAGCACTCCCTATGGCACCATCCCTATGGCACTGATTTCTCGGAGAAGCGACGATTTCAAAACTCTTGATGCAATTAAGAGCAAGAGAATTATAATGAAGCATGATTTTCTTTATAATCTGGCTGTTGCCTCGGGCATGACCAACATTATTCCAACCAACAGCATTGAAGATGGCCTTCGTATGCTCTCCGACAAAAAAGCCGATGCTATGATTGCCAACGAATACACATGCCGTTATCTCATGGAGCACAAGGACATTAAGAATCTCACATGGCATCCATCTCCATTCGAGACTATTAGCTATTGCTTTGCTGTCAAGACTTGCGATTCCAAATTGCTCAATTCCATCAATGAAGCGCTTAATTCCATGATGTTTGATGGCACCTACAAGCATATTCACAACAAATGGTTTTCTTCCTACGAAGGCGGATACAAATTTCCTCATTGGATTATCACAGTTATCTGCTTTGCGATAATTCTGATTATTGCCCTTATAGGTTTCACTCTTCATTTCCGTTTCCGTCTCGCAAGAATGACGAAGAACATCCTTAAGGAAAAGGAACTCGCTGAAAAGCGCGACAACATGAAGTCGGCATTCATTGCCAATATGGGCAGTGAAATCCGAGCCCCGCTCAATGCTATCGTTGGTTTTGCCCAACTTGTAGGCACCATTGATGACCCTCAAGAGAGGCAGAGCTATGTGGATGAACTTGAGAGCAACAGCACCACGTTGACCAGCTTGGTTAATGGCATTCTCGACCTATCCAAAATCGAATCAGGTACCACACATTTCACTTACAGTGATTTTGATATAAGTTATGTTTGCCACGATATGTTCGATTCAGAACAGACGACCAACAATAACAAGGATATTCAATATGTGCTTGAACTTTCAGAAGAGCACCTTGATGTTTATTCCGACATGCAGCGCATTGCCCAAGTCACTCAGATTCTGCTCAAGAATGCCAAGCGTTTCACCGAAAAAGGCAATATTACAATGCGCACAGAGCGTTCCGACAATTTCGCCAAAGTCTCTGTCATCGACACTGGCGTGGGAATTGCTGAAAATGAGCTTGACAACTTATTCCAGCGCTATTTCCGCACAGATGAGAACAAATCGGTTGACGGCACAGGGCTTAACCTATCACTTTGCCGGGCTATCATTGTAGTGCTTGGTGGTGAGATTGGCGTTAATTCAAAGCCGGGCCAAGGTTCTACTTTCTGGTTCAAGATTCCTTTGAAATAATCTCTGATTTATTGCTGATAATATATTAAGAGGGGTGCAATCATGTGCCCCTCTTTTATTATTCATGGATTGTACAGGTCATGGTTGTAGAAATTCAATATTTCCTCTGCCTGCCGATAGGCTTCCACGGCTGGGCTTTCCGGATTTAATGCTATAGCTTCGCAGTAGTTTGTCATTGCATTCTTCCAATCGTTCTTTCGCCGATATGCGTTGCCAAGCATGAAATAGGCCTTATCACTCTTCGGATTTGCCGCAATATATCTTTTCAATTCTTCTATTGCCCTCTCAACCTTATCTTCCTCAAGCAATCTCCCTATCTCTTTTATTTCCATATTTCTTAAAAATTTATTTGTTGCAAATATCATAAAAGTTTACTGATTATGCAAACTCAGGCTATAATAGTTACCAAACATTTCAATTCGCCATAATTTAGATAAATCTTGTTAATTAATCGAATTTTATTTGCCATAATGCATTCAATTAATAAAAAAGTGCCTATCTTTGCATCAAGTTTTTCATGGTATTAGATTTAAGGTAAAAAATATTTGTCGTGAGACAAGTATTTTTTTTGTGCCTATACGTTTCCAATAAAAAATCTCCATTTCCTAAACCATCCATTCCCTCCTACTTTTATTTCCTCCCATCTTTCAAAACTCCATCTTCCAATATTAGGTATTTCCCCAATCCATTATATTGGCCTGCTATTTCAAATGATGCATTTTGGCCAATTGCCTAAAATGAAACTTTATAATCCTTTCACGTTGTGAATTAGCAATAGATTCGCTACCATATTTATTAAATTATCTAAAAACAGCAGATTTTTTTTGTCATTTATTATGCAACGAAATATATAAGCATTATCTTTGCATCAAGTTTTCATGGTATTAGATTTTAAGGTAAAAAAATATTTGTCGTGATGACAAGTATTTTTTTATGCAGTAACAAGGGTTTATTTTTCATGATATTAGTTTTTTGAGATGGAAAATCCTCGGCGTGGTGCCGGGGATTTTTACTTTTATATCCTTTCATTCTATTCGAATGTTTCCGATTTTCCTATTCGCTACCTAAATTTTTTGACTGAAAACAAATTTGGCCCCATTCTTATATTCTTTATCAAGTTTCAGAGTACCGTTCAAATGTTTTGCGGCAATAAGGCATATTGTAAGTCCCACACCTAATCCTTGTGAGAATGGATTACACTTGAAGAATTGCTCAAAAATCTTCTCTTGGAAATCTTCATCTATTCCGTCGCCATGATCAGTTACCGAAAATTCTATATTTTTATCTTTCACTTCATACTTCAGCTCCACATCACCAACACTGGCAAACTTGAATGCATTCAGCAAAAGATTGCTTATGATTCGCTTCAACGAATAAAGATTAGTCATGAACACCACATCAGTCGAAGTATCACACACAAGTTTTCTGTCTTTTGAGGAAAAATCAGCCATTTCTCGCATCATATCCTCGCAAAATTCTGCCGCATGCGCTTCCGTCAATTCATTGAATTGATTTGTCCCTGTTTCATTGTCAGCAAGATAAAGAGTATCATCGACAATCTTCAAGAAATCTGAACTTCCTTTACTGATTGCTTTCACCATATCCTTATGCTCTTCATCATCAAATTCACTTACCAAAAGGTCAGAGAAACCAAGAATGGCATTAAGTGGAGTCCGCATTTCATGGCTCATGCTGCTTATGAAATTGTTCTTTATGTCGTTGGCAGCCCTTAGCCTCGTATTCAATTTATGCATTCTGACGGTGTACACAAGTATAATGACAATCACTATCAACAAAGTTGCAAGCAATAATATGAATACTTTTATTTGCGAGTCCTTTACCTTTATTTGTAATGCCTGATTCTCTCCAGCCAATTTATTTACTCCATATTCCGTCGATAGCTGCTCAAGGTTCGCACGTTGTTCGTCAAGCAACAAAGAATCGTTCAAACTTGAATATTCCCTTTCAAATTTCAATGCGTTCTCATAATCGCCAAGTTTCTCATAAGCCACCGATTTATCCCTATATATTGTGCAAAGATTCTGTGAATCGTTATTCTTCACATAATAATCCACACAGGAATCCAAATATTGCAATTCAGTCCTGTAATCGCCTATCGACTGCGCATAATATCTATGTATGAAATATTTTGGTATTGGCCGTAAATGCGGATAGCCTGAATTGTAAATATTGTCAGTCTCGTCAAGATATTTCTTTAAAGCCCTTGAATTCTTTGTTCGGCTGTAAATCATCGAACTCATGTAGCCTTTCACTTCCAGAATACTCATTATGTATTTCTTTTTATTCTTCCATAGCTCATGGTCAGCTATCGAATCAGCCGTGAGAAATATTTTTTCAGCTTGTTTCATCCGATTTGTGGCTATCAAGCTGTTCATGCAATTTGCCACTGTCGGTGGATATAGATCCCATTTCTTATACTTTATCAATACCGGCATTATGCTCAGATAATTAATCGCAGCTTGCTGATAGTTCCTGTTTGCATTGAAGCTGTTGGCAATCACATACCCACTGTACGCCATTCCAATCTCACTTTTATCTGATTTTGCCGACTTGTACATTCTGTCGCTTTCGCTTATCGCTTGATTGACCTGTCCGCTGGCTATATATGTATCACATAGAATCAGCCATGAAAAATACAATCTATCAATATTTGCCGATTTCCGCGCCGTCGTTTGCACCTTTGAAAAATAATTTCTTACACTATCCACCTTAAGCAGGTAATAAAAGTGCATCTCCTTATTATAATATAGCTCACACAATGTAGCATCGTCAATGACATTGCGTTTACTCGCATCAGCATAAACTTTGCTCCACAATCCCTCATATTTCCCTACGCCCTGATATGGAGCTATCGTATTCAATAGCTGAATTGTCCGTTTGTCCGCTCCTTTTCCAAATGCACACGCGGCAACAACCCATGTCATCAGGCATAGTATTAATAATCGCTTATGTGTGCTTAAATTAGGATACATCATTGCGCTACAAAGTTATAATTTTTTTTAAATTATTCCTTTTATTTTGCAACAATAAAAAATAACAACTGAATATTTTTCAAATATTTCTAATGGAAAAATGGTGTTGTCTGTACTCCACCAAATCCTATACGATTCTTTCTCTTAATTCTCACTGAAGCTCAATAACTGGCCTGTCAATGGCAAAATAGGCAGGCGTGTTCATCCCCCATTCGCCACTGTCACTCGATTTCATTTGGAAAAATATGCTTTTAACTGTGCCGAGGTTTTCAAGATTCACGTAAGTCCATTCCTTAAGCATTATAGCATTCCCTGTTGTATAATCGGCAAGCATTGCTTCCACAGGCTTGGTCACAGTGCCACTGTCAGTTACTCCATAAATCAGCAATTTCAAATAATCACCGGTCCCGAACTTTTTCGACCAGTTCGTTCCGTTGACCATTGCATAATAAACGTATGGGGTATTATTGATATAAATTGATTTAGGAATAAACAACTGGCCATCGTTGCCGTATTTAATCGTACATGAAGGTGCGGCAGGTGATGTGCCCTCACTTGAATTCCAATATGCAACCATAAATGGTGTGCCTACTCCACTGATTCCTCCGCCACTCATCACGTTAAACTGATGATCGAGCCAGTTACCAGTCGAGTAGTCAGCAACGTCTTTACTGCGGCTCGGCACAAAGCCGCTCCAAGTTTTCCATGCTGGCACCACACTGTGGCTGAATATCACTCCTTGTGAATTAATCCCCAACGAATCTGTCAAGGCCAATGTCCACACGCCACTCGAATCATATGGAATTGCAGTGGAATTGAAGAACACTGAGACCGTATTGTCCTTTTCATTGTTTTTTGTGCACGATGTAGTCATTACTACTATAAAAAGTGCAAGGATTGCCAATATTGATGTTTTCTGCGTCATAAAAGTTTTATTGTATTTCATTATTTACCATTAAACTCGTTCTTATCTGTTCGTCACTGCTCATTTTTTGCCAAATCTATATGCTTGGCACTTATGTCATCGCCAAGAAACACCGATGCCAATTCTTTGAATTTCTCAGGTGATTCTGTGGTCAGGAAACTGCAATTACCACCCTTTTCACAACGCTTCTCCATTTCGGGATGCCTTTTCAGGTAATCAGTCAAACTATCAGCCACAATATTTCCTTGAAGCACCACTCTCACGCCTTTCGGCATGAATTCGTTTATCTTGTTTATTAATAATGGATAATGTGTGCATCCCAATATCACAGTATCTATTTCAGGGCACATATTCATCAATTCATTAATATCTTTTCGCACAAAATAGTCGGCTCCATCGCCTTCGGCCTCATGACTTTCCACCAATGCTGCCCACAGTTTGCAGCCGTGACCATACACATGAAAATCAGGGTATAATTTATTTATTTCTATATCGTACGACTTGCTCTGTATCGTTCCAGGTGTGCCCACCACTCCTATATTGCCATTCTTGCTTATTTCGCCTACTTTTTCCACAGTGGGTCGTATCACCCCAAGCACTCTTCTTGTAGGGTCAATTATAGGCAAATCATTTTGTTGTATTGTTCTTAATGCTTTTGCCGATGCAGTGTTACACGCCAATATAACAAGTCGGCAACCTTTCGAAAACAGGTATTTCACTGCCTCCAATGTGAACTCATACACCACATCAAACGAGCGAGAACCATAAGGAGCCCTGGCATTGTCGCCAAGATAGAGATAATCGTATTCAGGCAACTTTTTTCTGATTTCTTTCAGAATTGTCAGTCCGCCATATCCAGAGTCAAACACTCCAATTGGTCCTATGTCATTTATTTCTTTCATTTCACATAAATGTCTATTGACTGCAAATTTACTCCACCATATCGTATTTTGCAAATCATTTCCCCGAATTGCTTTATCCTTTTTCACTGGATCACATTAAATCTATAATTGTTTACGAAGTTCCTATGCTCTGTTTTTCAAATTTTATCTTCAATTTTATTTTTAAATCTAATTTTTTTTGCTGGCAATTGTTTGATTCTAAGTATAAAAATCGTACCTTTGCAGTCCGATTATGTCCGAATTATAACGATTTGCGGCTTTCGCGGTTGCCTTTGGCCGGGCATTCTGCCTTGCAGCAAATAAATTAATTATTTATTAATCAGGAATTTATTAAAAAAGTGGATACTTTAAGTTACAAAACAATTTCGGTAAATGCCGGCGACGCTAAGGCAAAGAAAGAATGGGTGCTCATCGATGCAACCGATCAAGTTCTTGGACGTCTTTGCGCTAAAGTCGCAAAAATTCTGCGCGGTAAATACAAACCGTGTTTTACTCCTAATGCTGATTGTGGCGACAACGTCATCATAATCAACGCCGACAAGGTTATCCTTACCGGTAACAAATGGGAAGGTCGCGAATATTTAGCTTATAGCGGTTATCCTGGTGGTCAAAGAGCTTACACTCCTGCCATGTTAAAGGCTAAGGCTGACACATATCATTATAAGAATGGTATCAACCCTCTCTTCTTGAAGGTTATGAAAGGTATGCTCCCTAAGAACGTATTAGGTGCAAAACTCATCAAGAACATGTACGTCTATAATGGTTCCGAGCATCCTCATCAGGCTCAGAATCCTAAAGTTATCGACATCAACAAACTCAAATAAAGATTGAAGAATGGAAAAAATTAATGCAGTAGGCCGTCGTAAAGCCGCCATCGCTCGCGTTTATGTCAGCGAAGGTAAAGGTGAGATAATTATCAACAAACGTTCTCTCGATTCATATTTTCCTTCTTCTATCCTTCAATACATTGTTAAGCAGCCGCTTAACACTCTTGAGGCAGTTGAAAAATATGACATCAAAGTAAATCTTATCGGTGGTGGCTACAAAGGCCAGGCTGAGGCTTTACGTCTCGCTATCGCCCGCGCTCTCGTTAAGATTAACCCTGAAGACAAACCTGCTCTTCGTGCACAAGGATTCATGACTCGTGACCCGCGTGCTGTTGAACGTAAAAAGCCAGGTCGTCCTAAGGCTCGTAAGAGATTCCAGTTCAGCAAACGTTAATCGTTTATTATACTTTGCTCATTCGGAATCAATGTGTTTAGTATCCAAATCGCTTGGACTTTCTTTCTCACTTTCAATGTGAGGAGGGCTACCATGCGATTGATTAAGTTGAATGTAAACAAATAAAAAAAATTAAATGGCAACACCAAGTTTTGATCAATTATTAGAAGCAGGATGTCACTTCGGACACCTTAAGCGTAAATGGAATCCTGCTATGGCTCCTTATATTTTTATGGAGCGCAACGGTATCCACATTATCGATTTATATAAAACGGCCGCTAAGCTCGAAGATGCAGCTTCTGCCCTTAAAGGAATCGCTAAAGCCGGCAAAAAAGTTCTTTTCGTAGCTACTAAGAAACAGGCTAAACAAGTAGTGGCCGACAAAGCCACCTCAATCGGAATGCCTTACGTCATCGAGCGTTGGCCTGGAGGTATGCTTACCAACTTCCCAACCATCCGCAAGGCTGTAAAGAAGATGACTTCAATCGACAAAATGTCGAAAGACGGCACATTCGATAACCTTTCAAAACGCGAGAAACTCCAAATAACCCGCCAACGTGCAAAGTTGGAGAAGACTCTTGGCAGTATAGCTGACCTTAACCGTCTTCCTTCCGCTCTCTTCGTTGTTGACGTTATGAAAGAGCACATCGCAGTAGCCGAGGCTAACCGCCTTAACATACCTGTTTTCGGTATGGTGGACACTAACTCCGACCCTTCAAATATCGATTACGTTATTCCTTGCAACGACGATGCTTCAAAATCAATCGAAATCATTCTCGATTCAATTTGCGCTGCTATGGCCGAAGGCATTGAGGAACGTAAGGTTGAGAAAATCGACAATAAAGATGAGGCTGAACAAGAGCCAGGCGATGAAGAGGCTAAAAAGCCGCACCGCGCCCGCATCAACCGTCACAAGGTTAACAATGCTGAACCAGTAGCTGCTGCAGCTAAAGAAGAAGTTGCAGAACCAGCTCCTGCTAAGGAAGAGGCTGAGAAACCTGCTGCTGACGAAAAAGCCGCTGAATAGTTTTCAATTATTAACTCTAAAAATATTATAACTCTATATGGCAGTTACAATGGCAGAAATCACCAAACTGCGCCACATGACTGGCGCCGGTTTGATGGCTTGTAAAAAAGCGTTGGTCGAAGCCAACGAAGACATGGATGCCGCTATCGAAATCATTCGTAAGAAAGGCCAGGCTGTAGCAGCTAAACGTGAAGACCGTGTGGCTTCCGAAGGCTGTGTTATTGCTGACGGCAAAGATGGCTTCGCAGCTATCGTCGCTCTCAAATGCGAAACTGACTTCGTTGCATCTAACGCAGGATTTAAGGCTCTCGCTCAGAAAATCTTCAATGCCGCTTTCAGTGCTAAGGCTAAATCTCTTGATGAGGTTAAGGCAATAACCATTGATGGCAAATCAGTTTCCGACCTCATCATTGAAGAAGTTGGAAAAACTGGTGAGAAAATGGAACTTGGCGCATACGAATGCCTCGAGGCTCCTTCCGTTGGTTTCTATAATCACTTCAATGGCAAACTTTCAACTATCGTTGGTCTCAGCCTTCCTGGCATTGACGCTGAAGTTGGTAAGGAAGTTGCCATGCAGGCAGCCAGTATGAACCCTGTTGCTGTTTGCCGTGAGGAAGTCCCTGAGAATATTGTTAACGAAGAACTCACTGTTGGCCGCGAGAAAGCTCTTGAAGAAGGCAAACCTGCAGCTATCGTTGACAAAATCGCTCAAGGTCGTCTCGAAAAATTCTATAAGGAAACAGTTCTTATGGAGCAAGAATACACCAAGGATGCAAAATTGAATATTGCAAGCTATCTTAACCAGCAGGCTAAGGGCTTGAAAGCAATTTCTTTCAAACGTGTAAACCTCAACGAAGATTAAACTTCCGATTGCATTTTGCAATCAGCATTTCAATATAGGAATGGATGCCTTATCGGTGTCCATTCTTTTTTGTCTTTTTTAATCCAATTCCGAGGCATTCATAGTTTTCCAGTAATAAAATATATAAATACATTTTTATATTTTTCTTTAATTGCCTATTGCGGATTTATTTTGTATCTTGCACCAACTTTAGAAATAAATATTTGAAATATGAAAACCTACTTAGTGACTGGAGCTGCCGGCTTTATCGGCTCAAATTTCGTGAAATATCTGCTCAAGAAATATGGCGATGACGTAACCATAATAATTCTTGATGCTCTCACATACGCTGGAAATCCACTCACCATCAAGGATGAGATGGAGTTGCCTAATGTTACATTCATCAAGGGTGACATTGGTGATGAAAGACTTGTCACCAAAATCCTTGCTGACAACGATATTGATTTCATCGTCAACTTCGCTGCTGAAAGCCACGTTGACAGGAGCATCACTCACCCTCGCCTTTTCCTTGAGACTAACATTTTGGGGGCACAAAACATGCTTGAATGTGCCCGTCGCGCTTGGTACGTCGGAAAAGATGAACATGGTGGCAACATTTACAAGTCGGGTAAAAAATATCTGCAAATTTCCACCGATGAAGTTTACGGTTCTTTGAAAAAGGATTTCGATGAAGCCCATCCGCTTGAAGTGACCGACGATATCAAGAAGGTCATCGGTAACCGGACAGACATGAAGACCTTCGGCAATCATTATTTCACTGAAACCACGTCTCTCGCCCCCCGCTCACCCTATTCTGCGTCGAAGACGAGTGCGGACCTCATTACTCAGGCCTACCACGCAACTTATGGCTTTCCTGTTAATATAACACGTTGCAGCAACAATTACGGTCCATACCATTTCCCTGAAAAATTGATTCCTCTTATCATCAATAACATTCTTGAAGGTAAGAAACTTCCTGTTTACGGTAAGGGCGAAAATGTACGCGACTGGCTTTATGTAACCGACCATGCTAAAGCTATCGATATGGTGCTCCGCAATGGCCGCATAGGTGAAGTTTACAATATTGGCGGTTTCAATGAGGAAAGCAACATAAATATTGTCCGTGAGGTAATCGCTATTATTGCCCGCATTATGCACGAGGAGCCTAAATATCAGTCACTCCTCCATTGCAAGATTGATGACATCAACGATTCTCTAATCGAATTTGTCACCGACCGTCCAGGACATGATATGCGCTATGCTATCGACCCGTCAAAAATTGCCCGCGAACTTGGATGGTATCCTGAAACAACATTCAAACGCGGTATTGAACTGACGGTCAGATGGTATCTCGACAATCAGGATTGGGTTAAGAGCGTCACTTCAGGTGACTATCAAAAATATTACGAAGAAATGTATGGTAACCGTTAATGGCTGCCATTACTGATTCGTTATTTCAAATTGATTTATAACATTTAATATCAGCAAATCATGAAAGGTATAGTTCTTGCCGGCGGTTCTGGTACTCGTCTTTACCCTATCACTAAAGGCATATCAAAACAGCTTGTTCCCATCTACGACAAGCCGATGGTGTATTACCCTATTTCTGTGTTGATGCTTGCGGGTATCCGCGAGATTCTGATAATTTCCACGCCAAACGACATGCCTTCGTTCCAAAGGCTTCTCGGTGATGGTTCTGAATTTGGCGTAAAATTCTCCTATGCCGTCCAGCCTTCACCCGATGGCCTCGCCCAGGCATTCATTATCGGCGATGAGTTTATCGGTAATGACGATGTTTGTCTTGTACTTGGCGACAACATCTTTTATGGACAAAGCTTCACCCAGATGCTCGAGAACGCAGTTCTTACTGCCAAAAGTAATGAAGCCACACTTTTCGCCTATTATGTTAAGGACCCGGAACGCTACGGAGTGGTCGCTTTCGACGCTTCAGGCTCGGCAACTTCAATTGTTGAAAAGCCAGAACATCCGGAATCGAACTATGCTGTCACTGGTCTATACTTTTACCCTAATGATGTGGTTAAGATTGCAAAGAATGTCAAACCGTCAGCACGTGGCGAGCTTGAAATAACTTCAGTCAATCAGGAATATCTTTCACAACATCGCGTAAAGGTTCAGACTCTTGGCCGTGGCTTTGCTTGGCTTGACACTGGTACAGCAGAATCCATGCAAGAGGCTTCAAGTTTTATCGCTACCATCGAAAGCCGCCAAGGTGTTCAGGTAGCTTCTCTTGAAGAAATTGCTTTCCGAAGAGGTTGGATTTCATCCGAACGGCTTCTCCAACTTGCTGAGCCAATGCGGAAAAACCATTATGGTCAATATTTAATTCAACTTGCCAATAATGGCTTTTGACCAACCGCAAATATTAAATCTCCCTAAGATTTACGACTCGCGCGGTAATCTCTCCTTTATCGAAAGTTATGCGCAAGTTCCTTTTGCCATTGCCCGTGCTTACTGGATTTATGATGTCCCCGGCGGGCAAGTGCGCAATGGCCATGCTTTCCGCACGCAGCAGGAATTTATCATTGCGCTTTCCGGCAGTTTTGATGTTGTGCTTGATGATGGTATTCAGGAGACGCGCTTCCACATGTCTAGGTCCTATTTTGGACTTTTTGTCCCGCCAATGACTTGGCGGCGTATGGATAATTTCTCCACAAATTCCATTGCCTTGGTCTTGTCGTCAACACCATACGATGCCGACGACTATATTGAGGATTATGATGAGTTTAAAAAAGCTAAGTCCAATGAATGACGCCATTGATTTCCACACTTCTTCTCGTTTGTCCGATTGCAGAATAATCACTCTTGAGAAGCATCATCACGAAAATGGCAATCTATCGGTCGTTGAAAGTGGCAATGAACTGCCGTTCTCTATCAATCGCGTTTACTATCTTTACGATGTCCCCGGTGGCGTTGAACGTGGCGGACACAGTCACCGCCAATGCTACGAATTCATTATGGCAGTGAGTGGAAGTTTCTCCATTGAGATTTTCGATGGCGCAGAACGCCGTACAGTGAATCTCAATCGTTCCAATTGTGGCCTGCTCATAGTCCCTGGCATTTGGCGTGTACTCGATAACTTTTCTTCGGGTTCCGTCTGTCTTGTCGTAGCTTCCGAGACCTATAATGAAGCGGACTATGTGCGTTCACTTGATGAATTCATGAGCCTTACCGCTTCAAAACGTAAATAATTAATTTAATGAAGCATTTCACTTTTCTTGATTTAGCTACAGTCAACAATCCTATTGAACAGCAACTCAAGGATGCCGCCTGCTCAGTTATATCTTCGGGTCGCTACATTCTCGGCGAGAATGTCACTGCACTCGAAGGGGAAATTGCTGCTTTGTGCCAAGCCAAATATTGCGTTGCCGTGAGCAACGGTCTCGACGCATTACGCCTAATCATCCGTGCTTATCGTGAAATGGGCGTTTTCAACGATGATGATGAAATTATAGTACCTGCCAACACTTACGTGGCTTCGGTACTCGCAGTTTCTGATAATGCTCTCGTCCCCTGCTTTGTTGACCCTGATGAAGAGACTCTAAACCTCGATTGCTCACGCCTTGAGCAGTACATGAACCGATTCACACGGGCGATAATGCCTGTCCATCTCTATGGCACTCCCTGCTGGAGCAAACAGCTAAACTATTTGTCGTCAATGTATCACTTGAAAATAATTGAGGATAACGCGCAGGCTATTGGCGCTGAATCTGCCACCGAAGGGCTGAATGGGACTAAAGTAACTGGTGGCCTTGGCGATGCGGCTGCCATAAGTTTCTATCCCACAAAAAATCTTGGTGCTTTGGGCGATGCAGGTGCAGTTGTCACTAACGATAAGGAACTTGCTGACATTGTCAGGGCTTTAGCCAATTATGGTTCTGACCGACGTTATCATAACATATATCTTGGACTCAACTGCCGTTTGGACGAAATTCAAGCTGCCATGCTCCGC
Organism: Muribaculaceae bacterium; assembly: GCA_022484565.1. Classification (GTDB taxonomy): domain Bacteria; phylum Bacteroidota; class Bacteroidia; order Bacteroidales; family Muribaculaceae; genus JAKVKZ01. The sequence goes on from JAKVKZ010000024.1 coordinate 21,217, forward strand.
GTCAAATTACCTTACCTTGCAGCCGAGAATGACCGCAGAGCAAGCATTGCACGTGTTTACAACGACAATATCAACAATCCCGCCATCATAAAGCCAAACATCTTCAGCGACATGAAACAAGTTTGGCATCAATATGTGTTACGTGCCAAATCACGTGATAAATTCCGTGCTTTTCTTCTTGAAAATGGCGTTGAAACAGATGTAAGCTATCCCACTCCTCCCCATCTTCAACCATGTTACAGAATGTTCCATTCAAAGCGGCTTCCAATTGCACAGACTTTGTGCGATGAAGTTGTCAGTTTGCCTATTGCCCGCAACATCACAGAAGATGATGCGATCCAGATTAGCGACATCATCAACCGTTTTCAATGATGCCGATTTAATCGTGGTGCGCCATGAAGCCTAAAAGCCACATATTCCGGTTCATTCTGCTTGTGTTGCTTGCTGCAATGCCGGTTTTCATTGTCGTTGGCGTCTATGCTTATCTTGACCCCTTTCGTGTCATTCACAATCATGGCCAATATTATCTCCCGGATTTATCAGTCCGTTTTGCCACTAACCGAAGTTATATCTCAACCGACAATTTCAATCGCAATTATTCACGTTATCACTACGATTCTTTCATTTTCGGTTCTTCAAAGTCACTCTATTATCGTGCAGCCGACTGGCAACGGCATCTTCCCAAAGGTGCGTCAATCTATCATTTTGATGCTTCCAATGAAACTCTTGAAGGTATTCTTCTTAAAATGCGCTATATCAATTCAAAAGGGTTACGCATCAAAAATGCCTTACTTGTAATAGATGAGGATTTATTGAACAGCCATCCGATTTACAGCATTACTTACGCTCCAGACCCGCATCTCACTCCAGAATGTGACGCCTTTCGCTTTCATCAGTTATTCTTTGATGCTTTCCGCAATAGCGAATTTTTCACGTCTTACATCGGCGCATTCACAGACAATTACCAAAAGCTCATTGAAAAAGGGTTTGTCACCACTGATGTTCCTCACCTTAATATTAAGACCAATGAGGAATTTTATCCTCATCAGGATTCGCTGATTGCCTATGCACCAAGCCAGTATTACACCGCTTCACGAATTGCTTCTTTTTCTCATAAAAGGCCAATATACGTTCATTACGTCACAATCACAGGCACTGCACTTCAAACATTAAAGGACATCAAATCCATTCTTGACGCCAACAGCACAAATTTCATAATAATAATTCCACCCATTTATCATTCTGAGCCTCTTAACTTTTTTGACGTGCAGTCACTTAGCAGCATTTTTGGCAGTGATAAAGTCTTCGATTTTTCCGGCTGCACACGCATTTCTAACGATATGCACAACTTCTATGATTCTGGCTCACACGCCATTCCTTCTGTATGCAAATTTTTCATGGATTCCGCTTACAAAGCGCCACAACATCAGGCTTTTTAGAATTGCACAGTTGCACCAATTGTTGGCAGCATCGAGCCGCTTTCCTGTTTTATATATTTCATCTTATAGCGTTGCTGTGCTGGTGAATCCTGTGGATTCTCAATAACTCCTGTACTCATCGGTATATCCTGCTCTCTGTACGTGCTTTTTGTCACATTCTGTATGTCCAGATAGAATCCGAGCATCCACTTGTGAAAGTAAAGCATTTTGTCCACCCGCAAATCGAGTTGCGCATAAGTCTTATTTCTGAATTGATTGTATTTGCTGTAATCAAAATATGGTCTCCCTCTCACATTCCAGGCCTCAACGAGCGATGATTTCTCCAAATCGTATGGAGTATCTGGTGCTCCGCCTATCGCACTGAATTTCATTCCACAACTCCAACCTTTATTCATGTTATACGTTCCAAGTAGATTTATTATAAATTTGTTGTCCCAAGCCGACGCTATGTATTTGCTGTTCTTGTCGTTCCGATATTCACTTTTATATAGTGTGACTGACGATACCAAATAGAATTTTGACGGTATTTGCCACCTTATCGATGCCTCCACTCCGTAAGCACGACCCTCAGCCGTCGGAGCCAACAATTCATTTCCAACTATTCCATAATCATTCCCTTTGCAAGCCAGTGGTATCTGATCATTTATCGATAATGGAGCATTGACATATCTTTTATAAAAACCTTCTGCCGTTATTACCATCATTTCGTTATTGTTGTATTCTATTCCTGCGCTACCGCTTCTCACAATCATATATTTCAAATCCTTGTTCAGCAGAAGCCCATCAGAATCTTTATATCCAAGTGATGTGTATGCCGGTAACTGATTAAACATTCCTGCGCCAAGATTGATTGACCATGAAGGTTTAAAGCGATAGGAAAATGAAATTCGCGGAGAAATATGTTTCCAGAATCTTGACATTTCCGCTGAATAATCGCTGCCGTCAAATCTTGCGCCCACAGTTATTGTAACCTTTTCATCGGATGACCTGTATCGAGCCGATGCATAAAGTCCCCAGCCAAATATCCCTAATTTTGTCATATATTGGGAAATATAAGTAGTATCCACGAAAAGCCTTTGGAATGTTTTATTATAGTAGCTTGAATAGTATCCATCCATTCCAGTAGCTATTGTCCAGTTCTTTCCATTCCTGCGGTTCTCTGCTTTCAGTGTAACTTTCTGCTCTGTCGATTTCAAATCAAGCGTTTTATTATCCTCGCTCGATTCATCATTGTTAGTATATTTCAAGTTCTCATTGCGCAGATAATTATAACTGAGAGTAACCGATTGTATGTTTTCGCCAGCATAATGTTTATAAACTGCTCCGCCAGTCATTGTTCTTTGCTTTATTCTTGGCAGATAGCTCAATATGTATTCCGCATCTTCTCCTTTCTCGTCTTTATTCAACTTCATGTCGTCTATCCCTGCCAATCCCACCACAGTTATTTCATCATGAGGTGTAATTCTTGATTTCACTTTCAATTGGCAATCTATGAAATTCGGGAGGAAAGGCAGTCCGAACAATTTGAAAAGCATCTGCAAATAGGATTGCCGCACAGAAAACAGGAAAGTTGTGTTCTCTTTGTAATGTTCTGTGCCGCTAAGTGAAAATTCCGATGCTCCTATTGTTGCCTTGTAGCTATGTTTATCGATGTTGCCATCTCTCAATCTTATATCCATCACCGAACTCATAGCGCCTTCCTTATCGGCTGGAAACATTCCTGTATAAAATTGGACTTCCCTTATCAAATCTGCATTCAGAATGCTCACCGCACCGCCTGATGCTCCTTGTGTAGCAAAATGGTTGATGTTTGGAATCTCAACTCCATCAAGATAGAAACGGTTTTCCGATGGTGCTCCACCTCGTACTATCAGGTCATTCCTATATCCACCCACCGAGAACGACACTCCAGGATACGACCGTATAATCCGAGATATATCCCTATTGCCGCCTGGACTTTTCTCTATCTCATGCAATCCTATTATCTGCATGCTCACAGGACTTTCCTTTATTTTCCGGAATGATGTGCTGCTTACTGTGATTTCATTAAGTTGCATAGCTGTTTCATCAAGTTCCAATTCTATAAGCGGCATTTGCGGTGCTATTATGTATTCTGCCGACAGTAAACTCTTAAACCCCATGCATGTCGCCTGCAATTTGTATATTCCCGGAGGCACAGCCTTGATTTCAAAGTTACCGCTGCTATCTGTCGAAGTATAGAATCCTTGCATTCCATACACTCCCACATACGCATTTGCCACAGGTTTCCTCGTGGTCTTGTCTATCACGTGGCCACTGAGATTGTAAATGTCATCGGCAAGCATTGTTATGCCGGAAATCATCCCTAACATTACAATAAACAATCTCAGACTACATAATTTTATCTTTTCTATCTTCATCATTCATATATAAAACATTTGACTTTTCGTGCTATTGCGCGACTTCAATCACATCCTTCCTCTAATTCCCTAAAAATGGAAATAAATAAAATCACCTGTTGAAGTGTTCGACAGGAATAGAATCAGAAGTAGAAGGAAAGATGATATAATGGGGAAAGGCAATTTACTGATACGAGGACAAAAATTAAATGCTTTATGCAAATCATGGAAAAGCAGAATCAATAATAGTATTGGGATAACATTGCCACACCACGAAAAGCCAAATTGTCCGCCAAATAGCGATTCAAAAATGCATAACGCCTCCGCAAGAGTGTCACTTCGGAATAGAACCAAACCAATAGCCACAAAAACATACGTAAGCAACATCGCAGGCAAATATCGCACCTCAGGCAAATTCCAAGAATTAAGTTTTAATTTCCTTCTCTTCAGCATCACGCCGCCAAACACCAATGGCAGAAACAACAGTCCATGATAAAGTCCAAAAAGCCCAAAAGTCCAATTTGCTCCATGCCAAAAACCGATAAGCGTCATAGTCACCACGATTGAAATTGCCACTCCCCAATTCCCCCAATTTCTGAAATGGATGTTTAGAGGAATGAACACATAATCAGTCAACCAACTTGTCAGTGAGATATGCCATTTACGCCAATATTCAGCAATGTTTCGGGCAAAAAATGGATAATCGAAATTGAGTGCTATTTTGAATCCAAGCAGCTTTCCTACGCCTATTGCCATATCAGAATAACCTGCAAAATCAGCATACATTTGCAGAGGATATAAAAGCAATGCAAAAAGCGCAGATGAGCCGCCAAAGAATGAATAGCTGTTCAGCACAGAGTCATTATATACTGCAAGTTTATCGGCTATACACATTTTCAGAAACATTCCCCACACAATCTGATTAAAGCCGGCTTTCGCCAAGTTGTAATCAAATGTACGCTTTGCCTTTAATTGCGGAATGAATTTATCCGGCCTGTCGATAGGGCCAGATAATATCGTTGGAAAAAATGCGACGAAAGTGGCAAAAGCCACAAAATCAGTAGTGGCATCCATTTTGCGCCTATGCACCTCAATAAGATAGCTCATAAGCTTAAATGTAAAGAAACTTATGCCTATTGGCAGCAGAATATTGAAGTTGTGAGCATTGCATTGCAATCCTACACTATTAAAGAAAGATGCGAATGAACTGATGAAGAAATTAAGGTACTTGAAGTAAAGCAATAGCCCTATTCCAAGGCACACTCCAATTGTTGTCAACATTGAGGCCGCTCTCGGATTTGAGTCATTATATTTTGCTATCCTCAGCCCCAAATAATAAGTTACAATCGTTGAAACGGCTAAAATTGGAATTGCCTTGATACTTGCAAAAGCATAGAATACGTAAGATGCAATCAGCAACAGCCAATTCTGCAATTTCGTTCTCTCATTAAAAGCAAAATAATAGAGAGCAAATAAAATTGCAAAAAACAGCAGGAAACTGAATGAATTTACGACCATATAATCAGTTATTCATTTACGAGTTCTATATAGCCAATCTCTTTATGGAAAAAATAGCAAATCAGCTTATTCTGCATTGCAACTGCATTTACTGGACGGAAAAGCGGAATAAATCCCAATTCAGTTAACCGCTCGTACGCCTCATTTATATCAGGAACTTGATAACAGACATGATAAATTGACGCACCATCATGATTCGTAAGCAGTTTGTTTAGCGATGACTGCTCATTTTCAGGTTGAACTAACTCTATCTTTGGCGAATCCGTTTTTTCAAGAAAACTGATAAAAGCCTTTTGTATCGTATCGTGGAAAACTTCTCCACTCTTATATCCCAAAGATATAAAGATATTTGCCGTCTGCTTGATGTCAGCCGTTACATAACCGATATGGTGCAATATGTAATTCTCAGGCAACATTTCTGTCTGCTATTGAATTTATCAATTCACCGATATTTTTCCAACTAAGAATTTCGGTGGAGGTGAATCTGATATTAAAATATTTCTCAACTGCAACGATAATCTGAATATGCGTCAATGAATCCCATTCTTCAACATCATCAGCTGTTGTAGTCTCAGTCAATATTATATCCTCATTATCGAGAACATCCCTAAAGATTTCATTGACATGCTTTAATATCTCGTTCCGTTCCATATCACTTCGTAACTTGTTTTTTTATATAACATTCCTTATTACAATATTTATCAATATGAAGCACGTATCTGCGATTATCATGCTCCTCTCCTTCCATTTCACTGAAGCCCAAGGAAAGATAATGGTCTTCCACCATCTTGTTTTTCGGGCTACGAATATATTCTCCTATAATTTCACTGAACCCATTTTTGCGAGCTATGTCCACAATAGTGTTCAATGTGAAATTTTCCATACCCCTGTTCAGCACGCGGCAGCTCATCACCCAAGTGTCAATAAATGCGGCATTCTCGTCAATTCTTTTCAGTATAACTGTACAAATCAATCCATTGTCACCAAATCTATCGGATAAAGTGAAGTTTACGCAGAAAACGTCACTATAGGTTGCCATACGCTCAATATCGGATTGTGAATATCTCACAGTGCGTAGATTGAATTGGTTGCTTCTCTGGGTCAGCTGCGCCACACGCGGAATATTGAACTTTGTAAGACCTTCCACACACGATGTCATTTCCAGCGATTTCAGAAAATCCGATTCATTGGCAAAAGTTTTTGCAAACTTATGCCTTTGGGATTGCACTTGATATTGATGTGTCCTTTCCGAATCAAGAGAGCTGAATGATACGGTTTCAAACAGATTCAATGAGTAAAGATATTCAAGATAATCAGCAGGGTCTTTCGGCAATTCCGGCACACATATTTCAGGAATATTCTCCCTGATAATGCCTCGTTCAAATGGATTGTCATCCAGAAAAACCATGGAATCATAGCTGATGTTCAGTATCTTTTGAATTGCATAAATGTTATCAACCTTAGTCTCCCAATTTGCCATGAACACTGCAATATCATCAAGATGAAGAATCATGTCGGGATGGGTGCGAAATGGCTCTTTAGCCACTTCTTCATCATTTTTGCTGCAAATGCAAATAATGATTCCACGCTCTTTAAGTTTCTTTACCCACAATTGGAGTTCACAAAATGCCTTCCCGATGCCTAAACCATGCCCCAGCTGAATTCCAGCCATTCCGTCATCACCGATTATGCCACCCCAAAGTGTATTGTCAAGGTCAAGGATAAGGCACTTTTTGGCCTTCCCTTCAGAGGTTGATATTATATCAACTATCCGCGACGCAACTAAAGGTACGGCATCAAGCGACAGCACCATTTCCGTACATACATATACATTCGGTGAGAACATAAAGTTACGTCCATATTTATTCTGCACCTCAGCAATATCACAAACGTAAAGATTGTGCCTTTTAGCCGTTAGCCTCATCAATTCATAATTCAGCTTTCTGACCTGATAGGTAAACGACGATTCAACACTATTGCAATAACTTCCAAAAACGCCATCACCTATTTCAGGATAATTAAGGCATATAATCTTGGAAGATTCGTACGCTTCACAGATACGGTCCACCGAATCAAGACGGTTTTCAGCCAAGTTGGCCTGCGCGTCAACGCCCATCTTTGCATGCTCCACACACAATTTATGCGTTGACTGGAACAGCACAATATACTTCGGTTGAAACTTGTGCAGCTCACTTGCTGGGTTTTCAATCTGAATTTCAATCTGATTGAATTGCGCCTCAAAGAGATTGATATTAAAGCCACAATCGACGCCCAAACCTTTAATAGCCGTCGCAAGGAACTGCGTGGCTGAGTCGCCAAGCAATGCAACCTTTATGGTAGGCAGTGATGAAATGTCGCTCTTTAAATTTGCTTTTATCTCTTTGTAGGTTTTCATAAAATCTATTGTCTTCAAGGATGAATTTCTTCACCCATTGATGCAAAAATAAGCATAAATATCTGAAAGAGCAAAATCAGCATATCCCGGCTAAAATAGCTTTACGCCCAATCTATGCTCATTTCGGCTCTGTCTCCTTGATTAAGCCATTGTGGTAAGCCGTCAGGAGTTTTTCAAGGTCAGCAATTTGATGCATCAACTCCCTACCCTTATCAGTGTCCTTAACCATCATGCGGTGCTCGCTCATCTCAACGATTTGGGTGGTGGATTTGATGTCCTGCCCCTCTTCAACCGCCTTGGTTATTGATGTGAAAGGCTCATGCTGAACAAGCTGGAAACCACGGGAATGGAACACAAGCGTGTAACCTGCAATTCCTGTTTCAGGTTGATATGCTTTGGAAAATCCGCCATCAATCACCATCAACTTCCCATTCGCCTTAACGGGATGCTCTCCTTTTATCGTTTTCACCGGGACATGACCATTAATAATGTGGCGGTGCTCACCTGTCACGCCGAATTCATCAAGAATCATATCGCATACTTCCTCATTGTCGCGGAGAATGTAATAGTAGCCTTTCTGCTCCTTATGGGCAGCCTTGTCCTTGGTGAAATACCTTTCAAAAGTTGACATTTTGTCCTTGTCGAAAGCTGGCGAATCCTTGCCACACCATAAATACCAGATAAAGTCAAGTGCATAAAGTGCAGAAGGTGAATCCTCAGTGCGGAAATAAGCCTCGCGGATAAGATTTCCCACAGCCCCAAGCAGTTCCTTGCCGTGATATTTCTTATCACCCACCTGCACGTCCTTTAATGAGCCATCCTCATTGAGCGGAATTGACGCATGATAAAGCAGATTTGAATTGGATATTGTGTAGATGCAGCCGTGACGGAATAGGCACGTCATGTGCTTTTTTAGCTTCTCACTGTGAACGAACGACTTGTGCAGTTTATTCACGATATCAAGCTCCTCATTTGTGAGTTTATACGGGTCGGACGGGTCAACAGTCGGGAAATTAGTATCAGCAAGAGCATATTCCTTTCCATCCAGATTGAAAACTTTCTTTTCAAGGTCTAATTTATGCAGAATCAAGCGGTCGTCCATTTCAAATTCAGGATGACGCTTAATCACTGCGGCCTCAAGTTTGAACTGAATGATTGAAATAGCCTTGTGCATCTGGCTAATCAAGCGAATTGTCCTATCGCTTAATGATGTGGCTTCCATATCAATTTTAGGAACAAACATGGTGCAATCATCATCAGCATAAGTGTACATTGCAAAAGTTGCAAGAGGCAGCATATTAATGCCATAACCATCTTCAAGCACTCCTTGATTAGCATAGCGCAAAGCTATGCGGACTACATTTGCAATGCAGCAATCATTACCGGCAGCAGCACCCATCCACAATATATCATGATTACCCCATTGGATGTCGAAATTATGATAATCGCACAATATGTCCATTATCTTATCAGGATTGGGACCACGGTCGTAAACATCACCAAGGATATGCAGCATATCAATCGTAAGGCGCTGAATGAGATTGCAGATGGCAATAATGAAGTCATCGGCACGTCCTGTGGATATTATTGTCTTGACTACCACATCCACATAGGCCTGTTTGTTAGGGTCCACCGACGTCTCGTGCAAAAGTTCCTGAATTATATAGGCGAATTCCACCGGCAAAGCCTTGCGGACTTTTGAACGTGTATATTTCGACGACACATTCCTGCAAACACGCACCAGCCTATTAAGCGTTATGAAGTACCAGTCATCTATATCATCAGTTGACTGTTTCACCAAATCCAATTTCAATTCAGGATAATAAATCAGAGTACACAATTCTTTCTGTTCCTTATTGCCAAGTGTTTCGCTGAATATCTCCCTTACTTTTCGCTTGATTGCGCCCGAGGCATTTCGAAGCACATGCTGAAAAGCCTCGTATTCTCCGTGCAGATCAGCAAGAAAATGCTCTGTACCTTTAGGCAGATTTAATATCGCCTCAAGATTGATTATCTCAGTACTTGCAGCTGCGATAGTAGGAAATGAGCGGGCTAAAAGCTGAAGATACCTCAAGTCCTCGCAAATATCATTGTTGGTTATTTCTTTTTTCATATTTATTATTGAATAATTTTTCATTAATATATCATTTACTATTCCTGTACATTTGCGGCGTCATGCCAGTGTATGTTCGGAAATAGCGGTTGAACGTTGTTGGAGTGGTAAATCCAAGAGAGGCAGCAATCTTGCTTACGGCATTATGAGTTCCCTTCAACTGGTTCTTTGCATCCATAATGATAAGATGCGTTATTATTTCCTGTGGCGTCATTGATACAGCATGACTGATGACATTACAGAAATGCGAAAGAGTGAGCTTGACTTCATTGGCATAGAACGAGATTCGGTGCTCCACTCGATAATTCTCAAACGCCAGCTGAAGAAACTCCGAAAGAATATCATGCTCGCGGGTGCTGTGATTCTTTTTATCGTCAGGAATCCTTTTGCGTATTGAAACCGTAATGCTGTCAATAAACAAATCCATTATGCTCATTATTATATGATGAGAAAATGATTCGCCATTCTGTTGGAAAGCTCTTGAAATAGTTGAAATGGCATCAGCATAAATCGAGCCTATATCTGGCGGAAGTTGAATAACAGGATTACGGAACGACGACATCAGAATTGATGACATCAACTTACGGAATTTGACAGACGCAAGAAATGATGAAGAAAATCCTACAAAGCTAATCTTGACATCCGGACTCATTTCATGAACCTGAATAAAACTACCGGGGATAATAATAATCAGGCTACCGGCAGCAATGGAATAATCCCAAAGATTTATCGTAGCCTTAATGGTTCCTTCAGAAATATACGCAAAAATACACGCTTCAATCTTACAAGGGAATGACCCATAAAAATTCAACAATTCTGAAGAAATATTATTTTCTCCAATAAAGTCAACAGGCAAATCAAATTGTGGCAATTTTTTGGATTTATCTATATTCAAATCTTTTAAGCTCATAGCATTGAAGGATTATTTATATATTCTACAAATATAACGATTGTTTTGTGAATTTGCAATAAAAACAGATAATTTTGTTCATAAAAGCGTTAAACAAAGTAAAAAGTGTTGTTTTGCAAAATAAATGCCTTACCTTTGATAACAAAATTGTTAAACATAAATGTTAGACATAAAAGTTAAACATAAATGATAATCAACAACGACAAAGAAGAAAATACCGAGCACAACAAGCAAACAGCCATTTTGCATGCTGCCGAGGAAGAATTTATGGAAAAGGGCTTTGACGGAGCAAAGACCACTGCAATAGCTGCAAAAGCAGGCGTAACACACGCAATGCTCCATTACTACTACAGGACGAAGGCCAACCTGTTCGAGCAAGTGTTCAACGAGAAGATTTCACTAATGGCGCAATCCTTTGTCAGCGCATTTGTCGAAGAGGACATGCCTCTATGCCAAAAAATTCAGAAGATGATAGAAAACCAGTTCGATTTTCTGAACCAGAACCGTGATTTGCCAAGATTCGTGGTGAATGAATTGATCAGCAAGCCCGAGCGCAGAGAACTCATCATACACAAAGTTAAAAGCATGGCAAAACAAATCCTGACTCGACTGCAAAGTGAAATCGACAAGCATGTGGAAGAAGGCTCATTCCTGCCAATCAGAGCAATCGACTTGATGGTTGACATCGCCTCAATCAACGTGTTCCCCTTTATCGCTTTGCCAATCGTGATGACTATTGCCGACAGTTTCTACACGACCGAAGACGAATTTCTCATGGCAAAGAGAACTGAGAACGTGAAAGTCATACTCAACAGAATCCTCGTAAATAAAAGCTAAAAATCATGATAAAGAAATTTATTACATCAATTGCGCTGAGCACATTGGCAATAACGGCAAGCGCGATAACGCTCGACGAATGTCAGCAATTGGCTCAAGCCCAATATCCATTGACTGCTGAATACGGACTTGTGGCAAAAACTGCCCAATACGACATTGAAAACATTTCGAAGAACAATTTGCCTCAGGTGAGTGCCTACGCACAAGCCACATGGCAAAATCGGGTTGCATCATTTCCCGACAATATGGCGGCCATGTTCAGCAAAACCGGAATTGACTTAAAAGGAGTAAAAAAAGACCAATACAAAATCGGTGCTGAAGTTAACCAGAAACTGTGGGATGGCGGAGACGTGAAATCACAACAGGAAAGCCGCAGAGCCGAGAGCGAAGTCAGCAAAGCTAAACTCGATGTGGAAATGTACCAATTAAGAAAACGAATCAACGACTTGTTTTTCGGCACACTTCTGCTGCAGGCCAAAGCAAAGCAGAATGACGAACTGCAAAAAGTGCTTTCAAGCAATCTCAGCCTCATCAATGCCAACGTGAAAGGCGGCACTGCAATGGAAAGCGACGCAGAAACCGTGAAAGCGGAATTGCTTTCGGCAAGGCAACAGCGTATCGACATTGAAGAAGCGGAGAAAGCCTACAGGTCAATGCTAAGCATATTCACAGGAAAAAATTTGAGCAATGAAGTTCTGGAAATGCCGGCAATGTGTGAAACGCCCAACGCTGATGCGCTTTTGCGGCCGGAAATACGGCTTTACGAAGCACAAAAAGCATTTTGGAATGCACAAAAAAATAATGTGAAAGCATCGCTTATGCCAAAAGTCGGACTGTTTGCGCAAGGTTATTACGGGTATCCGGGATATAATATGTTCGATGATATGCTTCATCATGATTTCAGTTTTAATTTCATGGTCGGTGTAAAGGTACAATGGAATATCGGAGGATTATACAGAAAAAAGGCTAACCTGCAAAAAATTGATGTTGCCCAAAACGACATAAGCGCACAACAGGAAGTATTTCTGTTCAACAACAGCATCGAAACCCAACAAGAGCAATCACAAATAAGCAACAAGCAGCGGCAATTATCAGCCGACCAAGAGATAATTGACTTGCGCACCTCAGTGAGAAAAGCTACAGAGGCAAAACTATCAAATGGCATCATCATTGTGAACGACCTTGTGCGGTACATAACTGACGAGAACCAAGCGAAGATAGCAAAAAGCGTACACGAGATAGAATTGCTGAAAAGCATTTATGACTTAAAATTCACGACTAACAAATAACAATTATGAAAGCAAACTTAATACTGACAATAGCAATTGGCGCATTGTTGACATCCTGCAACGGAAACGTAAAGAGAGACGCTACAGGCACATTCGAGGCCACAGAAGTGACTGTTTCAAATGAAATTCCCGGGAAACTGGTATATTTCAACGTTACTGAAGGCGACAACTTAAATGCCGGACAAACTGTAGGAATGATCGACAGCGTGCAGTTGCAGCTGCAAAAGCTGCAACTTCGGCGCAGCGGCGCGTCAATTCTGAGCAACAAGCCTGAAATATCAGCGCAAGTGGCATCACTTGAAGCCCAAATCGCAAAGCAACGGAGCGAGAAAGTCCGATTTGAGAATCTGCTGAAAGCAAAAGCCGCCACACAAAAACAGGTTGACGACATAAATTCTGCTATAACAGTGCTGCAAGGGCAATTGGCAGCGCTGAAATCGACACTCAGCAACAACACATCGAGCCTAAACGCACAAAGCAGCGCCGTTGACGTGCAGATAGCACAAATCGACGACAAATTGGCAAAATGCCACATAACTTCACCGGTAAGCGGAACTGTGCTTGCCAAATATGTCGAGCAGGGTGAAATGGCTGTGACAGGACAACCTCTATTCAAGGTTGCCGACCTGAACAACATTTTCCTGCGGGTTTATCTTACGGCAGCCCAACTGCATGATGTGAAAATCGGACAAACAGTGAAAGTAACGCCGAGCGGAAGCGGAAAAACCTACGACGGAAAAGTCACTTGGATTTCATCAAACTCCGAATTCACGCCAAAGAACATACAAAGTGCCGATGAAAGGGAGAACCTTGTGTACGCAATGAAAATTGCGGTGAAGAACGATGGGCTAATTAAGATTGGGATGTACGGCGACGTGACCTTCAAATAAGATGGCAACAGCGATAAACGTTAATAACGTAAGCAAACGGCAGGGAAACGTGGAAGCGCTGAAAGGAGTAAACTTCAGCGTGAACCGAGGAGAACTGTACGGGCTTATCGGGCCTGACGGAGCAGGAAAGACAACAATGTTCCGACTGCTTACCACCCTGCTCGTACCTGATGAGGGAACTGTAACCGTAGATGGATTCGACACGGTGAAAGATTATGAGGCTATACGCAGCCGTGTCGGTTACATGCCCGGCAGATTCTCACTATATCAGGACTTGACTGTGGAAGAGAACCTGAAATTCTTCGCATCGGTATTCAGCACCACAATTGAGGAGAATTACGACCTGATAAAGGACATCTACGCACAGATTGAGCCTTTCAAGCACCGTAGGGCAGGCAAACTGTCAGGCGGAATGAAGCAAAAGCTCGCACTTAGCTGCGCTCTGGTCCATAAGCCAAGTGTACTGCTGCTTGACGAGCCTACAACTGGAGTTGACCCCGTGTCGAGATACGAGTTCTGGCAAATGCTGCACAAGTTGAAGGAGGAGAATATCACAATTGTGGTGTCAACCCCATATATGGACGAGGCCAAGATGTGCGACAGAATTGCGCTCATCAACCATGGGCAAATCTTGAAGATTTCCACCCCAAAGGACATTGCCGACGACTTCAACGACGCATTGCTGGAAGTGAAAGGCGAAAACCTGTACAAACTTATGCTCGAAATACGCAAAATGAGGACAGTGAAAAGCTGCTACTCATTCGGCGATTCGCTGCATGTCACATTCTCGGAAACGCCGGATACCGAAGGCTTCAAGAAGGAATTGTCGGAACTGGGGCAAGGCGGACTTACAATTACTCCAATAGAGGCCGGAATAGAGGATAGCTACATGAAACTTGCAGATGAATGACGAAATGGGAAATAAAGTAATCATAGCAGAGAACCTGACCAAGAAGTTCGGGAATTTCACAGCCGTTGACCATATCACTTTTGAGGTGGAACGGGGTGAGATATTCGGATTCCTCGGAGCCAACGGTGCCGGAAAGACTACCGCGATGCGGATGTTCTGCGGGCTTAGCAGGCCAACGGAAGGGAAAGGCAGCGTGGGAGGTTTCGATGTGCGTACCCAGGCTGAACAGATAAAGAAGAATATAGGCTACATGAGCCAAAAGTTCTCGCTTTACGAAGACCTGAAAGTGTGGGAAAACATCCGACTGTTTGCCGGTATCTACGGAGTGAAAGAGGGCGAGATAAAGTCAAGGAGCGAAGAACTTCTGCACAGGCTTGGACTGTACGAAGAGCGGGACTCGTTCGTGAAATCCCTGCCTCTGGGCTGGAAACAGAAGCTCGCATTTTCCGTAGCCATATTCCATCATCCAAAAATCGTGTTCCTCGACGAACCGACTGGCGGAGTTGACCCGATAGCAAGGCGGCAATTCTGGGAACTGATCTACGAGGCAGCCGACCAAGGGATAACTATATTCGTAACCACGCACTACATGGATGAGGCAGAGTACTGCAACCGAGTGTCGATTATGGTTGACGGACGGATTGACGCACTTGACACTCCACGGAATCTGAAAGAGCAATTCGGTACGACAGATATGGACGGCGTGTTCCGCGCACTGGCACGCAAAGCAAAAAGAGGAGATTGACGATATGAAAAAGATGCTGTCGTTCATAAGAAAGGAATTTTACCACATTTTCCGCGACAAACGGACAATGCTGATTCTTATTGGTATGCCAATGGTGCAGATTATCCTATTCGGCTTCGCCATCTCCAACGATGTGAAGAACGTGAGAGTGGCATATTATGCTCCGCATTATAATAATGACATACAAAAACTCGTGGCGAAGATTGACGCAAACGACTACTTCATTGTGGTTGGCAAATGCACCACAAAAGAGGATATCAACCATGCCCTGCTTAGCGGTAAGGCTGACATTGTGGCCTACTTCGACCGTGATTTCAGCAAAATAGGCAAAAAAGGCTCAACTCCTACCGTGAACTTAATAATTGATGCCTGCGACCCGAACATGGCGACCATGGAATCGACCATTCTGACGCAGGTCATCAACGATTATTTCAAGAATCCCGCCGGCGGAACGGGCGCTCTGCTTGTGCCGCACACAAGGCTGCTATACAATCCCAGCATGGAAAGTTCCTATAACTTCGTGCCCGGAATAATGGGATTGATATTGATGGTCATCTGCGCCATGATGACATCAATTTCAATAGTAAGGGAAAAGGAAGTCGGTACAATGGAAGTGCTGCTTGTGTCGCCATCACGGCCAATGGGGATAATATTCGCCAAAATGGTGCCCTACTTCACTATATCATGCCTTAACCTCGCAACCATTCTGGTCCTTTCAGTGTTTGTGCTGAAACTGCCGATTGCAGGAAGCCTTATCGGACTTATCCTGTTCGCAATGCTCTACATCGCTTTGGCACTCGCATTCGGGCTGCTGATTTCAACAATAATGAAGACTCAGGTTTCCGCAATGCTGGTTTCGATGATGGGACTGCTGATGCCGACGATGCTACTTTCGGGAATGATTTATCCCGTGGAGAATATGCCGGCTATTCTGCAATGGATATCGGCTGTGATACCTGCACGCTGGTTCATAACAGCAGTGCGTAAAGTGATGATACAGGGTCTGCCGATGGCGGCAATCGTGAAGGAGATAGCGGTGATTGGCGGAATGTTAATAATCATAACCGGGCTGAGCTTGAAGAATTTCAAGAAACGTCTGGAATAAAGCAGGATGAAATAAGCTATGATATTAAAATATTTACTTGAAAAGGAATTTAAGCAATTCCGCCGCAATCCGATATTTCCTCGGCTGATGGTGGCATTCCCGATATTGATTATTTTCGTGTTCCCGTGGGTGACCACTTTTGAGGTGCAGAACATCAAGGTGACTGTGGTTGACGACGACAATTCCACTCTGTCGCACCGGCTGACGCACGAAATTGAAAATTCACGCTATTTCAACCTCGTCGGGGCTGAACCATCGTATCAACTCGGACTTGCCGATGTGGAAAAAGGCACAGCCGATGTGGTGCTCGACATTCCCCGCGACTTTGAGAAAAACATGATAAGACGAAGCGGAAGCAATATTCAAATTTCGGCAAATGCTGTGAACGGAATTAAAGGCAACATCGGAAGTTCGTACCTTAACGCAATTGTGGCGCAGTTCGCCACGAAAATAGCAAGCGAACACGGACTGAAGGTGCAACCCGCCGTGAATGTGATAACGCAGAACCGATTCAACGAATATCTCGACTACAAGAAATTCATGATACCCGCCTTAATAACTATGGTGCTGATTCTGCTTTGCGGCTTCTTCCCCACCCTGAATATAGTGAGCGAGAAGGAAATCGGGACAATTGAGCAAATCAACGTTACGCCAGTGGGCAAGGCCTCGTTTATTATAGCCAAACTGATACCCTATTGGGCAATGGGACTGATTGTGTTCACCGTATGCTTCTTCCTCGCATGGCTCACATACGGCTTTGCGCCGCAGGGCAATGTGCTGCTTATATATCTCGACGCTGTGCTGTTCATCATGTTCATGTCGGGGTTCGGGCTTGTGGTGTCGAACAATTCAGCCACCATGCAGCAGGCAATGTTCGTGATGTTCTTCTGCATCATGGTGTTCATCCTGATGAGCGGACTGTTCACCCCCATTCATTCCATGCCTCAATGGGCACAGGACATCGCATTTTTCAATCCTCCAAGATATTATATAGAGATTATGCGGTCGGTATTCCTTAAAGGCAGCAATTTCATGGAGAACTGGTTCAGCTATATGATGCTTGCCATTTTTGACTTGCTGATTAACTTCTGGGCTATTCTTAGCTACCGAAAGCAGAGCTGACAATATTCGTGGGACAGCTTGGGACAACGATTCTGCTTGATTTTCAATTGATTGCGATGCTATTTTCGGCTTTGTCCCGAAAGTTTTTCACCATATTGTTCCACCCAATTGTGGGACAAGTCCGTGGGACAGTTTGGGACAACGCTTCTGCTTGGCTTTCAATTGATTGCGACGGAATTTTCGGCTTTGTCCCAAAAGTTTTTCACCATATTGTTCCGCCCAATTGTGGGACAAGTCCGTGGGACAGTTTGGGACAACGCTTCTACTTGGCTTTCAATTGATTGCGATGCTATTTTCGGCTTTGTCCCAAAAGTTTTTCACCATCTATTTTGCCTATTTTTTCTCATTTTGTGATGCAAATTTGGGACTTGGCCCAATGTGCCAAATTGGCTTTATTCATTAAAATGCTTCGCAATTTACGAATAAAGCACATTTGATGTGGGAAGGTGGATATATGGATTCCGACACTACTTGCTTTCTCAGGATTTCAATGAACTCTGGGCGAATATAATGACTTGTGAAGGTGAAAGTCCAAGAAAATAGGATATTTCTGAAGGTTTTTGCAAGGAAACCGCCATTTCGTTATGTTTTTGGCTTTTGGGAAAGGTGGAGGATTAATTTTGAGGGATAAAACAATCCCATTTCAAAGAGCTATAATGCTGATTGAAATGGGATTTATTTGATTGGTGAAACGGATTTTTAATGCTCCATTTATTATGCTTGTCGCCTTTTCAGCGTTTCTTATTCTGCCTTTTTAGGGTTTTCAATAACGATCCACTCAAAGCAGCTCGCTATTGAATCCTGAATAATCAATAATTAATCCGCTCACTTCCGTTCGCTTATTTTTCAACTGGACGAACAGAATAACCGTTGCAGCGGGGGTGGGCGTACAAGCCGTGCCAGCTACTGATGAGGTTCAAATCGGTGGCGTAAATGGTAGCGGCCTCGTAGTAATCACCGCCCCAGTAGTCACCGACCGTGCCAACTTGGTCAATAACAGTGCCTATACGTTCACCGGCTGCCGGCAAAAATATGCTGTTCCCGTTCGTGCCTGTCACTTTCATTCCGTTCACTCCATTCTGTGTGGTCCATGTCCATGTGCATTTATCAATCAACTCTCGCTGCTCGACCTTGGTCGGCAACCGCCAATCACCTCCCCATTTTGCACGGGCTATGTCGTATTCAGTTCCGCTGATTTCACTCGGTGGATTCGCACTTGGATAATCATCCAAGTTTTTCGATGTCTTTGTCCCTGTCGGGTCGGCCCAACCATAATATCCTCCATATTCCTCCGGCGTGGTCGCTCCAACATTGCAGCTTGCCCATTTCACGCTCAGCCCAAGGTCAACGGCATCTCCAGCCTTTTCGTAATCTTTTGTCGTAAAACTTTTCACCTCTCCATAATAATATGTACTGTCAATCATCAAGTAGGTGCAATAATAATAAGTGGTATTCCCGATAAGGCCAATAAGAGATACACTGAAAGTGCCGTCACCAGAACTGTTGCTTGCAATCTTAGTTCCGCTCTTCACGCCAGCCGACTGCGTTGAGTAAAACATTCCACAACTTATAGTGCTGTGTGCCATTGTGCATTTAACAGTTCCTGTAAGCTTAACGCTTGTTTGCGCTATATTAGATGCCGAGTCAGTAACAGCACTAATCAAAATGACTGGGCGGACAGACATACCTAAATAGGTGTTATTGTCGAACACGTTGTGGATGTCAAAACTGCCGAGAATGCCGAAGCTCAAACTGAAGGCGAAATTGTCCATTCCCGTGTCGATTGTATCACTCCAGATGTAGCCGAACTCTCCAACGTATTTAAAATCAGTGCCGTAACGTTGACCTGCTTTGGGCAAAAATATGCTGTTACCATTTGGCCCTACCACTTTGTAGCCGCTTACTCCATTCTGTGTGGTCAGTGTCCATGTGCAACTGTCGGCCAATTCTTTACACTCTTTGTATGTCGGTAACCGCCAAGTATCTCCCCATTTCGCACGGGCTATGTCGTATTCCGTGCCACTGATGTTGCTCGGCGGATTAGCACTTGGATAATCACTTGGATTTGTCGATGTCTTTGTTCCTGTAGGGTCAGCCCAACCATAATATCCTCCAAATTCTTCTGGTTTAGTGGCTCCAACATTGTAGCTTGCCCAACATACACTCAGCCCAAGATTCACTGCCTGCTTGATGGGATTTACAAAAGAAATGCTGTCGATTTCAGAAAGCGGAATCTTCACATCCCCACTTGCAGTTTTTATTATCTGCATCACATAGTTGGTATGCGTCACCATTTGCGAATCCACCTTGCTGCATTCCATGCCTTGAATTGTGCTGTCGGGAATGATAACCGTATTTCCTGCATTGCGGTAAACGTAGATTTTGCTCTGCGCAAAGGCTGCGGTGGCTATAGCCACCATCGCCATCATGATCATTGTAAACCTTTTCATCGCCGTATGGTTATTTTGGTTGCTGTTCCGTTCACGTTCACGATATAAACTCCTGCACTGAGTTCACTGAGGCTCATCTCATAGCTGCCGCTG